>JBLHNG010000780.1:0-4208 GCA_047621685.1 Myxococcota bacterium | reverse complement strand
TTCAGCATGAGGCCTCATGCTGAACCTGATCAACCTCGCCATCTCGCCGTGGGTGGTCTACGGCTGCGTGTCGCTGCTCGGCGGGCTGGTGGCCAGCAAGATCGTGGCCGAGGCGATCATGACCGCCGAGTCCTACCTCCTCACCGGGCTTCTGTTCCGTGAGTGAGCCGCTCTGGATCCGCCTCCTGCCGCTGATCGCGGTGGCACCGTGCCTGGCATGGGCGGGCGGGGCGATCATCCAGCACGACATCTGGATCTCCGACCTGCTGCACAGCCAGCTGCCGTACCGGGCGTTCCTCGGAGAGTCGCTCCGGGCGGGGCACTTCCCGCTGTGGATGCCGGACATCTTCTCCGGGGTGCCCTTCCTCGCCCAGATCGAGGCCGGAGGGCTCTACCCGCCACACCTCCTGCTCTTCGCATTGCTGGAGCCCTTCACCGCGCTCAACGTCGCGCTCGGTCTCGACATGCTGCTGATGGCGACCGGAGCGGCGGCACTGGCCCGGTGCTACGGCGCCTCCGCCACCGCCAGCGCACTGGCTGCGGTGGTCTATGCCTGGTGCGGCTTCAGCATCTCCCACTTCCGTCACCTCAACATGCACGCCGCCGCTGCGCTGCTGCCCTGGATGGTCCTCGCCCTGGAGCGCCTCATCGCCGGACGTCCCCGAGCGGGCATTGTCCTCGCCATGCTCCTCGGACTCCAGCTGCTCGCCGGACACCCCCAAATCACCTGGATCGCCCTGCTGCTCCTCGGCGCCCGGACCGCAGTGGCCCTGCCGCGATCTCCAGACCGGGTGCGCATCGCGGTGTCTGCGCTCTCAGCGGTGATCCTCGGGGCCGGGCTCTCCGCGGTGCAGCTGCTCCCGGTGGCGAAGTTCACCGGCCAGTCCCTCGCCACCGTCGCCCCCACCTGGGAGTACGCCGCCGCCTACCCCTACCGCTGGCTGGACCTGCTGACCTGGGTGTACCCCCCTGCGGTCGGCTCGATGGAGACCTTCGACACCATCGGCGGCAACACGATCCCGTGGGGCAACTATGGCTACTGCGGGCTGGTGGCCCTCTTCCTCGCACCGCTGGGGGTTGCAGACAAGCGCATGCGGTTCTGGGTGGCGGCGGGTCTGCTGAGCGCGGTGCTGGTGATGGGTCCGCTGACCCCGGTCTACCGGATGCTCTGGGAGATCACTCCGGGCATGAAGCTGTTCCGGTTCCCCACCCGCTTCCTGATGACCGCCAGCCTCGCCCTCGCCGTGCTCGGTGCGGTCGGACTCACCCGAATCTCTCGCAGGCGTCCGTGGATTGCGCTGCCCCTCGTCGCGCTCAGCCTCGTCGACCTCACCTGGAACCAGTCTCCACGCATCCCCATCGACGACGTCGCGCCCTGGTCGGAGCCCTCCCCGATCGCGGCGACCCTGAGCCCGGGGACGCAGCGGGTCTACACCATGGGGGAGTTCGATCTGTGGGAGGAAGCGTTCTTCGCCTCCGAGGGCTTTCGCAACGGCTTTGAGACCTACCGGGGGTTCTGGCAGCTCCCGCTGGGCAGCAGCGGGGTGCTCTCGGGAATGCGCTCCCCATCTGGCTATGCGCGCATGGTGCACTACCGCTGTGCGGCGTTCTGGCAGGGCTACAACGGGTCGATCCTCTCCGACCAGTACACCACCACCCGCCCCACTCAGGCGTCTCCCGCAGTCCCGGCAGCCTTCCACGCCCAGCTCAATCGCTCCGCCGTCCGCTACCTGCTGACCCGGTTCCCGGTGACCGGCGAGGGGCTCGTCCTCCGAGGAGACGCCCCGCTGTACCTGTACGAGAACACCGTCGCCCTGCCCCGAGCGTATGTGGCCGGATCCTGGCAGCCGGTCGCGGACATGGATGCCGCGGCGGAGTGGATGTTCCGCGGCGGACTCGACCACCCCGCCATGCCCGCAACCGAGGGCGCGCCCCCGCCACCCGAAGACGCCATCGAGACCCTCACCCCCGTCACCGTCACCGAGCACAGCGATCACCTCCTCACCCTCGACGTCACTGGCGCGTCTGGTCTCCTGGTGCTCACCGATACCTGGGATCCCGGCTGGTCGGCCACCATCGACGGCGCCCCCGCCAATGTCCACATCGCCAACGGCTACCAGCGGGCGATCCCCCTCCCCTCCGGCGCGCAATTCGTCACCCTGCGCTACTGGCCCGACGGACTCTCCGCGGGGCTGCTGATCTCTCTGGGCAGCGGCCTGCTGCTGCTCGTCTGGGGTGTGCGCACGACGAAGACCGGCCGGCGCTTCAGCTCGTCGTAGATCGCCGCGAGGTACACCGCGATCACCCCGAGGCAGACCAGGATGGTTCCGCCCATGATCAGCACCACAAGGATGGTCGTCGTGAAGCCATCCACCGCCACCCCGCTGGCGTAGTTCCAGAGGGTCTGTGCGGAGAGCAAAACACCAAGAACGGTGGTGATGAAGCCCAGCCAGGCGATGGAGATGAGCGGGGCGGAAGAGAACGCCACGATGCTCTGGGTCGAGTAGCGGACGAGCCCGGTGAAGGACCAGCTCGTCTGCCCCCCGGCCCGCTGCGACACCACAAACGGCACCTCCGCCACCGAGAAACCAAGCCACGCGACCAGCCCCCTCAGGAACCGATTGCGCTCCTCACAGACCAGCAGGGCATCCACCACCTGCCGGTCGAGCAGCTTGAAGTCGGACTGGTTGCGCAGGTCCTGGCCGATCACCCGGCTGATGATCCGGTAGAACGAGCTCGCGGCGAGCCGATAGGGAAGCGACTCCTGCCCCCGGTCGGACTTCACGGCGTTGACCACGTCGAAGCCCGCTTCCCACTTTGCGATCAGGTCGGGGATGAGGGAGGGAGGGTGCTGGAGGTCGGCGTCCATGAGGATCACCGCGCGCCCCCGGGCCAGCGTGAGCCCAGCGACCATCGCCGGCTCCTTTCCGAAGTTTCGCGACAGCAGGACCGGGACGACATCGGTGCGCGCTCTCAGCAGCGCCCCGGTCCCATCGCTGGAGCCGTCGTCGATGCAGATCAGCTCGTAGGACAGCGGCACCGATGCCATCGTCGCTTTGACCTGTTCGATCAGCGCCTCGACCATCTCGGCCTCGTTGAACATCGGCACAACGAGGCTGATTACAGGAGCATCCACCACCCGATGATAGCGCAGCGTCGGCCCTGTGGGGGATGATGGGGCGTGCTCAACCGCAACACGCTCCGCCTCGTCCTCGCCGCCGCCCTCGCCAGCTTGATCGTGGGGCTGGCTCCGGTGCGCTGGGGCATGGCAGAGAGCTTCGCGACCACCCTGCCGCTGATGCTGCTCTGCGGTGGCTGGCTCGCCCGTCGCTCGGAGACGCTCGGCCCGACGGTGCTGGCGCTGATGCTGTGCATTCCGGCTGTCGGCGCTCGGGTGTGGGGGAGCACGCTCCTGGAGTTCGAGGCGCACTATGTGCCCACACACGTCACCGACGTGGGGCTGCTGCGCATGTGCATCGAGCTGCTCAAGCCCACCACGCCGCTCCTCCTCGGCGCCGCGGCGGGTCTGGCGACCCTCGGCGGTCGGGGGGCTCTCCTCGGTGCGGGGATCCTGGGGGTCGGCGGGCTGAGTGCCGGGCTGAGCACCGTCGTCCAGCAGCACGCCTTCACTGCGCTGCTGAGCGGCGACTACCCCCTCGCCGCCCGCATCACCCAGCTCGTCCCTGCCCTCGCCCTGCTGCCCCTCGTCTTTCTGCCGACCTGCCGGGGGGACGGTCGACTCCTCCGCCTCGCGACCATCCTCTGTGTCGCCAGCATCACCATCTCCCCGATCCGCCGCGTCCTGCCGCCCCCGCCTCCGGCCGCCCCCGACAGCCCCCTCGGTGTCCCGGGCCTGACGGTGGATCTGATCCCCATTGATCCCAGGGCCGACTACATCGAGGCGCTGACTCAGGCTGACCTCCTCCCGATTCGCACGGACTTCTGGTGTGCACCCAGCTCCCGCTGGTCTGAGGACATCCGCCTGACCGTCAGCCTGTCCCTGTCCGCAGACGACGACATCACCGTGCTGCTCCACGCCCTCCCCCCGCTCATCGCGCGCGGGGTGAAGCACATCGCCATCCAGGGCCACGCCGCGCCGCTGCCCGGTCCGATGGGCACTCGACTCGGCCGCCCTGCCGCACAGTTCATCCTCGATCCGCCCCCGCCCGATGCCGGCCACGCCCAGGTGACGCCCGACGGCATCGTGT
>JBLHNG010000779.1:0-4209 GCA_047621685.1 Myxococcota bacterium | reverse complement strand
AAAACAGCCACCAGATCGTCTGCGACACCGGTTTCTACGAAGCAGTCTTCTCAGATGATAGCTACGACCGGTAGTATGGCCCGTAACGGCCGAACACCTGGAGCGGCATACAATGAGAGGCACTGAGTGAGCTTCCTCCATCCCGAGGCTCACCAGCGGACTTCTTTGCCCTACGAAGCCTCCGCTCAACGGCGTCTACGCCTTGAATCCATCGGACTGGAATTGCTCCACAGCGGGGTTGGAGGGGGTCGCACCTGGCATTGAGCGGCGCTGAACCTCAGTCAGAGTCAGCGATAGCTCTGTTTTCAGGCTGGTATGAGGGCAGCATTAGACCGGCTTGAAAAGCGCGAGCAGAGCTATAGCTCGTTGAGCCCTTGCATCGCTCAGAGCGAGTTGAGCGGGGGGCCATCTTCCTACCCGACAACCCCCACCAGCACGGCTTCGGACCGGGCGCACTGGCCAGAAACACTGCTTATTCTGCCTACCCGCCAGACGTGCTGAGCGACGATCCCCTCGCCGGACTGGCGATGTCGGTGGATGGTCTGGTCACGCGCGATGCGATGGTCCTTCAGGCCGCCCGAGACGCCGGCGTGCCGCTGGTTCACCTGCTGGCCGGCGGGTACGGTCCCAGCTCCGCCACTGCCCAGGGCAAGAGCGTGGCGGCGATGCTTCGGCAGTGGGCTGAGGGAGCGCAGTAGGGGCCGTCTACACCAACAGACTCACCGCACCACTGCGCGCTGCTCCTGGGCACGCTCGGCAGTCTCGGTCAACGCGGCACTGACCAGCCGCTCGCCCTCCGCATTGTTGAGGGTAGCAGTCACCTTCGTCACCGAGCCGCTCCGGTCGGACTCGGTCATCTCGACCTCGAGGCTCCCCTTGCTCATGCGGGCTCGGTAGCTCAGTCCGCTCTCATCCTTCCCAGTCACCCACGGCGTGTTGCCGTTGGCGTCGAGCTGGGCGGTCTTGCTGGCGAATTGGACGCTGCTGCTGCCGCTGGTCGCGGTGATGCTGAACCCAATGATTAGGAGCTCCCCGAGCGTCTCAGGCAGATCGACGTTGTCCACGCGCCAGGTGTCCGCAGAAGCAGACATTGGGAGGACGAGCAGGGCGAGCAGGAGCGCGAGTCGAGACATCTTTTGATCCTTCAGATTCGATGCTCAGACCATATTGGGCCGCACAGCAGCCTCCATCCTTCATCGTTCTGTCAGTCGGCACGGACTGCAGGTAAAAGCTGACCTATGCCAGACCCGGCTGATCGCGGGAAGCCCTCTTTCCCTGGCCCATGTACGCTCACTCGTGGAAGGATTCGGCCCGCCAGTCGACCACGCGCAGCGGTGAGGTCATCCCTTCCGCACAGATCGCAGCAGCAGCATCCGGCGACAACGCGCCATCAGCGCTCGCGAAGATGAGCGTCACTTCGTTGAGCGCACAGACCTGCTCCCCGACCAGGAAGTGCTGCTCGAAGCGCAGGAGTCTGCCGTCCATTCCGACCGCGCGGGTGTCGACGGTGTAGCGCTGGAGCGGACGGAGGGCGTGGCGGTAGGTGATGGCCTGCCGGGCAACCAGCTGTCGGACTCCCGCTGCCCGCCATCGCCGCAGTATCCCGCTCTGCGCCATCCAGCGGACCCGCTCCTGCTCGCTGATCTCGGCGTAGACCGCCTGGTTCATGTGCCGGTCGGGGCTGAGGTGTGCGAAGCGAACGTGGTGCGTCGTGCGACAGATCAGCGGCTCCCCCTCGGTCATTCGGGCACGGAGGAGGGGCAGGCATCTACGATGATGGCGAAGGCACCGTGACGCTGTCTCACAGCAACATCCGGGGGCACTCGGTGGATGTCCTGAACATGGCTGACCAGACCGGCTCTGACGGCAACATCAGTGTGGACCCGGCGTTCCTGAGCACCACTTCCTCGGAGTCACTTGAGTGGGACCTCCACCTCCGTCCATCCATCCTCCGCACTCCTCGATGCCGGCGACTCGAAGCTGCTGGATGTTGACGGCACCATCAGCGACATTGGTGCACATGGAGGAGAGGCCTGGTAGCGCCCTCAGGCGGGCATGCGCAGGGTGTCGGCGAAGCCCAGGGGGCGGGCTGTGGTCCGGAGCACCCGCTCGACCGTCTCCGGGACCGGCTTGTCTGCGATCCCGACATCCAGCAGCATCAGCATCAGCTCCCGCTGCTCTGCCTCGTCCAGCTCCTGCGCGAGCTTGTGGCTCTGCTTCTCGACCAGCGAGAGGAACGCGACACCGTCGGAGATCTCCGGCATGCCCCGCAGCGCCCGGCCGACCAGCGCCCAGCGCCCAGCCAGGTCAAGCCCGGGGAAGCGCTGGCGGAGGTGGAGGTTCATCACCCGACGCTTGCTGGCAGACACCCCATCGGCGCCGGCGTCAGCGACGAGCACAGCGGAGAGAAGGAACAGCAGTCTGCGGTCATTTTTGGTTGCCATGGTGTCTTCCTCAGTCGATGCCAAAGAGTGTGAGCAGGGTCGGAGAGTCGCTGATGGCCTCGTGCAGAATCGGATGAACGATGAAGCGCTGATGGGCATCCCTGGAGAACATGATGGCCACCCCGGCGGCCGCGGCCGAAAAGTCCATCTTTCCGTATTCGGCCTTCTCAGCCATTTCACCCAGAGGGTCCCGAACAGTGAAGTGGACATTGACGCTCTGCGGGGCGCCGGGATCGATGTAGGTCTCATAGATGGCCTGGCTTCCACTGACCCGAAGCGCATCGGGGAGCGAGGTCGGCGGGGTGAGGCTGCGTGCGGCAATCAGGAAGCCGATGCTATCGACTGTGAAGTCCTCGATGGCGAAGCGCGTAATGGCATCGAGCAGCTCAGGGGTGTCCAGGCACGTCTGGAGCTTCAGCTCCTTCACCGACGAAGTCGTGGCGATCCTGGCCACGAGGTCTTCTCGTTCGGCAGCCTCCTTGAGTCCCTGTAGCTGGGTCTGCAGGTTCTCGAAGTCGGAGACGATGTAGGGGTCCAGGGCCATGCCCAGGCTGGCGAAGAGCGTCTTGAACAGGGTCCGGCTCACACCCAGGGAGGACGACACGATCGCGATCTTCTTGCCGCTCTTGCTCTTCTGGAACATGCCGGAGAGCAGCTCTGTCCTCGTGCTCTCCTTGAGCATGGTGAGCTTCTCTGCGTCGAAGCTGGCGCTGGAGCTGACCAGCATCGCAGGCTGTCCGCCCAGCTCATCGAGGGTGTTGCTCGCCAGTCGGAAGTGCCCCTCCTTGAGGTTCTTCAGGAGCCTGCCGGCGTCGTAGAGGCTCTTGATGTGCCCCCCGAGCTCCTTCCGGCTGAGCAGCGCGGCGCTCTCATCCCGGATGTCCTGCAGCTCTGCCATCACCTCTTCCAGCGCGAGCGCCTCGGCGCTCTCCAGATCCGCCAGCTCTTCCGTGAAGTCGTCGTCCCCGGTCAGGGCCGCCAGGGCATCGCTCACCGGCTCGATGCCCCCATCATCCCAGTCGCTCAGCCTCTGGTAGGCCCGGCTCAGGGTCCTGCGCAGGGCCTTCAGGACCGGATCCGTGGTGTCGCGGAGCGCCTCAAGGGCCTCGATCATCTCGGACATTGAGCCGAAGACGCTGCCCGGGTCGGCGGTGATGTCGGTTGCGACGGTGAGGGTGGGTGCCATTCCCTTCAGCCGGGTCAGCAGCGCCTCGGAGGGCGGCTCGTCCGCCAGCGCTGCGGTGGCAGAGGCCTCGAAGGTGAAGTCCTTGATCTTGAGCAGCTTCAGTCCCAGCGAGAGCGCCCCCTCTGCGGCCCGACCCTGTGTCTTCAGGAAGACCAGCCCGTCATCACCGTGGTTCTTCACAAGCCCTGTCATCGACTCCAGCTTCGTGACGTCTTCAAAGAAGCTGCGAGCCTCAGCGAATTTGAAGGCCGCAGTCTTCTTGAGGATGCGATGGATCATCGTGGGGTTCTTGTACTTCGCCACCTGGCTGACCTTGTCGAAGTGCACCAGGACATCCTTCGAGCCCTTTCGACGAAGGAGACAGAACGCCATCTCCTTGCCGTCGGTGCTCTTGAGCTGGCTTGCGCGGCCCTTGACATACTTGAGGTGCTCTTTGGTGCTCATCAATGCCATCAGGCACGCTCCGCCTTGTTGTGTGGTGCCCCGCAAGGGCTGACACCGTGAAGATAGGCAGCGGTCAGGAGATGCGGGAGGTCCGGATCTGGACCCCGGTGTCCAGAAAACGGTCACCCACCCGGT
>JBLHNG010000778.1:0-4212 GCA_047621685.1 Myxococcota bacterium | reverse complement strand
GACCAGTGGCAGGTCGGGTTCTGAGAGTTGTTTCACCTTCCAGTGATCGAAAAACCCCCACCTTCCGTATAAGCATCACCATGCCCATCTTCTCCCGTAAGAAACCCCTCGCCGTCGGCGCCTCGGTGCCCGACCTCTCCCTCTCCGACCAAAACGGAACCGCCCGCAGCCTGGCGGACTACCGCGGCAAGAAGATCGTCCTGTTCTTCTACCCAAAGGACGACACCCCCGGTTGAACGATCGAGGCGCGCGGGTTCCGCGCGATGATGGACAAAGTGAATGCCGCCGGCGCTGTGGTCCTCGGCGCGAGCGTGGACTCGGTGGCCTCCCACCGGGCGTTCTCAGAGAAGTATGAGCTGAACTACCCCCTGCTGTCGGACACCGACGGCAAGCTGAGCGCAGCGATGGGGGTGCTCAACAAGCTCGGGCCGATCAAGCTGTCTGCTCGGGTCACCTTCCTCATCGACGGTGAGGGGCGGATCGCCCGGGTGTTTGATCCCGTCTCCCCATCCGGGCATGCTGATGAGGTCCTCGCAGCCCTCGGATAACGCCAGGTGAACATCGACGATCTCCTCGAACGCACCCAGTGGGACACCTTCTGGGTGCCGCCGGATCTGACCGTCATCGACCGACCAGAGCTGCTGCTGCTGTCCTACCCCCGCAGCGCCCACGGACTCAACGCCGTGCATCGTCTCCGGGCTCCCGACGCCGACCTGCCCCGGCTCATCGACGAGATCGCCGCCCACCACGCCGGACGAAGCTCCCGGGTGCAGCTGTACCCCTCGAACATCCGCCCCGCGCTGACCCGAGCACTCACCGACGCCGGCTACGTCCTGGCCCACCGCCACGACGCCTACACCCTCGCCACCGACAGCGATCGGCCATCGCTCAGGCCCGGCCTCATCGTCCACCCCATCGACACGCTTGCCCGCCTCTCCGACGCCAACACCGTAAAGGCCGCCGCCTTTGGTCTCGCCGAGTCCCCACCAGACGCCGAGACCCAGCGCCGCTACCTCGCCGACTGCACCGGCCCCAGCGCCCGGGTCCACCGCTTCGTGGCCTACGACGCCGCCACCAGCCAGCCCCTCTCTGCCGGGGGCATGACCACCTTCCCCGACCTCTCGTTCGGCTTCCTGTGGGCCGGGGGCACGGTGCCCGAGGGCCGCGGACGGGGTGCGTACACCGCGCTGGTCACCGCCAGAGTGCTCCGAGCGCAGGCGCTGGGCATCGCCCGGGTCGGCCTCTACGCCCGCCTGGACTCCTCCGCGCCCATCGTCGCCGCCCAGGGCTTCTCCCGACACGGCCCAATGCACCACTGGATCCGCGAATGATGCTGACCGACCAGTTCGTGATCCTCGGCGAGCTGGGCCAGGGCGGCATGGCGCGGGTGGTCCTGGTGCGAGACCGGCAGACCGGCGAGGAGAGCGCGCTCAAGGTCCTCCACCCCCACCTCGCCGCCCGTCCCTCCGCGAGGCGCCGACTGCACGCCGAGCTGGAGATCATCCAGCGCCTCAGCCACCCCTCCATCCTCCCTGTCCTCGGACTCATCGAGACCGACGACGCCCTCGCCCTGCAGCTCCCGGCGATCCGGGGCGGCACCCTCTCCGAGCGCATCACCCGGGACGGTCCGCTGTCACCACCCGACCTGAGACGGCTGCTCGATCAGATCGGCGGCGCACTCCTGGCCGCCCATCAGGACGGCATCCTCCACCGGGACGTCACCCCGGGCAACGTGCTCATCGACGGCGACCGGTTCCTGCTGGCAGACTTCGGGCTCGCCCGGATGGCCGACGGACACACCGCGACCACCACCGCCATGGGCACCCCCGGCTATGCCGCACCGGAGACCTGGGCCGGACAGTGGCGGGATCCCCGCTCCGACGCCTTCTCCCTCGGCGCCCTGCTCTACTTCGCCGCCACCGGTCGGCCCCCCTACGGCGAGGCCAGCGCCCTCGACGCCCTCCAGCGTCAGCTCGACGGCGCCCACGATCCCATCGATCGCGATGACCTCCCCGCCGACCTCACCGACATCATCACCGCCCTGCTCTCCCCCACCATCGAGGCCCGCCCCGGGGTCGAGGAGGCCCTCAACCTCCACGCACCGCCCGCCCTCACCGCCGGTCACCGCATCCAGCGCACCCAGCTCGGCGCGGCGATCAGCATCCTGCTGCTCATCGGGGTGGGCTGGTTCCAGGACCTCGGCGGCTTCCTGCTCTCCACGATCATCGATGGACACGCCATCCCGAGGTCGGACATCTTCGAGATGAGCCAGGGCGTCGCCGGGATGCTCCTGCTGCCGCTGGCCCTGATGCCGGCCATCTTCGGTGCCCTGCTCGGAACCCGTGTCGACACCGAGCGGCGGCTGGCACCGTGGATCGGCATCGCAATCCTGTCCGCCGTTAATCTCACATATGCCATGTTTGTCGGTGTCATCCTACCTGAGGTTGCCACGCTCGAGACCGCGGACATGTTCGGCACCATGCTGCTCCACCTCGGCGCATTCCTGCCCATCTCCGCCGCAACGGTGCTGCTCAGCCAGCCCTGGCTCGGGCTGCGGGTGGCCCACACACCCATCGTCCAGTCCCTGCCCGACCGCACCCTCGCGGTGCTCACCCAGCTCACCGACACCCTCACCGCCGCCCCCCAGGCCATCCGGGTCGATCTCTCCGAGACCATCCGCACCCTCCGCACCGAGGCTGAGGCGCTCATCGTCGAGCAGACCGCGCTCTCAGAGAGTCGAGAGAGCCTCCAGCCCGATCCAGTCGCGCTCAGCCGCCTCGAAGATCGCCTCAGCCGGGCACGCACCCTCCACGAAGACACCGCAGCCATCGAGGCCGCCATCGCCACCCGCCAGACCGCCGTCGCAGAGGCTGAGGCCCTCGACTCCCGTCTCACTCGCATCGCCCATCGCCTCCTGGAGATCCGCGCCGCCGCCACCAGCGCCCGCCGCGCCCTGCTCCGCCACCCCGAGGCCGCCACCGACACCCTGGGCGAATTGCAGCAGCGGGTCCGACACGCCCGGTCCGCAGCGAAGGAGGTCGGGACAACTTCAGCGGTCGCGCAGCCTTGAGCCCGACTCGGAGGAGACATGAGCGACATCGTCACCTGGGACCTGTGGCTGCACCCCAACGGACGGCACACCTGGCACAATCCGACGAGCCGGTTTGCTGCGGAGATTGCGGTGAGAACGTCGCAATCCCATTTGGGTTCCAGTGAAAGCAGACCACTGAAGGCGCTGTGGTGTGGTGCTCGATATACAGGTTGAGGTAATCCCATTCAGGATGGAGACGCTGATGTCGGATGATGCCCCGCTCCTCGGCACCTTGATGTGTCAGCGCTTCAACCAGGAGATCCTGCCCCGGTTCGGCACCCAGACCGACCTGGAGCGGGCCAGCACCGAGGCCGAGGCTTCGGCCACCGCTCGCGGGGAGTCTCCGATGGGGATCTTCCGGCAGAGTCAGGTCTCGAAGATCGTGCGGGAGGACGGGCCAGCATGGAGCCGCCTGGACACCTACAGTCAGCGCCTTCACCGCATGGGGATCGATCCCTGGCTGCTGCTGCCGGAGCGTCCGGGGGGCGCTGAAGTGCCGGTGAATGCGAGCCAAACTCATTCAGGATGGGAGAGCGAGGCGCTGAAAGTGCTGGGGAAGGTGCCGGAGTCGGTGCGTGGGGCGATGCTGCAGGCGCTGGGGCGATTGGTTGAGGTGGATCGCGGGGAGGTTGAGGTGCTGCCGGAGGGGGTGGTTGAGGCGCTGGTGGCGGTGCGGGGTGGGGTGCTGCAGGCGGATCGGGAGCGGCGAGCGGTGGTGCTGGCGGAGCTGGTGCGGGAGCAGCTGGCGGCGGAGGGGCTGAGCGTGGCGGAGCTGCTTGCGGCGTTGAGGTGAGGTTGGTCCACAAAGAGTGCAGCCCCCTTGAGCGAGCGTCATGAGCAGCCCGAAGCCGCTCAGAGCGGGTAGGGCACAGTGATGCGAAGTGGCCAGAAAAAGCATGGCGCGGAGGATGGCGAACCTCAGCTCATGGGTGAGGGAGGGCCCTTCGGAATCGAAAGCCACGAGGCTGAGAAGCCAACGGCGAGCAGGACAGGTCGGCACTATCCAAAGCAGAGATCGGCGAAGCCTTGAAGGACGGCGGTGATTCCAGCGACGTCTCCGTCCTTGGGCGCTGATCGCCACGGGTCCCCTCCGCGGTCGCAGCTCCGTTGCACTCCGCCTC
>JBLHNG010000777.1:0-4214 GCA_047621685.1 Myxococcota bacterium | reverse complement strand
CTTTCTCATCCTCTACGTCAAGAAGAACATCTCGGAATCGAACAAGCTGAAGTTCGGTCGGGACATCCGAAAGGCGATCAAGAAAGCCACCGGAATGATGACCTCTGGTGGCGAAGACCGCATCAAGATCGTCACCCCCAAGGACAAGGAGCTGGCCGCCCGGGCCGCGGCCACAGAGAAGAAACAGCTTGCTGCGGAAGCCCGGGAGCGAAAGGAGCAGCAGAACGCCCAGCGAAAGATCAAGCGCGAGGAGCTCAAGCTCAAGAGGGCAGAGAAGCGCGCCCAGAAGGCTGAGCGGGCTCAGACCGAGTCTACTGAGGAGGCCCGCACTGAGGCCCCGCGCAAGGCCGAGAAGTCCCGCAAGACCGAGAAGCCCCGCCGGGAGCGCACACCACGCGCCGAGAAGCCGGAGCCGGAGCCAAAGCCGGTGGTTACCCCCGAGCAGGTCGAGGCCCGCTGGGAAGAGGCCGGCACCACCCAGGAGGGCTGGCTGGAGAGCGAGGCGAAGGCCCAGGACCTGGAAGCCAACGCCATCTCAGTCGGTGCGCGTGCGGAGGCATTCCGAGACCAGGCCGATGAGTCCCAGGAGGCCCTTGAGGGGTCCACCAAGCACCTCCACGATCTCCGCGAGGCCCTCAAGAAGGCCGGCGGTCGGGCGAAGTTCGACCTCCAGAAGGAGATCGCCCGGGAGGAGACGAAGAAGCAGACCCTGCAGGCTGAATTCCAGCGACTGAACGAGGCCGCGCTTGCCCTGGAAGCGGAGACGTCTCAGCAGACGGAGGCCCTCGCACAGGCCCGGGAAGAGGCGATGGTGAAGCAGGTCGAAGCCGCTGAGGCCCGCCTGGAGGCTGCGAAGGCCGAGCAAGAGTCCGCCTCTGAAGACGACGACGACCCGGAAGCCTCTGAGGAAACCGCCCGAGAGATTGCCGACGCTGCCCGGCAGCTTGCCGTCGCGAAAGCCGAGCTCGACATTGTCGCTTCCCTCAAGCAGATCAACACCGCGTTGGTGGGCATCGACCACGACAGCGAGTCCCAGGAGTTCAAGAGCACCCGGGTCTACATCGGTGCGCTGATGTGGGAAAACAAGCAGCTGAAGAAGGGCGTCGAGAAGCTGCGAGAGGCCGTCTCGCGCATTGAGTCCGCCAGCGACCGCATCCGGATCCTGGCGACCCACTGGGCCCACCATCCCGAGATCGAGTGGGCGGAGAGCGCGGTGGACATGCTCGTCGAGTCGTGAGGGCGTGGGCGCTTGCCCTGATCGTCGGACTGAGCCTGCCGTTTCTCGGCAAGCCCGTCCACCTCGACGACGCCAACTTCCTCGCGCTGGCTGAGGGGGCGCGTCGGGACTTCTGGCGTCCCCACGACGTGATCATCAACTGGCAGGGGACCGCTCAGCCGGCGTTTGAGGTGCTCTCCAACCCGCCGGGCATCGCCTGGTGGCTGGCCCCGGTGGTGGGTGCGCCGGTGTGGGTGATGCACCTGTGGATGCTGCTGTGGCTGCCGCTGGCGGTGTGGGGTGCGACCCGGCTGTCGAGTGCGCTGACCGGACGCGGTGAGGCTGGCGCAGTGCTGCTGTGTGGTGCGCCCATCGCGGTGCTGGCGGCTCAGTCGCTGATGCCGGACCTGCCGCTGCTGGCCTGCACCCTGGCGGGGCTGGGGGGGCTGGTCTCTGCTCGTCCCGGGCGGCGGTGGCCGTTTGCGCTGCTGGCGGGCTGTGCGGCGCTGTTTCGCTACAGCGGGGTCGCCCTCATCCCGCTGGTGATCGCCTGGCCGCTGCTGCACCGGGACGTGCGCGGTGCGGCTCGCTGCGGACTGGCTGCCGCCCTGCCGATCGCCCTGCTGACCCTCCACGACCTCCACGCCTATGGTCAGCCCCACCTCCTGGCGATGGTCGGCTTTCAGGGCGTCTCGGACACCCCCGGCGCGGTGGTCGCCAAGCTGGTCGCCGCGCTGGGTGCGCTGGGCGGGGCGGCGGTGCTGCCGGTGCTGTGCTGGGGGAGACCGCTGCGTGCCGGGATCGGGTTTGTGGCGGGCGCGGCGGCAGGGGCGGCGATGGGGCAGTCCGGGCTGCCGCTGGTGAGCAGCATGCTGGCGGTCGGGGCCGGGGGCGCAGTGCTCGGAGCGGCCCTGCGTCGGGAGGATGTGCGGTCGGTGTGGCTGGCCTGCTGGCTGGTCGGCGGGCTGCTCTTTCTGCTCAAGCTGCGGTTTGCCGCTGCCCGATACTGGCTGCCGTTCTTCGCCCCCGCTCTCCTGCTCCTGCTGAGAGACGCCCCGGTTCGGCTGGTTCGGGTTGCGGTGGTGTTCACCCCGGTGCTGTCGCTGCTCCTGGCGCTCGACGACCTGGAGCTGGCACGGGCCCAGCGTGCTGCTGCGGACCGTGTCATCGCGATGGGCACGGGGCTGTTCGTTGGGCACTGGGGCTGGCAGCACCACCTCGAAGCCGCTGGCTGGCAGGCACTTGAGGAAGACGCTCCGGTCCCGTCTGGCGTTCTCCTGGCTCGCTCGGAGATTGCCTGGCCTCAAGAGGCTGGTTTGTCCTGTAGGACGCCGGTTGATGACTTCTCGATCCCTGATTTTTGGCCTGGGCCACGGGTTCATACTGTTGAGGGAGCGGCAAATCTGCATGCGTTTTTGATTGCTGGAGAGCCTCCGGTCTCGGCCTATGCCCCGTGGGGGTGGGGGGGGGATGTGCTGGATTCGGTGACTGTGGTGCGGGGCTGCGAGTGAGGTGGGCGGTGGCTTGTGGGAAGCACCCGGCGCTCTGAGGTGTGCAGGACGGTCCTTTGAGGCTGCGGACGGTGGTGAGTGCGCGGGTGTCCGGCTGGGGGGTCGTAGGGGGGCGGGGACTGGAGAGAGCCGACGTAAGGCGGTGAATGCAGGGAGTGCAGCCCCCCTTGAGCGAGCGGATGGATCCAGCCCGTAGGGCCTGGAGACTTCTGCGAAGCGGCCAGAAAAAGCATGGCATCGACGATGGCGGACCTCAACCTCCCGGTGAGAGAGCACCCTCCTCAGCCGAACGCCACGAGGCTGCGAAGCCGAAGGTGCCGCAGTGCATGTAGGCAACATCAATGACACCGATGCGAGCGGCCTCAGAGTGAGGAGGCACTGCCGACGCTGTCTCCGCCCCTGGCATCAGACGATTCTACAGTCGCAGTTTTCGATGTTGCCTACCTGTACTGCTTGCCTCTGGCTTCGCAGCTTCGTGGCGTTCGGCTGAGGAGGGTGCTCTCTCACCGGGAGGTTGAGGTTCGCCATCGTCGGCGCCATGCTTTTTCTGGCCGCTGCGCAGAAGGCTCCATTCCCTCCGGTCTGGATCCATCCGCTTGCTCAAGGGGGCTGCATTCCCTACGTTCACCGCTTTACAGCAGCTCTCTCCAGTCACCGCTCCCCTGTGACCCCCAGCCGGACACCCGCGCCTGACCGCACGACCGCCCTCTCAGCGACCTTCCTACACACCTCAGAGCGCCGAGAGTCTCCCGCAAGCCTACTCGCCGCCCTCCGGCGCCTCCAGAACCGCTCCGCCCTCCGCCGCCTGCTCCGCCGCCTGCTCCACCGCAAGCTCGGCAGCCTTCCGCTCCTCGGATTCCCGCTGCCGACGTTTCCAGAGGCCCTCGTACTTCTTCTTCTCCGGATCCGGCGGCGGATGCCCGATCCCACAGGACCCTTCCGGCTTGTCGCCCGGCAGGAACGGTGCCCCAATGGTCCGACAAGACCCATTCGAGTACCGACCAGTCATGGTGCAGACCCCGCGACCGGTCAGCTCGACTTCCATCTCAAAGTCCTCAGGCACCGTCAGCGGATCATGCAGCGCCTTCATCCACCAGCCCCACAGCGGGCTCGCCAGATCGCTGGAGGAGCCGCCGATGCGCCTGGGCTGGTCGTAGCCGAGCCACAGGGCCGAAGCGAACAAGGGAGAGCCACCGATGAACCAGAGGTCCTTCTCCATGTCCGTCGTGCCGGTCTTGCCGATGGCTGGTCCCTGGTAGCCCGCGAAGCCGCCGCCACCCCGAGAGGCCCCGCCGGTGCCGCTGATGACGACCAGCCGCATCAGCCCGAGGGTCAGCGCGGCGGACTCTTCCGTCAGCACCCGCTCCTCGATGCCGGAGTCGTTCCAGCGAACCTTCCCACCGACGTCCTTGATCACCACCAGCGGAGAGCCGGAGACCTTGTACCCGCCGTTGATCACCGTGGCGACGAACCGGGCCTGCTCCAGC
>JBLHNG010000776.1:0-4218 GCA_047621685.1 Myxococcota bacterium | reverse complement strand
TGGGCCTCTTCGAGGGCAAGGGCGTAATCCCCGACATCTACCCCCCCGGTGCGACCTACTTCTTCCCGCCGATCATCAACGACTGGTACGTCTTCGACACTGCCCTGCAGAACCTCGTCATGACCCGGGACGCCAGCACCGGCGACCGCAGCGCAGACGACGCCCTCCAGTTTAAGACCATCGACGGCAACGACATCAACGTCGACGTCACGGTCGCCTGGGGCATCGACCCGACCAAGGCGAGCTACCTCGTGCAGTTCGTCGGCCCGAACACCGCCGCAGTCCGAGAGCGTCTGGTCCGCCCGGTCTCTCGAACCGTCATCCGCGATGTTCTCAACGAGCTGCCTTCCGAGCAGTACTACGACGCCCAGATCCGGTTCAAGAAGGCCGAAGAGGCTGCCGCAGTCCTCCAGCACTACCTCGCGCCGGAGGGCATCGTCATCAAGCAGGTGCTCCTCGGAGAGCACAAGTTTAACGACCGCTACGAGCAGATCATCCGCGACAAGAAGGTCGCCGAGCAGGACGCCTCACGGCTCTCCAGTGAGACCGAGGCCGCCCGAGAGCAGATGCGCCGGGAGCTTGAGGTCGCCAAGGGGCAGGTCCAGCAGACCATCGAGACCGCTCGGGGGGCCGCCTCCAAGCGGCAGATCTCTGCGGACGCGATCTACTTCGAGCGCGATCTTCAGGCCCAGGCAATCCTCTCCGAGCGCTCCAACCGCGCACAGGGCATCGCCGAGCAGGCCAAGGCCCTGGCGGGCTCTGGTGGTCGAAACCTCGTGAAGCTGGAGGTCGCTGAGTCGCTGAAGGACAAGACGATTATTTTCGTTCCGACCGGCGGAATGGACCTGAGGACTACTGACATGAATCAGCTCCTTCAGACCTACGGCATGGTTCAGACTGTGACGAAGTGAGGGGTGTTTGATCACCTGGCCGGTGGAGAAAAAAGCCCCGCAGGGTAGGTGATGGAGTGTTCTCCGATCGATACCGCTGGCTGAAGTTGGCGGCGGCGGTGCTGCTGCTGGCGGTGCTTGCCGCCCGCTACACCCACTACGCCAACAACCTCCCGTTTGGCTGGCGGGTGTGCATCACGGAGCCGGCGGAGCACGACGGAAAGACGCTGGTCTTTCCGATCTACACCGTCGCCGGTATTGATGGGCCGGATCGCTATCGCATCTCCAAGGTCATCCAGGACATCCCCGTCCAAGGTGACACCGAGGGACTCACCGAGGGCATGACCGTCAGCCTCCGGGCCACCTTCCGTGGGCAGGACGGCGTCGCGGTACAGACCGAGCGGCACCACCACCGGCTGCGCGTCCACAAGAAGGTCCTCGGCATCCTCGGCCTGCTCGGCGCGCTCATCGCGGCTCCGCTGGTGTTTGTGTGGCGGGATGGGGGGCTGGTAGAGCGTGGCTGATCTGGTGACCCATGCTGCTGTTGGGCTGCTCATCAAGGCGACGACCTCTCGGCGTCATGCCGCGGTGTTTGTCGCTGGCACCCTGCTGCCCGACCTCCTCTCCCGGCTGCCCTCCATGGTCTGCAGCGCGGCCCGGGTGGTTGTCGAGGTGCCCTCGCTGCTGATCTACGGCTGGGATCCGCTGCACACACCCGCCGGGATGCTGCTGTCGTCCTACGCCATCAGCCTGCTGTTTACCGCCGATCAGCGCCGAGGGGTCTTCCTCAACCTGCTCGGCGGCATGCTGCTGCACATGGCGGTGGACCTCCTCCAGTCCCACCTCGGGGTCGGCTACCCGCTGCTGTTCCCCTTCTCCACCCGTGCCTTCGAGCTGGGCCTCATCGGCAGCGAGGCCACCGTTCCCCTCGCGATCCCGCTGGCGGCCCTGGCGGTGTTCGTCTGGCGGCGTGGTCAGTCGGAGTCTTCGCTGTCGGAGTCTTCGGGCTTGCCCATGTTGTAGAGGTAGATGTCCTGCTTGGTGTAGGGGATCTCGACCTTCGCCGCGATCAGGGCCTTGTAGATGAGGAAGTTGGCGCGGCTGAGCACGTCGGCCTGGAACATCGCGTCGTCTAGCCAGACCTGGAGCACGAAGTCGAGGCTGGAGGCTCCCATGGTGGTGAACCGCACCCGGGGCTGGATCGTGTTGTTGTCCAGCACCACATGGGGCAGCTTCAGCGCCTGCTCCAGCAGCAGATCCCGCACGGCGTCGATGTCCGAGCCATACGCCACGCCCACCGGGATCGACAGCCGGGCGTGGGGGTAGGGTCCGCCGGACATGTTGGTGATGACGGAGCTGGCCATCGTGGCGTTGGGCACGACGATCTCGACATCATCCAGCGTGAGGATGCGGGTGCTTCGGAAGCCGATCCGGGTGACCTGCCCTTCCAGCCCGTCCTCGATGATCACGTAGTCGTCGAGCTGGTAGGGGACGTCTACGAGAATCGCGACCCCTGCGAACAGGCTGGCGAGGGTGTCCTGGGCGGCGTAGGCCACCGCAATACCCACGATACCCGCACTGGCGAGCCAGGCGGTGACGTTGATGTTCCAGGCCAGCAGCAGGAAGTAGATGCTCAGCAGGGCGAGGAGGATCCGCGCCACCATGTTGAAGATCGGCAGGGTCCGCGGCTGGACGACCTTCCAGCGATCCTGGTGCTCGGTGAGATAGTTGAGGATGAGTGTGGTGCCGCGCATCGCGACCCCGGACCAGTACAGCACCACCACGCTCAGCAGGGTGGCCCGCAGCAGGAAGCGAGTGGCGTCGGGGAGATCGAGCCGGGCGATGGTGTAGCCGATGCCGCCGAGGAAGATCGACAGTGAGATCGGGTGACGGAGCAGCTCGACTGCGCGATCATCAAAGTTTGATGCGGTCTTCTTCGCGACCTGGTTGAGGTACCACCGTCCCATCACATCGACGATCATCGCCAGCACGATGCTGATCGGGATGGCGAGGATGGCCCGGGAGATTGAGTCTCCTTCGAGCAGGCTCTCCAGATTCATCCGGTCCGTCCTGGTTGTTGTCTTCCCTGCCGAGAGCAGGTACGCGGCGGGTATAATCCCCCCCGGAGGCGTCCAGCATTATGCATCGTACTTTCATCCCGCTGATTGCTCTGGTCCTCACCGGCTGCGGCTCGGACATCAAGATCTCATCAGCGGCGTCCTGTGATGGGGTGCTCCAGGGGCAGGAGGAGACCGTCGACTCGGTGTTTGATGCCGACGGAGATGGCTTCTTCGACATCGCCAACCCCGACTGCTCGGCGACCTACGAGGCAAAGTACCTCGACTGCGACGACGGCGATCCCGACATCAACCCGGGCAGCGCGGAGCTGGCCTGCGACGGCATCGACAACGACTGCGACGAAGAGACCGCCGACAGCCTCGATCAGGACGAAGACGGCTACACCGACTGCGAAGAGTGCGACGACAGCAACGCCGAGATCAGCCCTGGCATCGGGGAGATATCCTGCGATGGCCTCGACAACGACTGCGACGACACCACCCCCGATGGGGTTGACCAGGACGGCGATGGCTGGACGGAGTGCAGCGACTGCGACGACACCACCATCTACCTCTCCCCGGGGCTCGAAGAGATCCTCTGCGATGGGCTGGACAACGACTGCTCCGAGGAGACCCCAGACGCCGAGGACTTCGACAACGACGGCGCGATGGACTGCGTGGACTGTGACGACGACGATGCCGAGCGCAGCCCGGAGTATGAGGAGGTCTGCGACGACGACATCGACAACGACTGCGACGACGACATCGACGAGGACTGCAGCTACACCGGCACCTGGCTGTTCGACCAGAACGTCACCTACCAGTGCGCCTACTACTACGTCTTCTACCTCGTCGACATCAGCTTCAACGGGGTCTACATCGCCGACTACGACCCCTCCATCACCCTCTCACCCTCCAACGGTGCGAGCCAGCCCGGCACGGTGACTGGAACCTTCACCTCTGGCGACACCTTCTCCTCGACCAACACCATCAGCGGCTCCTGCAGCGAGACCTACTCGTTCACCGGTGCGTTCACCGACTCCGAGACGATGGAGGGAGTCTTCCAGGCTTCGTTCTCCGGCTCCTGCTTCGACTGCTCCAATCAGAGCTGGTCGTTTACCGCTACCAAACAGTGAACGAAGACACACGACAAGCCCTCCTCGCGGTCGCGGCGGAGCTGGCCCGGATGGAGACCCCCGACGGCGTCCGCCACTACCCCGACGGCACCAACCGACCCGGCAGCGACAAGACCGCCGCGCGCCTGACCGAGC
>JBLHNG010000775.1:0-4227 GCA_047621685.1 Myxococcota bacterium | reverse complement strand
CGCACAGCTCACGGAGAACGCCACCACGAACCTCAGCAAGGCCGTCGACTATCGGAAGGTCCTGCTGACGCGGGTCAGCGAGGTGGAGGGCGCACGGTACGCCTACCAGGTGACCGCCGCTGAGGAGGCCCTGAGGCGCGGCAGCACCGACGAGATGGTCCGCATGGCCGAGGAGATGCGGCTCAACAGCGAGACCTTCGCCGTTCGGATCGCGCAGCGGGAGGAGGCGACGAAGAACCTGACGCTGGAGCTCAACGACGTCCGTGAGTTCATCACGCAGGGGCTGGCGGAGCCCGGAGAGCTCGATGCGCTCCTGGCAGAGGCTGACGACGCCCTGGATCGCAGTGATCTGGAGAGCATCCTCGCCCTCACCGAGCGGGCTCGGACCGCCAGCGTGGAGCTGTCTGGACGCGCGGTCGCCCACCAGGAGGCCGAGCAGCGCAAGCTCCAGGCACAGATCGGCGGGGTCGCGGTTGGTGGTGGGGTGCTGTTTGCTGGGATCATCGGTGTCGGTGCCCGTCGGCGGAAGGTGAAGCTGGCGGCGGAGGCATACGAGGCAAAGCGCGAGCGCATCGCCACAGCACTGGACAACGCTGCGGCCCGGTACATGTCCCTGGAGCTGGACGATCGGGAGACCCTGGCTGCGCTCCAGGACACCGGCGGTCGGACCGGCGAGGAGTGCCGATCGGTCGGCACGGAGCTCGATGACATCTACGCTGGCATCCGGGCGCTGGAGGGCCACCTCGACCGCATCGACGCGACGGTGGAGCGGGCCGGATCGCTGTCGGTGGTGGCCTTCGAGTCCGCTACGGCTGCGCTGACCGAGACGTTCTCCTATGACACCGGCGAGCTGGTCCACGACGACCTGTTTGGCGGCGAGACCCGGGTAATCCAGATCGACGGCGGGGTGTTCATGGCCCAGCTCCAGGACCGCTTCGCCGCAGTCACTGTTCGGCGTCAGACGCTGCTGACTGCCAGCGAGATTCGATTCAAGGATGCCCGCTCTCAGCTCCCCCACACCGCCCTCGACGCCCTGCTCTCCCGACTGCGCAGCCTCGATGTCCCCGCCCGGTGGGTCTCCGATCACCCGCTGTATGCCGACGACGCCTCCGACCAGACCCTCTACGACCGGCTCGACGACATCCGACAGGACGATCCGCTGGCCTACCTGGAGCAGCTGGAGGCACTTCGGGCAGTGGAGACAGCGGGGAGCGTGCGGGTCGAGGCCCTGGAGGTCGCATTGACCGCGCTGGAGGCGGCTCGGCTGATGGCTCCCGCTGAGCATCCGGTCTGCGTGCTCGAGCCGAGCGACGACCCCTCGCACACCTTCTCCCAGGCACGGGGGATGGAGGACACCATGCGCGGGCTGATCGCGGAGGGGGCGGTCACCCATGCCGTGGAGCCGGTCACCGGGAAGGCTGAAGAGGCCAGACAGGCGTGGCTGACCTGTCGCAAGCAGGCCGCGGAGATCCGCAGCGCGGTGGCGGGACTGCAAGAAGCCGGTGCGGTCGCCGACCAGCAGATCGCCGCCGCGACGTCCGCGCTGACCCAGGCCCGAAGCGACCTGACAGACGCCACCAGGGCGTTCTCCCGTCTCCGCATCGGCACGGCTCGGCTCGATGCTGGCGATGCCATCCTCCAGTCCGCCCAGAACATGCAGCACCGGGCGGCGAACCTGGCGCAGTCGAGTCGCTTCCTCGACGCCAGTCGCACCCTCACCGCGATCAGCAACCTCGCCGGTCAGGCCACTCAGGAGGCCCACCACGCCCGGGATCACCTCCGCCGACTGGAGAGAGAGCGCCGGGAGTATCAGCGCCGGCTTGCCGGGCTGGACGCCAGCCGCGCGGTCGCAATGAAGAAGGTGCAGCAGTACGGCGGCAGCAGCACGGGGCTGCCCGACTTCACCGCGCCGAGTCTCACTGGTCCCCGGGACTTCGCCGTGCTGTGTGGTCAGCTCGACAGGGTGGAAGCAGCCTGGTCGGAGCGGGTCCGGGTCGCACGGCGCACCCACGAGGCCGAGCAGCGGCGCAAGCGTCAGGCCGCAGAGGCTGCCCGCCAGCGCGCGGAGGCTGCCCGTCGGTCCGCAGCACAGGCCAGTCAGACGGCGTGGAAGTCCTCCTCATCGAGCACATCCTTCAGCAGCACCCGCAGCCGATCGTCCTCTCACTCCACGTCTGGTTCTTCGTCGAGCTCCTCTTCGCGCTCCTCAGGCGGGGGCGGCAGCTTCAAGGGCGGGGGGCGCTCCTCGGGTGGTGGCGGCGGGTGGTAGCATCCCGCCATGCTCATCTGGCTGACCCTCGCGACCGCAACTGCAGAGACGACCTACGACGACGACGCTGAAGGCGACGTCATCGCCACCCGGACCATCGCAGTACCCACCGCGACGATCCTGGCGACCCTGTCTGACATCCGCAATTACCCGGGGTTCTGGCCGGAAGGCTGCGTGACCGACTGGGAATTCGGGGAGCGGCAGACCGGGGTGGGTGCCACTGCGTATGTCACCTATCGGGGGCCGCTGGGCTGGCGCCGAAAGCTGACCCTGGTTGTCAGCGAGATCACCACCCGGCGCGTGGACATCGACCACCCCGGCAACAAGGGCTTCGTGACCACCTACGCGATGACGCCTGCGGAGTCGGGCACCGGTGTCGAGATGCACACCTGGATCTATGCGCCGCCCAAGCCGTTCAAGAAGGCGTACTTCAATCGAATTCACCCCCACTTTCAGTCCTGCCACGACGGCTT
Source organism: Myxococcota bacterium (assembly GCA_047621685.1). Taxonomy (GTDB): domain Bacteria; phylum Myxococcota_A; class UBA796; order UBA796; family UBA796; genus JAQXDW01. Next base: position 1,485 of record JBLHNG010000775.1, on the reverse strand, counting down.
CCTGGAGGGGCTGGCGAAGTCGGTGGAGTAGTGGGGCTTGCGGGCCGGGGGATCACTGACAGACGGTGAACTTGACCGCGCCCGACAGCTCCTCTCCCCGGAATTCGAGCACCGCCCCGTCCGCTCGCTGGTCGAGGACCATCATCTCGCCAGAGACCGGCTGTGGCACCTCTCCGCAGCCCCGGCGCTCGATGGAGGTGATGGTCGCGGTGGCCGGGCTGTCCGCATTGGCGATCCAGACCAGGGCGGCATCGCTGGCGGTCAGGGTCATCGGAATCGCGCCGGTCTGGCAGGCGAACGGGTAGGACAGCAGGCTGGTCATGCCCTCGCAGGTCCGTCGCTGGGGCGGGGTGTCGGAGCAGCCCTCGCCAGACCGGATGAGTCCGAACATCATCTGCTCGCCGGAGGTGGTCTGGCAGGGGATGAGCAGGGCGTCCTGGACCGCAAAGCCCAGCTCTCCCTCCAATTCCGTGGGTGTCTCCGACAAACAGCCGGACAGCACCGCGCTCACCAGCAGCCACTGGTACACCGCTCCCCCCCGCCCCCAATCGATGGTCTGCCTGGGGGTGCCTTACAGGGATAACGGTTGATCGCCCTGGTTTGTTCCGTATGTCATGACATTCCGCTGACATCTATGCGGGCTTGTCTCACTGCGACATCGAGTGCGTCGAGGAGGCCGTCGATCTGGTCGGCGGTGTGGGCGGCGGAGAGGGTCAGGCGGATGCGCTCCGCACCAGGGGCCACGGTGGGAGGACGGATGCCCGCGGCGTAGTAGCCGGCGGAGAGCAGCGCCTCAGCGACGGGCATGGTGGCCGCGCCGAGCACGACGGGCACGATGTGGGCATCGCCGAGGGCGGGGAGTCCGAGGTGAGACAGCCCGCTGCGGAGGCGGGTGACGTTGGCGGCGAGCTGCTGGCGGAGCCCGTCGTCAGCCCGGTGGAGCCCGGCGAGGGAAGCGGCGGCGACCGGCTCGGGCAGGCCAGTGGTGAAGATGAACGCCCGACCAGCACTCATCAGCAGCGATCGCAGCGACTCCGGTCCAACGATGAACGCCCCATAGGCACCGATGGCCTTGCCGAAGGTGCCGACGATGAAGTCGGGAGACACTCCCTGTGCCGCCGCAGCACCGAGACCGTCCGGGCCGAGCACCCCGAAGGCATGGGCCTCATCGACCATCAGCCAGTGCGAACCCTGCCAGGCGGGCAGCGCGGGGATGTCGCCGTCCATGGAGAACAGCCCCTCAGTCACCGCGAGGGTGGTGCCCACCGGGATGGCTGGATCGCCGTGGGGCAGGATGACCTTGTCGGCCCGAGACAGCCGGATGCCGTCGATGATCGAGGCGTGGTTCAGCGCATCGGAGGCGACCACATCGCCGCGACCCAGCACAGTGGTCAGCAGGGCGAGGTTGGCGTGGTAGCCGCTGGAGAGCAGGGTGGCGGGCCGACCGTAGCGGATCGAGAGGGCCTCCTCCAGCCTGTGATGGAC
>JBLHNG010000774.1:0-4227 GCA_047621685.1 Myxococcota bacterium | reverse complement strand
TGAGAGCGCCCCTGGCTGAGAGCGCCCCTGGCTGAGAGCGCCCCTGGCTGAGAAGACCGAAGGGCGAGCAGGACAGGTCGGCACTATCAAAAGCAGAGATCGGCGAATCCTTGAAGTACGGCGGTGACTCCAGCGCCGTCTCCGTCCTTGGGCTGATGGCTATGGGTCCCCTCCGCGGTTGGCGTCCCACCATGCTCCAGCGATGCGTGAATCGTGGGCATTGATGTTGCCTACCTGCACTGCTTGCCATTGGCTTCGCAGCGACGGGGCGATGGGATGACGGCGGGTGCTCTCTCACCGGATGGTTGAGGTTCGCCATCGTCCGCGCCATGCTTTTCCTGGCCGCTTCACACCACCGCAGACCTTCGCTTCGCTACGGCCCGCTTATGACGCTGCGCTCAAGGGGGCTGCACTCCTTGCATTCACCGCCTTACGTCGGCTCTCTCCAGTCCCCGCCCCCTACGACCCCCAGCCGGACACCAATTAATCACCACCGTCCGCACTGTCACAGGACCTTCCTGCACCTCATCGAGGCTCCCAAAGTCTCGACCGAACTCCAGCTCCCTGGCAGCGGTTTAGCCACCCACCCGACCGGCTTCGTCGGACTCACCCCGCCCCCGCGCCTCTCCCCGAATCGGCAGTTTACCCCGCCCAAAGGCCGGCTGCTGCCGTCACTCAATGGCAAGCCACCCACCCACCCCACACTTCACAACCCCGTCAGCCCGAGCTGCGACTCAGCCGGGTCGATGGTGTCGAGGTCCTCCAGCAGCACAAACGCCGCCGGCCCCTCCGCAGAGACCAGCACGCCGAGATGCCGCCCATCCCGGGCGAACAGCTCCACCGAGATCCCCCCGCTGGAGCGATCCTCCGTCATCCGCCAGCCATCCTCCAGCAGCCCCTGTCCGACAGCATCCGCGAGGGCCTCGACCTCACCGCCGGGGATGCCCAAGAGCAGCGAATCATCCGTCCGCAGCAGCTCCTCACCCGCCGGCAGTCGGATCTCGTCCCACATCGGCGCGACCACTTCCGGCTCCTCCCCCCGAAGCATCACTGCCACCCCGAGTCCCAGAGCCACCACCAGCCCGAGGATCGGCCACAGCGGCGGACGTCGGGGGGGTCGATCCGGGACCCGCACCGTCTGCTCCCCGCTCACCGCCACCGGCGCACTCAGCAGCGACAGGGCCGCAGCGGCGGAGTCTGGGCGCTTCCGGGGATCGGGCTGGGTCAGGGTGCGGACGAGGGTTCGCAGATCCACCGGGGCGTCTGGCCCGGGATCGAGGGCCGGGGCGGTGCGCTTCATCTCAATGATCCGCCACGCCCGCTGCTGGGGGGTCAGCTCAGCGGGGGTGACGAAGGCGGCACGGCCAGTGAGGGCTTCGAACAGGCTCACCCCGAGGGCGTACAGGTCCACCCGAGCCGGATCGGCGTCTCCCGGGCTGAGGCGCTCCGGGGCGATGTAGCTGGGGGTGCCGAGAACGTCGCCAGTCGGAGAGCGCGAGACGCTGTCCCGGGCGATGCCGAAGTCGACGAGCACTGGCCGACCGTCGGGGCGGATCATGATGTTGGCTGGCTTGAGGTCCCGGTGGCAGATCCCGGCGCGGTGGACCGCATCGAGTGCGTCGAGGATGCCCGCCGTCAGTGCTCGGACCCGGGTGGGCGACAGGGCGCCGTCTCGGATGCAGTGCCGAAGGGTCTCGCCCTCCACCAGCTCCATCGCCAGAAACAGACACTCCCGCTCAGCGTCCTCGCCAGGGGCATAGACCCTCACCACCCCCGGATGGCTCAGGGCAGCCAGCGCCTCCGCCTCCCGGCGCAGCTCCGCAGCCTCTCCGCCAACCAGCACCTTGACCGCCACCTTCATCCGAGGCGCATGACGGCTGTGGCACTGCCAGACCGAGGCCATGCCCCCCGTGCCCAGCTGCGTCTCAACGACCCAGTCCCCGATTCGGTCTCCTGATCGCAGCATCAGACCTCCGAAGCCCCCAATTCCGCCAACACAGCCTCCTTGCTCCCCAGCCATGTCACCACTTCAGGTTCCTCACCGAGCACCCCCGAGGCGGTCAGCTCCGCGATGGCTGCCGAGGCGTTCTTGACCTGCAGCCCCCCTCCCCCGCGCTTCAGCGCCGCGCCAGACTTCAGCTCGATGACCACCGCGAGTCTGCGCCGGGCATCGGGCTGAGACATGTCCACGATCACGAAGTCACCACACCACCCCCGCTGGTTGCATCGGAAGATCCAGATGTTTCGCTTCTTGCGCAGCAGCCGGCGGACGAACGCCTCCTCCCGACTGCTCATCGCAAAGACCTCCTGGAGTCGCCAGGTGTCTGCCCCGGAGCGCTCGGGATCCGAGGCCAGCAGCATCACGAGGCTGAAGCTCTCATCCACCAAGCGAAACGGCAGCAGCAGGGTCAGTGGCTGTGCGGGCATCCTTCACCAGTTCGTTACACGACAAAATTGCGGATCGGCAGACCTGACTGTACCCATAGCCATTCAATCCCGCTCAGTCACCGGAGTCCCGATGCTCACCCTCACCCTGATCTCTGCATCCCTCGCTGGAGACCTCACCACGGTCGGTGGAGAGGACCTCGATCACGAGGAGACCCTCGACGTCATCCTCGAAGGGGGCGATGCGATCATCAACGGAACGTCGGCCTCCGAGGATGACTACCCGATGACCGGCGGCATGCTGATGCGGGCCGACATTGAGATCTGGGGCTCCACCTCTGCGGTCAGCACCCTCGTCTGCTCCTCCACCCTCATCGCCCCCGATGTCGTCCTGCTCGCCGCCCACTGCCTCGACGACTACGCCCTGACCTACGGGCTGGGCGAGGTCAACAACAAGGAGCTGCGCTGGACCCGCCAGGCAGACCTCACCGCCTGGGATGGCACTGGCGCGAACCCGGACTGGCCGGCGGACGCCATCGCGGTGAGCGACTCGGTGATGCACGAGAACTTCGACCTCACCGCCATGGAGATCGGCATCGCAGCGAACGACGACATCGCGCTGCTGTTCCTCGCTGAGGCCGTCACCGACACCGACCCGGCCTACCTGCCCACTGCAGACGAGGCCACTCAGATCGAGGAGGGCCTGGAAGTTGCGGTGGTCGGCTGGGGCCAGCAGGTCGCCACCGACTTCCTCACGCAGCCCGAGCCCGGCGACTACGCGGTGAAGATGATGGGCTACTCCGTCCTCAGCGAGCTGGGAGACTACGAGCTTCAGGTCGGCGCGGACGAAGCGGACGTGCGCAAGTGCCACGGCGACTCTGGTGGCCCGACCTTCCTCGACATCGAGACCGACAGCTCGGAGTCCATGCGGCTCATCGGCGTCACCAGCCATGCATACGACGAGTCGGACTGCGACAGCCAGGGCGGGGTCGACACCCGGGTCGATGCCTACCTCGACTGGATCGACAACGAGATGGTCACCCGCTGCCAGGACGGCACCCGGGTGTGGTGCGACACCGAGGGAATCCTCCCCGCGCCCACCGCGAATGCCGTCAGCGATGATGGTGAGGAGGAGGGTGGCAAGCGCTCCGGCTGCAGCGCCATCCCCCTCGCCCCTGCCCTCGCCCCGATGCTCCTCAGTCTGGTGATGGTCTTCCGTCGCCGTCGCTGAGGGGATACGCAGTTTGGGATGCGTCTCCTGCTTCCCGCCCTGCTCCTCACCGGCTGCTCGCTGTCGAAGATCGGCATGCGCTCCATCGCCCGGCAGGCACACCGCACCGGGCTGGAGGAGCGAACCCTGGTCACCGGCGAGCACACCGTGCGGTACTGGATCGGTGGGCAGGGTCCGCCGGTCCTTCTGATCCACGGCTTCGGCGGGGACGGGCTGTCCACCTGGACCGGTCAGCTCGACGACTTCACCGCCGAGCACACCGTCATCGTGCCCGACCTCCTGTGGTTCGGCGCCTCGCACTCCACCACCGAGCCCACCCTCACCCATCAAGCCGCCGCCCAGCTCGCCCTGCTCGATGAGCTTGGGCTCTCACAGGTCGACGTGGTGGGCATCTCGTATGGCGGATTCATCACGCTTCGGCTGCACCAGCTGGCCGGCGAGCGGCTCCGTCGGCTGGTCATTGTCGACAGCCCTGGACCGCTGTTCTCCGACGAAGACGCAGACGCCCTGGCTGACCGGTTCGGCGTAGATGACCCCGAGGCACTGTTCGTCCCGCAGACCCCGGAGGCTGTCGGTGCCCTCATCGGGCTGGCTTACTACGAGGAGAAGCA
>JBLHNG010000773.1:0-4235 GCA_047621685.1 Myxococcota bacterium | reverse complement strand
CTCAGCCAGGGGCGCTCTCAGCCTCGTGGCTCTCGATTCCGAAGGCCCCTCCCTCACCCATGAGCTGAGGTCCGCCATCCTCCGCGCCATTCTTTTTCTGGCCACTTCGCCCCACTGCGCCCTACCCGCTCCAGCGCCTGTCGCTTCGCTCTGGGCTGCTCATGGCGCTCGTTCGAGGGGCTCACTCTCTGCCCGCCCTCATGACCTCAGAGCGCCGAGTGACCCCCACAAACAATCAACGCACCCAAACCACGCCCCGGCTGCCATCAACCGTAATGGTCTGGCCATCCGAGAGCCGCCCAGTCGCATTGGCGACATTAACCACCGCAGGCAGGCCGTACTCCCGAGCCACAACCGCCCCGTGGGACAGCATGCCGCCCATCTCCATGACCAGCCCCGAAGCAGAGAGGAACAGCGGGGTCCAGCTCGGGTCGGTCGCCTGGGTCACCAGGATCTCCCCGGGCTTGAGGCGGCCAGCTTCAGCCAGCGAGCGCAGCACCCGCACTGGACCGGTGACCACCCCCGCCGAGATGCCGAGCCCCTGGAGGCGGAGCCCCTGAGCCGGATCGTCTGGGGCGACATCCCCGATGAGGAACGGCGGCGGCGGATCGCCAGAGGCCCAGCGTCGGGACTCTTCCGCCCACAGCGCCCCGCGACGCGTCATCAGGGCAGTGGCCTCCGCTTCGGGCAGCTCTCCGGACAGCAGGGCGGACAGCTCGGCGCGCTCCAGAAAGCGGATCGGGAGGTCGAGGTCGTCCTCCAGCCAGCGGTAGGCCTGCTTCCAGACCCACAGCAGCCGGTCGAAGTGGAAGCGCTGGTCCTCCCGGAGCAGCAGGTAGCGCCGGGTGAGGTTGACCAGCCCCCGCAGCGGTCGGGACAGCTTCGCCAGATCACGCTCTGCAGCGACCTCACGCTTTGCCGCCGCGATGGAGGGGTCTGGTCCGACGGCAGTGGCCGCAGCCAGGGACTCGACAGTCTCAGGGTTCTCCCGCCAGCGGGGACTGAACAGCTCCCAGGAGTTGCTGGCCCGATGTCCGAAGCGGTCGAGGAAGTCCGCTGAGGAGAGCTGTCCGTTCGCCAGCTGCCAGAGCGCCTGGTTGGTCAGGGCGGTCTTGGAGGAGCCGGGCGGCTGGAGCAGGGTGGAGACCAGGGCGCTGTGCCCCCCAGCGACCAGGGCGGACTCAGCGACCTGATACCAGATGTTGGCGAACAGGAGGCTGCAGATGTGGACCTTGATGTACTCCCGGGCCAGGTCGAGACATGCCTCCGCCCGCTTCAGCGCCCCCTCCCGAGAGGTCACCGGCTCGCTGAGAGCGGGGAGCGCGGCATCGAGGGTCTTGAGGTAGCTGTTCCAGGCCTTCCAATTGGTGAAAAGGTTCCACCGGAACCGCCGCCACCGCCGCTCCTTGAAGGTGGTCGCGAAGATGGATCGGTAGACCTTGATGTCGGGGGGCTGTGCATGCCGACGCAGCCACCCACGCTCCTCCTCCGGCGGCAGCATCTCCAGCATGAACCGCGGCGGCGGGGCACCGGGCAGCTTGAAGGCGAGGTGTCGGAAGACGGTGGCGTTGATGTAGGGGGCGTAGCGGTACTGGCGGGTGGGCTCGCCGCCACCGAGGTAGCGCCGGGAGGTCTCCGGGTAGGCGGTCAGCCAGTGGATCAGCTCCCGCATCACCGACCAGCCCAGCGGCGTCGAGGGCTCGGTCCACCGCTCGCCGATGAACCGCCGGGTCCAGACCACCTCCCCGCTGCGCTGCACCGAGCCGGTCGAGGTCACCGGTCGGGCCTGGAGGATGTAGAATTTTCCCGCCTCGTCCTGCACCCACTCCACGTCCTGCGGCCCCGACAGCTTGCCCTCGATGCGCAGCCCCAGGCGACACAGCCGGTACAGCTCGGCGAGCCGCAGCTTGGGGGCCTCCTGTCGGGGCAGCGCGACCGGGATGGTGTCCAGTCCGCCGGGAATCACCGCGAGCTGCTCGGCCTGCGGGCGAATCAGCTCCTCGATCAGCTCCAGGCGGACCCGGGCGAGGATGCGCTGGACGGGACGGGGCGAGCGACGGGGACGCCTCACCCGGTAGTAGTCCGGCACGACCTGTCCGCTGACTACGGGCTCTCCGAGTCCCCATGCCGCCTCAATGGTCATCTCGCGCCAGGATCCGTTGAGGGGATTGATGGTGAACATCACACCGGCACAGCGGGCATTGACCAGGGCCTGAACCACCACCGCCATGCCACCAGGAGAGGGCAGGACACCGTCTCGGTAGGCCAGCACCCGCTCGGCATACGCGCTCGCCCAGCAGGCCTTGAGCGCATCCTCAGTGGCGTCTCCGGGAGTCACACCGAGGAAGGTCTCGTACTGACCGGCGTAGCTGGCCTCACCGCCGTCCTCGTCCACACCCGAGGAGCGGACCGCAAGCAGCTCTCCCAGGCGTGCCGCAGCAGTCCGAAGCTGACCCGCAAACTCCGGGTCCAGCTCTCCCGCCCGGATCCGCTCGGCCAGCCCTGGAGCACCGCGCACCGCGTCTTCCCAGAGTCCGTTTCGCTTGAGGAAGTCCCGGGTGACCTCAACAGGAATGACGACGGTGGGCGGAACCGGGAGCCCGGCACGCGCCAGCCTCGCGAGTCCGACCGCTTTTCCCCCGACCCGCCCCCGATCCCGGGGACCGATCTGATCCAGTCGCAGCAGGCTCATCGCCCCTCCACTCCGGTTATAGCCCCTGCCTTTCTGATACCGCTCGGCAGAAATCATGCCCCCCTTCATGGATCCATGATTTCCACTGCTCAGTCCCTGCCTTTTTTGGGGTTACCCCCCTCAGGTCTTCGACAGCCCCCGCTGACTCTTCGTGTCAGCCCATGACGCACCACTCGGCAGAAGATGTATGACGACTTCTGCCGAGTGGTACTAGCCAGGAGCAACCATGAGCACCATCGCCAGCACGCCCCAGACACCCACACCCACAAATGAGGGTGTGCGCGCCTACGCTCCGGGCTCCGCAGAGCGGGACACCCTGAAGGCTGAGCTTGCCCGTCAGTCCAGTGAGATCGTCGAGATTCCCTGTGTGATTGGCGGCGAGCGAATCTTCACGGGCAAGACCGTCGACATCACGATGCCGCACAACCACGGCCATGTCATTGGCCGGCTCCACCTCGCCGACGAGGCCCTCACAGAGAAGGCCATCGCCAACAACCTCGCGGCGCAGGCGGACTGGGCGGCGCTGCACTGGGAGGAGCGCGCGGCGATCTTTCTGAGGGCTGCCGACCTCTTGGCTGGCCCCTGGCGGGACCGGCTCAACGCCTCCACCATGCTCGGGCAGTCCAAGACCTGCCACCAGGCCGAGGTCGATGCCGCCTGTGAGCTGATTGACTTCTGGCGGTTCAACGCCACCTACGTCCAGCAGCTCTGCTCCGACCAGCCCAGCAGCAACCCCGGCATGTGGAACCGCTTGGACTACCGGCCCCTTGAGGGCTTCGTGTTCGCGGTCACCCCGTTCAACTTCACCTCCATCGCGCTGAACATCCCCAGTGCCCCGGCGATGGTCGGCAACGTCGTGCTGTGGAAGCCCTCCATCACCCAGGCCCACTCCGCATGGGTCGGCATGCAGCTGATGGAGGAGGCTGGAGTGCCGCCGGGTGTCATCAACCTCATCCACGGCCACGGCCCGGAGATCGGCAACCCCGCCATCGCCAGCCCCCACCTCGCCGGGCTGCACTTCACCGGCTCCACCCCCACCTTCCAGCGCCTCTGGGGCCAGATCGGCGCCAACATCGCCAATTACCGCACCTACCCCCGCATCGTCGGGGAGACCGGCGGCAAGGACTTCATCATCGCCCACCCCTCCGCGGATGTCGCGGCGCTGTCTGTGGCGATCATGCGCGGGTCCTTTGAGTACCAGGGGCAGAAGTGCTCGGCGGCGAGCCGGCTCTACATTCCCCGGAGCCTGTGGCCTGAGGTTCGCGACCGGGTGGTCGCTGGGATGGCAGAGATGAAGATGGGCGACGTCTCCGACTTCAGCAACTACATCTCCGCGGTCATCGACGAGCGAGCCTTCAACAAGCACACCGAGTACCTCAAGCTCGCCCATGACACCGCGACGGTCCATGCCGGCGGCAGCTCGGATGGATCCGTCGGCTGGTTCGTGCAGCCCACCCTCGTCGAGGTCGACTCACCGGACCATCGCATGATGTCCGAGGAGATCTTCGGTCCCATCGTCACGGCGTTTGTCTACGAGGACGAC
>JBLHNG010000772.1:0-4236 GCA_047621685.1 Myxococcota bacterium | reverse complement strand
GCTGCCTTCCTCATTCCTGTCCTCCAGCAGCTCGCGGGCACTGAGACCGGCGTGCTGCGTGTCGTCGTGCTCACCCCGACGCGTGAGCTGGCGCTGCAGATCGACGAGCAAGCGCTGGCGCTCGGCTACCACGTCGGGTTCTCAAGCGTCGCCATTGTCGGCGGCATGAAGATGTTCCCGCAGGAGGATGCCATCCGCTCGGGTGTGGAGATCATCGTGGCCACGCCTGGCCGCCTGAAAGACCACATGAAGCAGAAGTACCTCGACATGAGCACGGTGCAGTTCCTCATCCTCGATGAGGCCGACCGCATGTTCGACATGGGCTTCCTGCCCGATGTGCACCACATCGTGTCGCGCATCCCCAAGGATCGGCAGACGCTGCTGTTCTCGGCGACCATGCCGCCGAAGGTCCGCAAGCTCGCCGACTCGATCCTGCGCGATCCAGAGATCGTGGCCGTCGACCCGAGCAAGCCTGCCGAGGGCCTCATTCACTGTGCATTCAGCGTGTCGAGCCACCGAAAAGCAGACCTCCTGGGCCGGATCCTGTCCTACGATCGCATGGCGTCTGTCATCGTCTTCGTGAAGCGCAAGCGCGAAGCCGACCAGCTCGCTCGCCAGGTTCGGCGGCTGACCAGGCGCGAAGCCGCCAGCATTCACTCCGGTCGCACCCAGCAGGAGCGCATCGATGCTCTTGAGGACTTCCGAACCGGCAGATGCCCAATCCTCGTCGCCACCGACGTCGCGGCACGTGGCATCGATGTGAGCAAGGTCTCCCACGTGGTTCACTTCGACGTGCCGAGGTCGTCGGATGACTACATCCACCGAAGCGGTCGCACCGGGCGCGCAGGCGAGAAGGGAGAGGTCATCACCTTCGTGACTCCGCCGGAGGAGCGCGACTTCGCGGCGATCGAGAAGGCCATCGGGGCCACGATCCCGCGGGACACAATACCCGGCTTCGATGCGGGTCTCAACGGCGGGGGTGGGCGCGGGGGCAGTCGCGGGGACGGAGACAGTCGCGGGCGAAGGCGCCGCTGAGCAACGCGTCAGGACGCCATCAAGGGCGTGTAGTATCTCAGGCATGATCCTGCTGCTGTCGACACTTGCATTCGCAGAAGCGGTTCCGCCGGAAGACCCTGGCTGGAGCCGGCCTCACAGGGCCCTCCGGATCACGCGCCTGGTGTCTTATGGGGTGCTGCCGACGAGCCTGGTGCTGGTGAGCGCCGAGCAGTACTGGGCCTTCGCACCGCTGGTGGCCTCGGAGCTGGCGGTCCTGGTGATCGTGCCCTGGGAAACGGCGTCGATTCGACGGAACACGGCCGACGGCGTGACCATCGCACCAATGGTCATCGGTGCGGGCTTGTTGGTCTTCGGGGCCGCGATGATGGATCCCCTGGGAGAGGGGCCAGACGAGGGCAGCGCCATCGCTGTGGCGGGGGTGCTTTCCTACGCCGGGATCCAGCCGCTCCTCAACCACTACGCGCTGAGAGAGGCCGAGCTCGTTGTTGGTCCCTGGCGGGACAAAGACGCCAGCGGGTGGGCTGTTGCGGGGCGGTTTTGAGCTGGTGTTCATGGCATGAGTCAGTCGTGCGCGGTGTGGAACATACTCAAGACCTCACGGAGGTCTGATGATGGAAACACATGCAACCGAGTCGCTGGAGCAGGAGGCGGTCCGAGTCTCCTTGCACGGCAGCCTCTCTGAGAAGGTACGACTGATCGTCACATCTGTGCGCATTCTCGGTAGGGATCCCAACCGGACCGAGCAGATCTTCCGGTTCGGGCTGGTGGTCAACCTCCGGCGCTTCCGCAAGATGCACCGCCGCCTCCAGGAGCACGAAGAGGGCGCCTGGCTGGTCGCGAACCGTCCCCCGCTGGACAGCTCCACCGTCGACTTCGAGGCCCTCCGCGCTCTCCCAGCCGGAACCCTGGGGGCGGAGTATGTCGGCTTCCTGGATGACAACGGGCTGGATGCGGACTTCTTCCATGCCCCGCCCGACCTCCCCGAGCACCTCACCTTCGTGCTCCAGCGCCTCCGACAGACCCACGACGTCTACCACGCTCTGACTGGCTATGGCACCGACCGCCACGGTGAGCTGGAGGTCCAGGCGTTTACCTGGGCACAGATTCGTGCCCCGGCCTCGCTGCTGATCCTCATCGGCGGGATGCTCAGCGAGCTGCCGGGGAGCCTCCGGATGCTCCCGCGACTCTGGAGGGCATACCGCCGGGGGCGGCGGGCGACGTGGCTGTTTCCGCTGCGCTGGGAGCAGCGCTGGGGTGTGCCGCTGAGCCAGCTGCAGGCCGAGCTGAACCTATAGGCACCCACAGTACCCACCTACAGCACCCACAGGTCGCATTTCGCACTTCTCGATGATGCCGACCGCGCCGCCCAGCGATGCCCTGGGCTGTCTGGGCATGTGGATGGTGGTGGGGGTGGCGACCCACCCCTCCACCCTGGTGCGGTCCATGTTCCTGCGGACGTGGTTGTGGGCCATCCTCATCGGCCATCCTCATCGGCCATCCTCATCGGCGTAGTGAACGCCGCGGATGCCTCCCAGCTCGGGCACGCCGAGATGGTCGGACCCATCGTCCTGTTCAACGCTGTCTTCGGGCTCTTCGCTGGAGGCGCGAGCGTGGCGGTGGAGCGGTGGTGGCCGGGCGCTGCCGGGGTAGGTTCGACGCGGGCCTGCCCGCGCAGGTGGAGGTGGGCACACGTTCTATGGACCGCTGGGACAGCCCCTTGCCTGAGGGAACAGGTCGGTCTATATAGATCGATATGAGCTTACTCCCTGGTCGTAAACGTGTCCTGGTCGTTCTCTTCATCCCCAGTGTCGAGAGAGAGTGGGACTACGCCCACCGAGCAGGATGCCTGGGTTCAAGCTTCCCTGAAGTTGCTGGGTGAGGTGTTTGGTGGCGGCACCGCTTATCCCAGGGCCCGCGGTGTCTGGCGGGATGATGAGCGGGGTGGTGCCCTGGTGTTTGACGAGCCGGTCGTCGTTCACTGCTACACAACCCCAGAAGCCATCCAAGACGAAGCCAACCTTTCTCGACTCGCCGCCTTCTGCCGCCGGATGGGAAGGGAGGCCAGCCAGGGTGAGATCGGACTCGTCATTGCTGATGAGTACTTCGCCATCCGAGACTATGAGGAGCCCTCATCATGAAAACGAAGCCTACTCTCGACAAAGACAGCACTCTCAACATGGACCGGATCGCCAGCGGACTCGGTGCCGAGCGACGAGGGACGGTACAGGCAACAGGTGGCTACTTCGGGGCAGCCCAGCTTGTCGCAGAGGTACAGGCTCGCTTCCAGGCTCCGCCTCGGGGTGGGCGGAGCACTGACCCGGAGTGGACCGAGCGGCGGCTCCTGCCGCTGGCACCAGAGACTCTCCATCGACTGGAGCAGCTCTCAAAGGTGCTTGGAGAGCAAGGCGTCAGAGTGACACCACTTCAGGTGGCAGCCCTGTTGCTGGAGAGAGCCGTTGGTGATGCTGATGACGGAGAGCTTGCTGAGCTTGCCCGGCGAGCTTCTTGACATCAGCTCCGATTTGCTCCGGCCAATTCCCTACGCCTCCACCCCAATCGGGCAGGAAACCCCGGTTCCCCCCAGCCCACAGTAGCCGCCCGGGTTCTTCGCCAGGTACTGCTGGTGGTAGTTTTGGGAACACCTGAGAAGGCCAATTATCAAGGCCAGTGGGCACACATTTTGCGGAAGTGGGCACAAACTCAAGCGTCCTGGTTTTGGACCTGGCCGAACAGGACTGAAAACAAAAGGTGTTGTCCTGAAGGATATACCAACATGTCCTGCGTTATAGGACAAGGATGTGGAACCACACTGAAGTTCATCCCGGCGAATACCTGAAAGTCCGCTTCCTGGAGCCTCTCAACCTCAGCGCTTCTGATCTGGCTCGTGGGTGCCAGATGCCTCGCTCAAGGGTCTCTGACCTCCTGACTGGAAAGCGGGCCATCACAGCAGACACAGCAACACGGCTGGCGATGTTCTTCCGCATGAAAGCGGAGTTCTGGATGTCCCTGCAGGCGGACTGGGATCTCTACCAGACACCACTCCCTGATGAGATCGTCCCGCTAGACCCTCCTGGTTTTCTGCTCGGCCCTGCTGGAGCGACACCCATCCCAACCCGACGACGGACACGCCCCCTGCACCTTCGGGTTCCGCTACACCAGGACAGCACAGCACCTGAGACACAAACGGCTGCCGTACACGAAGAGGTCCGCTACGCCGAT
>JBLHNG010000771.1:0-4251 GCA_047621685.1 Myxococcota bacterium | reverse complement strand
CCAGCAGCGACAGTTCGCCATCCGGGAGCTGTACGACCTCGGGCTGCGCTGGGTGGTGCTCGATGAAGGCGCCTACTTAGACGAGGCCCAGGGCATCCTCCGAGCCCAGCTCGACGGCTGGATCGGTCAAGAGGAGCGGTTTGACGAAGGCGACGGCGTGGTGGTCCTCCGCCTCCGGGATCGCAGCGAGCCGTAGAGCGGCAGCAACCACAGCACCCCGGCACTCCCTCCCCGACACCCGCAGCCCTCCGACTCCCCATCCCCGGTGTCACCGGTGTCCACCTCGTCCAGCGTCAGCTCCGGCTCATCGCCCAGCGCATAGCGATACTCGAAGGTCTCGCCCTCCACAGCATCGTCCGCCATCGCGGTGACCACGATCTTCACCGGACCGGTGCCGAGGCTGAGCTGGAAGGAACTCACCGCTTCGGTGACCATCAGGTGGTGGTAGACCGGCCCGTCCGTCTCGATCACCGTCAGCCACCAGCTCGCCGCGCTGCCCTCGCTGCCGATCGCATCTCCCGCCAGCGACACCCACGGCGTCTCCAGTCCGACCGTCGGGACATCGAGCACGTTGGTGCCATACCGGCCCGGCAGGGTCTCCGCCGGGGGCAGCGCCCAGCCGTCGGTTCCCCCGGACTCAATGGTGACGGCGATGCGGTAGTCGTTGTCGCCATACTCTGGGAAGTCGGCGTAGTAGTCGAGGTAGTCGGCGTAGGTCGCCCCGTCTTCGTAGTCCCAGATCGCGTTGTGGGCGGCAAAGTGCCCGATCGTCTCTTCCAGGTCGATGCGCTCCGACAGCGCTCCCAGCGGCTCGTCGTGGCCTCGGGGGTCCGTCCAGGTGTCGATGATCGTCTGCGGGCTCGCGACCTGCTCGGCGATGTAGCGCGGGAAGATGAACGCCCCGTACTGGTACAGCTCCTGGAACGCCCCGGTGTCGTAGTAGTCGAAGAAGGTCAGCGGGTAGTGCGGCAGGTAGGCAAAGCCGAACAGGAAGACCGCGTAGCTGAGGTCGTCGGGGTAGACGACCGACTCCATCCAGGTCGCTGTGGCCTCCCAGTACCAGGCCGAGTCGCCGGTGTAGGCGTAGGTGCCCGCGGCGTCCTGGAGGGCATGGAAGAACTCGTGGGGGATCGTGGTGAGGGTCTCAGCGGAGACCGCCAGGGCATCAAGGCTGAGCACGATCATCGGCCAGCCGTCACCATCGACGGTGTAGTAGCCATACACCCCGCTCGCCGAGGGCGCGCCGTCTCCGGAGTCGCCGATGTAGACGTTGAACAGCCAGTCGTCGGTCCCATACGGGGCGGGCATGGACAGCGCCTCGATCTCCTCAGACCAGGACAGCTCCAGCGCCCCGACCACCCGGTCGATGTCCGCAGGGGAGACGCTCCCGGAGCTCCCCCAGCGCACCGCGAAGTTTGCCGAGGTGGTGGCGTTGGGCAGGCTGTAGAGGTCGCGCTCTGCCTTGCTGGATCCCGGCGGCGGGGGCGGCATCGGGACGGGAGAGACCGAGAGGATCTCCGGCAGCAGCAGCATGGTCAGACAGGGCATGACGCCATCGTACCCAGTCGCTCAGTCAGTGGCGCGAACCCGGCTGCAGAGATCATCGATGATCCGCAGGGTCAGCCCCCAGATGTGCGCTCCCTCCAGCCGCACCTCCGGCAGCATCACCTCGTGGCCCCTCCAGGTAAATGGCATCGTTCCCCGCTCCTCCTCCGCCACGAAGCGGTCCAGACCAAACCAGAGAACCTCCGCGACCTCATGGTTGGGGGTGAGGATCGGGGCCGGGTCGGAGATGGCAAAGACAAACGCCGAGATGACCAGCCGGGGCGGGAGGTTCTGCCGAGAGGGGCTGATGTTGTCGTCGAGTCGGCCCAGCATGCGCGCGCCGGACAGGTCGAGGCCGACCTCTTCGAAGCACTCCCGCATCGCGGTTGTCTGGATGTTGTCGTCGTGGGGCTCCGCGCGCCCGCCGGGGAAGGCCATGTGGCCGCTCCAGGGGTCGCCCTCCTTGATGCTGCGCTGGATGAGCAGGAGATCCCCGCCTGGACGGAGGACGGCAGCGACCGAGGCATGTCGGGTCTGCGGGCCGGACTTGACGCGCACGCTGGTCCGACGGTGGATAGCGGAGGAGAGTTGATCCATCATGTGGGTGGGAGGTAATCCATCTGGCGTGGGTTACACAGCGCACCCAACCCAAACCAGCCGAGGCGGCCTTGTCTGTTGATGATCGCGACCCGAACTCCGATGAGGACTTCGAAGACCTGAGCGACGAAGACGAAGGCGGCTTCCTGGTGTGGTGTGGGGACATCGCGCGCACCTGGGGTCCGGCGATTCTGGTGGTCCTGCTCATCCGATCGGCCATCGCCGAGCCGTTCCGGATCCCGTCGGGCTCAATGGTCCCGACCCTCGCCATCGGCGATCACATCCTGGTCACCAAGTACAGCTACGGCTTCCGGATCCCGCTCACCCGCATCCCCATCGGCGACTACACCCTGCCCGAGCGCGGTGATGTGGCGGTGTTCGTCTACCCCGGCTCCGACGAGGGCCGGCTGTCGTACTGGATGGACACCCCCATCCCGTTCGTCACCACGCTCCAGACCATCGACTACGTCAAGCGCATCGTCGGCCTGCCCGGTGACACCATGGAGGTGCGCGACAACGTCCTGTACGTCAACGGCGAGGCCCAGACCAGGACCCTGGTCGAGCGGTACGAGTTCGTCGACGACCGGTGTCGCAGCCACCCGACCAAGGAGTACACCGAGACCTTCGGCGACAAGGAGCACGCCATCCTCAACGCCACGACCTTCGGCATGCGCATGGCCGACTACGGCCCCGCGGTCGTGCCCGATGATCACGTCTTCGCCATGGGCGACAACCGCGATCACTCCGCAGACTCTCGGGTCTGGGGCTACGTCCCGCTTCGCAACCTCAAGGGCAAGGCCCGCTTCGTGTGGTTCTCCTATGACCACTGCGAGGGCAACATCCCCCTGTTCGGCTCCTTCCGCACAGACCGCTTCGGTGAGCCGATCAAGTAGCGGTGATGTCGGCTGTCAGGCGGTCGTTTGAGGTCCGCACGATGCGAGAGAGCTTCTTGAGGAGCTGCCAGGAGAGCTTGGCGGAGAGGTTGGCGTCGAGCTTCATCAGGAGCATGAACCGGTCCCGGTGAAGCACCAGGAATTCGGTGTCTTCCTCAATGACTGCGGTCGCGGAGCGCTTGGGGAAGTCCAGGAAGCTCATCTCGCCGAAGTAGGTGCCTGGCCCCATGATGGTCAGCAGGGTGCCCTCCTTCTCGATGCGGACCCGGCCCTGCTGGATGAAGAAGCACTCCAGCCCCGGATCGCCCTCCTGGAACAGCACCGCCCCGCTGCGCACCGTGCGCTGCTCGGCGAACTGGCAGACCGCCATCAGCTCCCGGTAGGTGCAGGTGGCGAACAGGTCGACCCGACGCAGCGCCTCCATGCGCTCCCGGTTGGGCAGAGCGTCTCCGCTGGTGTCGGTGTCTTCCTTGAGCGCGCAGACCACGACGGTGATGTTGTCGCGTCCGCCGCGTCCGTTGGCGTCGGCAACCAGCGTGGTGGCGGTGTCCTGGCTGAGCCCATCAGCGAGGCTGAACGACAGCTCCCGGGGGCCGATGTAGCGGTGGAGACCGTCCGAGCACAGCAGCAGCCGATCGTCGACATCCAGCTCGAAGTGCAGGGTGTCGACCTGCACCCGGGGAAACGCCCCCAGCGCGCGGGTGATCACGCTCCGGTTGACGGCCACCCGGGCCTCCTCCGCGGTGATGCTGCCCTCCTTGAGCTTCTCATTGACCAGGGTGTGATCCTCCGTGAGCTGGTGGATCTCCCGCCCGCGGAACAGGTAGATGCGCCCGTCGCCGACATGGGCGATGAACGCGGTGGAGTTGAGGACGAGCATCGCGTCCATGGTGGTGCCCATGCGCCCGCCGCTGGCCAGGGCGGTGGCGGCTTCATGGACCTGTCGGCAGGCCTGCTGGATGCTCTCCTCCAGCACATCGAGCACCGCCCCACGAGACGCCACCGTGGGCTCGCGACGGTAGGCTTCCAGCACCTCGCGGTTCTCGGCGATGCTCTCCTTGAGCACCTCACAGGCCAGCTGCGAGGCGATATCTCCGCGCTCAAAGCCCCCCATTCCGTCGGCGACCGCGACCAGGCCCAGCTGAGGTGCGATCAGGAAGCTGTCCTCGTTCTCTCGACGCCGCCTGCCGACGTCGGTGGATGCCCAGGTGTTCAA
>JBLHNG010000770.1:0-4263 GCA_047621685.1 Myxococcota bacterium | reverse complement strand
CCGCTCCCTGAACGGGGGCTACACCTGCGTTCAGGCCCCCTCACTGGCCGATGCCCTCACCGCGCTCAACGACCACATCTTCGACCTCATCATCGCAGACCTGGGACTGCCCGATGTCGCCCAGGGCCAGCAGCACCTCGGCGTTGAGTCCCTGCGCCGCGCTGCCCCCGGCCTCCCCCTCGTCGTCGTCACCGGAGACGAGCTGGGAGCGTCCATCTGCGGGGCGCTGGTTCGCGCTGGAGCCTCCACCATCGCGACCAAGGGCACCGGTCACGCCTACGCCGCCCACCTCGCTGTCCAGGTCACCGCCGCCATCGAGCAGGAGCGGTACATTCGACGCCGGCTCGATCAGGCCAGCCAGGCCGCACGCGCCACCGCTGAGGCTGCACTCGCGCAGTCCCTCGACACCCTCACCACCGAGATCCGCGCTGCACTCGCAGAGCGCCCCGCACTGGCTGAGGACGACCCCACAGTCAGCACCGAGCCCACCGACCCAGGCGTGGAGATGGGACGAGAGACGGGTGGGATGCTGGTGAAGCTGGCCCGCCTGCTGGGACCGGGCGGTCGCCGGTTCGCTGCCGGCCTGCTGGCGAGCGGGTTGGGGACGGGCTGGTGGTGGTTGCCCGCCCTCGTGGAGTCCTGCACACCCACACCGCCGAGCATCACTGAGCCCATCGAAGGCACCCCATGAGCCGCGCTACCCGTGTGCTGGAGCTGTTCAGCGGCTGCGGTGGAGCTGCATTGGGGCTGCATCGTGCCGGCCTCCTGCACCACGCCTGCGTCGAGTACGACGCCCACGCCGCTGCGACCCTCGCCGCTGCTGGGCTCCCCGCGATCCACGGCGATGTCCGCACAGTGGACTACAGCCCCTACGTCGGCAACACCGATGTCCTCTGGGCCTCACCGCCCTGCCAGGCCGGATCGACTGCGGGGAAGCGCAAGGGCTCCCACGACGACCGCAATGGCTGGCCCTGGACGATGGAGGTCATCGACACGGTTGGTCCGACCTGGTTCCTCGCGGAGAACGTGCTGGGCTGGACCTACCACCGGAGGGGCTGCAACCGGAAGTCTCGCGGGCTGTCCTGCATCGGCTGCTACTGGGAACGCTGGATCCTGCCCGAGCTTCGACGTCGGTTCGCCTTCGTCGGTTGGTGGCGGGTGAACGCGGCGGACTACGGCACCCCTCAGCACCGCCGCCGGGTCATCCTCTGGGCGGGTCCGCTGCCCCTCCCAGCCGACCCACCGACCCCGAGCCACCTCGACCCCGACGACGGCGCGATCCCGCCCGGTGTGCTGCCGTGGATGACAGTGAGGGACGCCATCGGGGACACGCTGAACCGCGAGAGCTGCGACCGCCGGCACTGCTACCCCTGCGACGGGAGTCATGGACGAGCCTGCACCGAGCCCTGGCGATATGACCGGCCCGCGCCTACGGTCACAACTACCGAGGTTAAAGGTGCACGATCCAGCCAAATGACAGATTGGTCCTTCAACGGGGGACCGGATCGTGCCTCTGACACCGCGTTCCTGGTGGCGGGGATCCGACGCATCGACATCGAGGAGGGACTCATCCTCCAGGGCTTCCCCGCCGACTGGCCGCTCCAGGGAACGAAGAAGGCGATGTACCGTCAGGTGGGCAACGCGGTCCCGCCGCAGCTCTCCGAGGCACTGGGTCGCACCGTGCGCTGGGCCGATGGTGTCTATCGCCAGCTCGGCACGGATCCCGCGGCGATGGCCGAGGCACTGAGACGGACGGGACAGACGCTTCCCCAGGCGGTCTAAGGTGTCCCGCATCCTGCTGCGGGTGGGCCTGCCATCCACCACCGGGGCACTGCCGGGAGAGGCCGAGCGGCTCGGGGTCGCCACGCTGATCTCGGCAAACTCGCTGTGGGACCACGACCGCGGGCACTTCCGACGACCCGGTGATGCCATCTACGACCTCGATGTCGCCCTCGACAGCGCGGGCTTCGTCGCGATGTGCCACTACGGCGGCTTCCCCTGGCCGATGTCGGCCTATGTCGAGCTGGCCTACTCACACTCCTGGGCGTGGTGGAGTCAGCCTGACCTCTGCTGCGAGCCCGAGATCGCCCCCGACCGCGCTACGGTGCTCGCCCGGGTCGACAAGTCCGCCGAGCTGCTCGCGGAGTGCCGCACGATCGCTGCGGACCTCCGGTGGCGGATGCTCTCCGAGCTGTCGCTTCAGTACGAGCGGCATGAGTGGCTGGCGGGTGCGGAGGCCCGACATCGAGCAGAGTATCCCGACCCGATGCCGGTGCTCCAGGGTCGGCTCCCCGAGGACTACCTCCGCAGCGCCGATGCGGTCGCGGACGTGCTCGGCGGTGACTGGCCCGCGCTGGTTGGTGTCGGGAGCGTCTGCCGGCGCAACATCCACGGCGCTGAGGGCCTGCTGACAGTTCTGGCGGCGCTCCATGACCACCTCCCCGATGGGGTGAAGCTGCATCTGTTCGGGGTGAAGGGCGGATCCATCCCCTACCTGCTCCCCATCGCCAGTCGCATCGGCAGCATCGACTCAATGGCCTGGGACTTCGATGCCCGCTGGAAGGGCGACAGCAGCATGGGTGGCCGGAAGGCTGCGATGCGGCGGTGGGTAGGGCGGCAGCAGGGGCGTCTGGATGACCTGGCCGGTGCCGCGCTGCTGGCGCGGGTGCTCACCCTCGTCCGTCAGCAGCTCCCGACCGGGATGGCCGAGAACGACCTGGACCGATTCATGCGGCGAAACCGTGCCGCGCTGGAGGCGATGTGCCGAGAAGTCGCGTAATGAACCCCGAGCTGGCCGAAGCCGCTGCGATGGTGTGGGGGGTGACCATCGGTCGCCAGCTCGCTGATCGGGGGTGTCCCCCAACACTCGTCTGGCTGACTGCCCAGATCCGCGCATCCCTGCCCCCAGGCCCCGCCGTGCAGGCGTTGGTGGGGTTTGTGCTGCGGAACCAGTGGGCGCTCGCTGAGATGGTCGATACCGCATTTCGGCAGGCATCGCCCCCCGGTGGCCCGCTCGATGCCACCCCGCCCCAGGTCGGCGTGCTGCACCGGTCGATGTCGCTGGCTGAGTCCGAGGACGCGATGCGCGGCGAGCCCGAGGAGCATGTTGTGATCATCGACGCCACGACCGGTGTACAGATCGCCCGCTTCGGACCTGGCATGACCCGCGCGCAGGGCCGCGAGCCCGTCGGCTGCACCGTCATCGACGTGCGGCTCAATCCGTTCAGCCAACGGTCGGGGGCCTGGATCATGAGCCACAACCACCCGTCCTGCGGCACCCTCTCCACCGCAGACCTGCTGGTCGCCGCCGCAATGAACCTTCAGGAGATGCGGGCGGTGTGCGCCGATGGCTGGGCGTGGTCGATGAAGCGTCCCGCCAACGGCTGGCCGGACCAGTACACCATCAGGGATATGGCCGACGAGTCTTATTACGAGGCATATCAAGCGGCCTCTGGGCGTTACTGTCTCCCTGCTCGCCTGAGCGCCGATGCCGGAAGCGACACCCCCTACCAGGAGCCCAGCGATGAGTGGACGCGACACTTCAACCTCACCTTCCTCAACACCATCAACCGACAAGGCCGGGGGCTCGGGATGCGGATGCAGGGCGACGGTCCTGCCGGAAGCGGCCCCACCTGGGTCACGACCCGAATTCGTCCCCGGGCTGATCGATGATCGGGGCTGGCCGCCTCCGCCTCCTGAGCGGTGCCCGACCCGCAAGTAGGCTGTTCCTGCGCTGCATCGCATCCACCACCGGACGCGGTGGGAAGGACGCCATCCCATGAGCGATCAACTGCAGGCGAGTCCAATCACCCGCATCGACAACGACGAAGACCTCCAGCACGCCCTGAGTCGGCTGTATGCGCTGTGGGGCGCAGAGCCCGGAACCCCCGACGGCGACGAGCGGGATGCCCTGGCGGATCTCATCGAGCCCTATGAGACCGCGGTGATGCGCGCCGAGCTGACCACCGATGCGGCTGGCGCTGAACAATGACAGCCTCCGCGATCTTCCGCACTGCCATCACCGCCGTCCGTGCCGAGCTGCCCGTCGGGGTGTCTGCTGCCGACCTCGATGCCTTCCTCGCCCGCCACGCTGGCACACTCCGCGCCCAGCTCGCTGAGGCCCTCGCAGACCGCCCTACGCCGACACCCGCTCCCCTGGTGGAACCGGGTACGACGCTATGGCCGGTGTTCCACATGCAGGGCGCACCGAGACGGGGAGAGCGGGGCTACCGTGCCGAGCTGGCGGCAGAAGACATCGCGGAG
>JBLHNG010000769.1:0-4266 GCA_047621685.1 Myxococcota bacterium | reverse complement strand
TCGAGAGTCGTCGGAGTGAGGCGTTGATTCCAACGCTGCGACACCCTCCATGCTCCAACGATGCGAGAAGTCTCGACATTGATGTTGCCTCCCTGTGCTGCTCGCCCTTCGGTCTTCTCAGCGTCGTGGCGATGGATTCCGAAGGGTTCTCCCTCCCCGGATGGTTGAGGTTCGCCATCCTCCGGGCTGAATCCTTCCGCTCGCTCGAGGGGGGCTGCATTCCCTCCGCTCACCTTCGGTTCTCTCCAGTCATCGCTCCCCCTGGACTACCCGTTCTAACGGCCCCCAGCCGGACACCAGGAGTGCCCGCCTTGCGGCCGCTCCCCCTGGACGACCCGCCCAGCGGACCCCAGCCTCACTCAAGCTCAGAGCAGCCGGTGATCCGCCAGCGGCATCGCACGCCGAATGGCCGTGACCTTCTCCAAATCAATCTCCGCCACACACAGGCCCTCGCCGTCGCTGCACTGCGCAATGACAGTGCCCCAGGGATCGATGATGACGGAGTGGCCGTAGCTTCGGCGCAGCCCCTCGTCGTCATGCGCACCCCACTGCGCTGGCGCGAGCACGTAGCACTGGGTCTCGATGGCCCGGGCGCGCAGCAGGGTGTGCCAGTGGTCCTTTCCGGTCATCAGGGTGAAGGCGCTGGGCACAGCGAGCATGGTGGCGCCCTGATCAACGAGAGTGCGGTACAGCTCGGGGAAGCGCAGATCGTAACAGATGGTGAGACCGAGCGTTCCGAGTTCGGTGTGGGCGACGGTCGGGGTAGCGCCAGGGGCGCAGGTGGTGCTCTCGGAGAACCGGACCCCGCCGGGGATGTTCACGTCGAACAGGTGCATCTTCCGGTAGCTGCTCAGCAGGCTGCCGTCGGGGCCAAACAGCAGGGAGGTGTTGTGACACCGCGAGGCATCGCCCTCCGCCCGCTCAGCGACCGAGCCGATGAGGAGGTGGATCCCAAGCTCCGCGGCGAGCGCCCCCAGCTTCCGGTGGGTCGGGCCGTCGACCGGCTCGGCGAGGGTGATCTTGCGGTTGTGTGGACCGAGGTAGGTCGTCGCCTCGGGGGTGGCGACGAGGGAGCAGCCCATGGCAGCGGCGCGACGGATGAGATCCTCGGTGACCCGTAGGTTTCGGGCCACGTCGCTGGAGCCCTGGATCTGGATGCAGGCGGCAGTAAACATGGGGAGGTCGTATCGCGTCGGGGCCACCGGCAGCGAGTCGATCTCTCGACGGGGATGTAGATCTCGGTTAACTCGCCCGGAGTACTGATCATTGACAGCACAGTCTCAAGAGGTTCCCCGGGTAAATCCGGGGTGAAACTGGGAAGTCGGTTAAAATCCGACGCGGCCCCCGCCACTGTATTCGGGAATGACCGCTGCATATGCCACTGGAGAAATCCGGGAAGGCGCAGCAGGTCAGACGATCCGAGAGTCAGGAGACCGGCCCCTTGAGCTTGTCGCACGTTCTTCGGGGATGAAGAACCAGCGCAGCTCCGCCAGGGGCCTCGCTACCCATCCCCGGCGGAGGATTCTCCTGCTGCCGGCCCTGCCACTCCTGTTCTGTTCGACCTCACTTGCTGATGAAGCGAGCGGGGATCCGTCTGATGAGATGATCATCGAGGCGGAGCGCCCTGATGCGCTGGATCCCGGGCAGACCTCCGCCTCGGTCACCATCATCGAGGTGGACGAGACGCTGTCGGCTGGCGCAGACGTGGCGGCGGTGGTAGAGAGCGCGGCGGGCACGGTGGTGCGGCGGCTGGGAGGGCTCGGGGCCTACTCGGCGGTGTCCATCCGGGGGTCCAGCTTCCGGCAGGTGCAGGTCTACCTCGACGGGGTGCCGCTCAACCCCGATGGCAGCGCCTCGGTCAACCTCTCCGAGCTGCCGCTCTCGGCATTCTCCCGGGTCGAGATCTACCGGGGCAACGCCCCACCGTCCTTCGCCGCCGCCCCCATCGGCGGGGTGGTCAACCTCGTCTCCGGGGACCGCGAGGTCTCGTCGGGCTCGGCGACCTACGGCCAGTACGACACCGCCCGGATCTCTGCGGCGGTCGTCCAGCATGGCGAAGTGGCGGGGCAGACCAGCGACGTGCTCGCGCTCACCGAGGTGTTCACCACCCAGGGCGACTTCGGCTACTACACCGACAACGGCACCATCTACAACACCTTCGATGATGCCCGTCTCACCCGCGCCAACAACGACAAGGCCCAGCTGTCCGCCTATGGCCGGTGGCGGCTGGGGGACGACCGGCTGAGGCTGACGGTGGCGGATGCCTTCCTCGCCCGTCAGGAGGGACTGCCTGGTCACGTCAACATCCCGGCAGGGTCGACCCGACTGGAGACCACGCGCAACATCACCACCGCGCAGGTTGAGGGGAGCGGCGGCAGTGCCCGCTGGAGCACCCGGGTCTGGCGGCAGGGGAGGCTGGAGACCTACGACGATCGCGAGGGACAGATCGGAGTGGGCACCCAATGGCAAGAGAGCCGCTACCAGACCACCGGCGTCCTGGGACATGCAGCGCTCGCAGTCCGGCCCTGGCTGCTGCCAGCGGTCACGGTCACCGCCCGCCAAGACCGCTATGTGCTCACCGATCTGCTCCTCGATGCCACCGAGGATCCCCGGCTCCGCTACGCCATCGGCGGCTCCTTGAGCGCGGACGCCTGGCTGGCCGATGAGCGCATCAAGCTCTCGCCCGTCCTCCAGCTCAGCTTCCTCAACAACCGCCTGCTGGGGGATGTGCCGTTCGGCGACACCGCCATCGCGCCCGACGGCGAGGACACCATCTTCTCCGCCGACCCACGTCTGGGGGTGCTCGGCCGCCCGCTGCCGGGGCTGGTGGTGAAGGCCAACGCAGGAAGCTACCTCCGCCCGCCGGACTTCACCGAGCTGTTCGGAGACCGCGGCGGGGTGATCGGCAGCACCGATCTGGTGCCGGAAGAGGGCTGGCAGTGGGACGCCGGGCTGCGCCTGGAGGCACCCGAGAACCCGGCTATCCGTGGTGCCTTCGATGCGGCGTACTTCTGGACCCATGCCGAGAACCAGATCATCTTCGTGCAGAACAGCCAGCGGACCAGCGTGCCGGTCAACTTCGGCGAGACCCGAACCGACGGGGTCGAGCTGGCGGTGACCGCCGATGTGCTCGGATGGCTCGACAGCCAGTCCACGGCCACCTGGACCCGCTCGGAGAACCGCACTGACAGCGACGATGTGCGCGGCAACCAGCTCCCCCGGATTCCGGAGTGGGAGCTGTACCAGGGCACCTCGCTGCACTGGGGGGAGTGGGCCCGGCTCGGCCACACCTTCAGCTACACCGCCGACAACTACTGGGACGCCACCAACTTCTTCCTCGCCGCCCCCCGGGCCATCCACGGCGCCTTCCTGCGGGTCGGCACCGGACGGCTCTCTGCGGAGGGCAGCGTGCTCAACCTCACCGACTCGACGGTCGCGATCATGGATCGCAACCCGCTGTCGGACACTGACGACACCCCGATTCTCCAGCCCCTCACCGACTTCACCGGCTACCCGCTGCCCGGTCGGACGTGGCTGCTCACCTTGAGATGGTCGGGGGCTCCTCCTTCAAGCCTCAATGCTGCACGTTGATGAACCCGCGCGGGTTTTTATCCCACGGATCCACACTTGATCACTGTGGATCCGGTTCAATCAGAGAGAAACACCATGACAATCCTCACCCCCTTCCTGCTGCTCGGCCTCATCGGCTGTGGTGACAAGGACGACGACACTGGTGCCACCGATGAGGCCGATGCCGACACCGATGCCGACACCGATGCCGACACCGATGCCGATACAGATGCCGACACAGACGCCGACACAGACGTCCCCCAGACCACCGCGGTGATCTCCACCGTCTCCAGTGACTACGCTACCGGCAGCTTCTCCACCGTCAGTCTCAGTGACTGGAGCGTGGACGATGAGCTGTTCGTCACCTCTGGCGACTCCGCAGTGAGCGTCGATGAGGGCTGGGTCTTCCAGATCAACCGCTACGGCTACGACAACATCCGGCTGTATGAGCCGGGCGTCTGGAGCGAGCCAATCTGGGAGCAGAGCCTCGGCGACCTCTCCAACCCCTACGACGCCAACCTCTGCAACGGCGACCTGTTCGTGAGCCTGTACGGCGAGGACTACGTCGGCGTCTACGACCCCTCCTCGGGCATCCTCAAGGGCACGGTCGACCTCTCGGCGTTCGACGATGGCGACGGGGTCGGCCCGGAGGGCGGCGGCATGGTCGAGGTCGGCGGCAAGCTGTACATCGGCATG
>JBLHNG010000768.1:0-4274 GCA_047621685.1 Myxococcota bacterium | reverse complement strand
CGACCGCGACCAGGACATGACCCAGACCGGCAAGCGTCACCCGTTCTGGTCGAGATATCGGGTCGGCTTTGGGGCAGACGGACGCATCGTGGGTGTCGACGCGGAGCTGTTCAGCGACGGCGGCTGGAGCATCGACCTGTCCATTCCGGTGCTCGACCGGGCGCTGTTCCACGTCGACAACGCCTACTTCCTGCCCGCCGTTCGCATCGTCGGCCGGGTCTGTCGGACCAACCTGCCGTCAAACACCGCGTTTCGGGGCTTCGGTGGGCCGCAGGGCATGCTGGTCCTTGAAGAAGCGATCAACCGCTACGCCGAGCGCCTCGGGGCTGACCCCGCTGAGATCCGTGCTCGCAGCTTCTACGGCACTTCCCCCCGAGACATCGCCCCCTACGGCCAGACCATCCCCGCCAGCCGCTCTCAGCGCATCTGGACTGCGCAGTCCAGTGTCTACGCTCAGCGTCGGGCCGCCGTCACGGCGTTCAACGCCACCTCGGTACACATCAAGCGCGGCGTGGGCTACCAGCCGGTGAAGTTCGGCATCTCGTTTACGAAGTCGATGCTCAACCAGGCCGGCGCGCTGGTGGTCATCTACGCCGACGGCTCCGTGCAGCTCAACCACGGCGGGACCGAGATGGGCCAGGGGCTCTACACCAAGATGATCGCAGTGGCCGCGGACACCCTCGGGGTGCCAGCGTCTTCGGTTCGCCAGATGCCGACCAACACCGAGAAGGTCCCCAACACCTCCGCCACCGCCGCCTCCTCGGGATCCGATCTCAACGGTGCCGCGGTCGCGGATGCCTGCACCACCCTCCGTCAGCGGCTGTCCACCGTGGCCGCCTCGATGCTCGGAGTCGAGCCGGCGTCCCTCACCTTTGCCGACGGTCGTGTCTCTTCCGGGGAGCAGAGCGTGGCGTTCTCCGAGGTCACCAACCAGGGCTGGATGCGTCGGGTTCCGATGTCGGCGACTGGCTTCTATGCCACCCCCGGGGTCGCGTATGACCACGCCACCGGCTCGGGAACCCCGTTCTTTTACTTCGCCTATGGCGGCGGCATCACCGAGGTCGAGGTCAACGGGCTGACCGGCGAGCACCGGCTGCTGGCTGCCGACATCCTGCACGATGTCGGCGACTCCCTGGTTCCCAACATCGACCGGGGACAGATCGAGGGGGCCTACATTCAGGGGGTCGGCTGGCTGACCAGCGAGGAGGTCTTGTTCACGGACACCGGGCGGCTGCTGACCCATGGTCCGTCGACCTACAAGATCCCCACATCCGGAGACGCTCCCCTTCACTTCAAGGTCGAGCTGCTCGACAACGCCCGGCAAGACACCGTCATCGGCGGAAGCAAGGCGGTCGGCGAGCCCCCGTTCATGCTCGCCATCTCCGCACTCACCGCGCTGCGCCACGCCATCGGCAGCTTCGGTCCGCCGCGCCGGGAGGTCAACCTGTCGATCCCGGCCACCCCCGAGGCCATCCTTCGAGCGATCACCGACATCCGAGCCACCAGGGAGGAACCTTGATTCTCAGCCTGCTGCTCGCCTGCACCTCAGAGATCGCCGTCACGATCTCTCGGGACGACATTCAGAGCGCGGTGGACAAGGAGTTTCCCATTGAGGGCGGCGTGGCCGGGCTGGCGACCCTGCACCTGGATCATCCAGCCGTGGTCCTCCCTGGATCGGGACGCATCGGGCTCGACGTGGATGCCCGAGCGACCTGGCGTGACCTCTCCGCGATGCCAGAGCCCGAAGCTGCGCCGGAGGTAGAGGCCGAGGCCACACCGGAGGACCAACCCGAGGTGAACCCCTACAGTGAGGCGCTCGGGAAGACCCTGGCGTTCATCACAGACACCGCAAAGCGAGCGAGCCAGGCCCCGATGGCATCCGGCAGCGGGAGCGGCGGCATTGAGGGAAGCCTTCGGTATTCCGACGGCTCCTTCTACCTCGATGATGCAGACCTGACCCACCTCGAGATCGCGGAGATCACCCCGGAGCGCACCGAGCTGATTCGTAGCTATGCAGCGGTCCCGCTGACGGCGGCACTCGACACCCTGCCGGTCTACACCCTCAATGAAGACCTGAAGCAGAAGGCCGCTCGATTCATCATCAAGGGCGTGGTCGCAGACGATGCCGGACTCAAGGTCACCCTCGGACTCCCCGAGTAGCGATCATGAGCAGTCAGGCGCTCACCGCACTTGAGATGGGCACAGAGCCAGCGTCCGAAGGACGCTCACACGGGGCAAGCTCCCCGGGCTGGGATCAGCGTGAGGTTGGGTTTGAGAAGAGATGAATCAGCATTATGTTAATAGTTGGAAGTTATTTTCGAAACTTGCGCAGGGAATCGTTGATCAGCTGATCCTGCTCTCGTCTGCGCTGACGGTGGCTGACTCGTCGCTGCTGTGGGCTGGGCTCTCCCTGTCCGAGACACCACGGCAGCAGCTTCGTGATGTTCCGTGCATCGTCGATGCCCCGATGGTGAGTTCCATCGAGCGGAATCCCGACCTTCTTCAGCGCCGCCTTCATGCCGAACCGCTTTCGGGTGCCATGGGCATCGGAGAACGCCTGCTTGAGGTTGAGATTGTCCGACTTCATCGGCAGCCTCAACCCGTGCATGCGGGCATCCCGGGAGAGCTGGTGCCAGTCGTAGTCCCCCCAGGAGCAGAAGCGCGGCAGCCGACTGCCGAGGAACTTCCCGAGGGCAGTGATCGCCTCGCCAAACAGCGGAGCGGCGTCCACGTCGGCCTGGGTGATGCTGGTCAGCTCGGTGCAGAACGCAGTGAGCTGGGTCCGACGGATCGGCTTGATGAAGGTCTGGAATTCCTCCAGTGGTTGGAGCGTCTTCCCGTCGACATAGACCGCGCCGATCTCAATGGTCTCCATCAGATCTCGGGGGAATCCGCCGCGGTCGCAGGTCGCCTCCAGATCGACGACGAGGTAGTCTCTTTGCTGTCCCATGATGTCCTCCAGGCCGGGTTGACGTCCGGCGTTGACGAGGGAAACGTAGGGGAGAAGCAATGAACCGACCCGGACAGGATCCCGGACAGGCTGGGCTGGATTGGGGTGGCTACCTGGAGGTCCTCATCAGTGAGCGGGGGTCGCTGGCTGCGGTCGCCGCACACCTCGCCGCACAGCGCGGCTTCTCAGAGAGCACCGAGAGTGTCGAGCGTGGGCTGCGGCGGCTGCGGAGTCGGGGCACCCATGACGGCGGGGTCTGGGGCCGGCGGGTGCTGCGGGTGTTCGGTCTGCCTGGCAGTGTGGAGGATCGGGTTCGCTGGATGGGCCAGTACCACTCCCGGTTCAACGACCTGCCCACCTCGCTCTGCCTGGAGCTGCTTCGTCCGTGGTGCCGGCCGCCGGTCAGCGAGTCTGCCTCGCGGATCTGGCTTCACCTCGGCCTCGCCAGCCTCGCCCTGCGCCAGCGGGATCGCACCACCGCCGCCGAGCACCTCGACCAGGCCACCGGAGTCGGTCCGCAGGCCCCTCTCGCCGCTCAGATCGAGCTGGCGCTGGTGCGCTCGTTCCTCGTGGGCCTGACCGACGACGCCGCTGGACTGCGCATCCTGGAGGATGCCGGGGATCTCCTTGAGTCCGGTCCCCTCCCCGTCGCAGACTGTGCCTGCCTCACCGCTCGGTTTATTGACCAGCTCGCCTACCGGTTCAACAAGCCCCGGGATGGCTCGAAGCCGGATCATGCAAAGGCCGGCGTGCTCTACACCCGCATTCCCACCGAGGACGCTCCGCCGTTTGCCCTGTGCCGACGGGAGAATGGACTGGGGTGGTCGGCCTTTAAGCTCGGGGACCGACAGGCCGCGGTGAGACACGCCCGAGCCAGCATGGAGCACGCCGGGGACGGGGGCTCGTTGCGGATGCGGGCGATGGCGCTGAACCTGCTGGCGCGGGTGCTGGAGGGCGAGGCTGCGGAGTCTGCAAAGCGGCGGGCGATTGGGATCGCGAAGCGGCTGGAGGATGAGGCGCTGAAGGTGCGGTTTACACGGTGAGTTCGCGGTGTCCGGCTGGGGTCCGCTGGGCGGGTAGCCCAGGGGACCGGCCGCAAGGCGGGCACTCCTGGTGTTCGGCTGGGGGGTCACAGGGGGAGCGACGACTGGAGGTGAGCGAAGCCGCAGAGCGGGCACTCAACGCAAGAAGTGCAGCCCCCCTTGAGCGCAGCGACATCAGCAGGCCGAAGGCCTGCGTTGGTGCGGAGTGGCCAGAAAAAGAATGGCGCCGACGATGGCGAACCTCAACCATCCGGTGAGGGAGCACCCGCCGTCATCCCATC
>JBLHNG010000767.1:0-4286 GCA_047621685.1 Myxococcota bacterium | reverse complement strand
CCGCGGTCGGGCTGACCAAGCCGGCGCTGTATTACCACTTCAGCAGTAAAGAAGCCCTCTTCCTTGCTGCGGTCCACATGCACATGGATCACCACCGCCAGGTGCTGCTCGTGGCACTCGGTCAGCCCGGCTCGCTGCGTGAGCGACTGGCCGGCGGACTGCAAGCTCACCTCGACAGGGTCCGAGAGCACCCCGAGGTCATGAAGCTGCTGCTCACTGCCGAGCATCGTCCTGAGCAGGGCGTGCCGGAGATCGACCTCCTCTCCATGCACCAGGAGAACACCCTGCTGCTCACCCGTCTTCTTGAAGACGGCGTGAGTCGTGGGGAGATCCGGAGCGATCTGAACCTCGCCACCCTGGCCATCTCTCTGGTCGGTCTGGTCAACATCTGGAGCCTTCACTGTCTCCATGACCAGCCCCTTCCCGACAATCTCCCTGATCACATCCTCGACATCTTCTTTAATGGGGTCTCACCATGACCGCGCTGTTGTTGTCTGCTCTCCTCGCCGGTTGCGGCGGTGCTGAGGCACAGAAGCAGTCCGATACCACTGCCCTCGACGTCCCTCTGGCGCCCGGCACCCGGGTGGAGGTCGCCACACTCCAGCCGTCCTCCGCACGGCTCGACATCAACCTCCCCGGCGAGATCATCGGCGCAGAAGATGCGCTGCTGGGAAGCGCTGCGGGTGGTTTCATTGAGCGGGTCAGTGTCAAAGAAGGAGACGCTGTCTCCCGCGGACAGGCCCTCATCCAGGTCAACACCGCCGTCTACGCCGCCCAGCGTCAGCAGGCCGATGCCAACCTCGCCCTCGCCAAAGCCACGGTCAAGCGTACCGAGGCCCTCGGTGACCTCGCCAGTCCCGCTCAGCTCGATCAGGTGCGCACCCAGCTCATCATCGCTGAGTCCAACGCCGACCTGGCCCGCATCAGCCACTCCCGCTCGGTCATCCGGGCCCCGTTCTCGGGTGTGATCAGCAAGATGAACGCCAGCAAGGGCGAGATCGCCGGTCCAGGCTCTCCGCTGGTCCGCATCGTCCAGCTCAACCCGGTTCACGTCAGCATCTCGGTCTCTGACCGCGACGTCGTCTCCCTGAAGCCGGGCATGAAGGCTGCCATCTCCACCGAAGCAATCGGCGATGTCTTCCCTGGCACCGTCACCCACATCGACCCGGCTGCTGACCTCCAGACCCGGTCGTTTACCGTGGAGATCGCGGTGGACAACCCCGACGGGCGGCTGCTCCCAGGCATGATTGCCTCCGCCAGCATCGGCGGCGAGCTGGCCAGCGACGCTGTGGTCATTCCGCAGGACTGGCTGGTCACCCGCATCGATGGGGTCGGAGTCTTCGTTGACGAGGACGGCGTTGCCCGCTGGCGCGATGTCACCCCGGGCCAGATCATCCACGACCAGGTCGTCATCACCGACGGCGTGTCGGTCGGTGACCGAGTGGTCTTCACCGGACACCGCGGACTCGCCGATGGCGACACCCTGCTCAAGACCCGTGAAGGCGTCTGCTGCACCAACGGACGAGTGACTTACTGATGATTGCCAAATTCGTCCGCTATGCACCGACAGTGCTGCTGGCGGTGTTCTGCATTGTGATCTTCGGGGCGATGAGCTACACCTCGCTACCGCGAGAGTCCTCTCCAGACGTCAAGATCCCCGTTGTTATGGTCTCGACACCCTACATTGGGGTCTCACCGGCTGACATCGAGACCCTGGTCACGATTCCGATGGAGAATGAGCTGTCGGGCGTCAAGGACGTCAAGAAGCTCTCCTCGACCTCCGGCGAAGGCATTAGCGTCGTCTCGATGGAATTCGAGCCAGACGTGGTCATCGAGGACGCGCTCCAGCGGGTCCGTGATCGGGTCAACCGGGTCAAGGTCACCCTGCCTGCAGATGCCGAGGAGCCCCTGGTCCAGGAGATCAGCTTCTCGGACTTCCCGATCCTCATCGTCACCCTCGCTGGAGAGGTCGATCAGGACGTGCTCAAGGGGTACGGCGAGGAGATGGAGGACCTCGTCAAGCGGGTCCCTGGTGTCCTCGACGCCACCCTCTCTGGCGGACGGACCCGACAGATTCGGGTGCAGTTCGATCCACAGCGGCTGGCCAACTACGGCTTCTCTCATAGCGACATCATTCAGGCCATCCGCGACGAGAACGTCAACATCCCTGGCGGAGATGTCGCTGCCGGAGACACCAGCTTCCTCGTCCGGGTGCCTGGTGAATTCGACTCGGTGGAGCAGATCGAGAACGTCGCGGTCAAGCGCAAGGAGGGCGCGCCGATCTTCATCCGCGACCTCGCCCGGGTCGTCGACAGCTACGCCGATGCCGAGACCTACGCCCGGATGAACGGCCAGCAGGCGGTCTCCCTGGCGGTCACCAAGCGCACCGGGGCCAACATCATCGACATCGCTGACGCGATCAAGCTGATCGCCGTGGAGCAGTCTGAGACCTGGGACGAAGGGGTCGAGTACCGACTGCTCGCCGACCAGTCGACCCAGATCCGCAACATGGTCTCCGACCTCCAGAACAACATCCTCACCTCTCTCATCCTGGTGATCGGGGTGGTGCTGTTCTTCATGGGCGCTCGAAACAGCCTGTTCGTCGGAATTGCGATCCCCCTGTCGATGCTGATGAGCTTCATCGTCGTGCAGGTCCTCGGGATGACGCTGAACATGATCGTGTTGTTCTCGTTCATCCTGGCGCTGGGGATGCTGGTGGACAACGCCATTGTGGTCGTGGAGAACATCTACCGCCACATGGAGGAGGGCAAGAGCCTCAAGGATGCCTCGATTGATGGCACCAGCGAGGTCGCCGTTGCGGTCGCCGCGAGCACCGCCACGACGGTCGCCGCCTTCCTGCCGCTGGTGTTCTGGGAAGGCCTCATGGGCCAGTTCATGGGCTTCCTGCCCAAGACCGTCATCATCGTGCTGGTCTCCTCGCTGGTCGTCGCGGTCGTGATCCTCCCGGTCGCCACCTCCCGACTCATGAAGCGCACCAAGTCCGAGGCCGCCCCGGTCTCAGAGGCTCCCGGTCCGCTGATGCAGCGCTACCGCAGCCTGCTTGTGCTCTCCATTCGGCACCGCTACATCTCCACCGGCCTCGGCGTGGCGACGCTGATCTTCAGCTTCATGGCCTACGGTGCGCTCAACCACGGAACCGAGTTCTTCCCAGACACCGAGCCGAACCGGGCCACCATCTCGGTGCGCACTCCCGATGGCACCGACCTGGAGACCACCGATCGAATTGTCCGCCAGATCGAGTCCGTCCTGGCAACCCAGGAGAACGTCGACGTCACCATCGCCGAGACCGGCATCGGTGGCGGCGGCAGCCCAATGGGTGGTGCGCAGGGCAACTCCAACCAGGCCCGGATGACCGTCGACTTCCTCCCAGACGGCAACTCCGCGAAGCCCGGTGAGACACCCCGCATCGAGAACACCCGAGACACCATTGATCGCCTCCGGGAGACCCTGGCGCAGATCCCTGGTGCAGAGATCAAGGTGGAGAAGGAGAGCATGGGTCCGCCGGTCGGCAAGCCCATCTCTGTGGAGGTTTCTGGTCCCGACTTCCACTCCGTCGGTGAGCTGGCGGCGAAGGTTCGTCGGGAGATCCGCAACATCGAGGGTGCTGCGGACATCCAGGACGACTACCGGGTCGGTCGGCCCGAGCTGCGCCTCCAGATTGATCGCGGCGCGGCCAAGCGCGTCGGCTCCTCGACCAGCGGGGTCGCCAATGCTGTGCGCACCGCGGTCTCCGGCACCACCGCCAGCACGCTGCGCGATGGCAAGGACGAGTACGACATCGTCGTCGAGGTCGATCCCCGCTACCGCGCAGATGCCCAGGCCATCCTCAACCTCCGCATCCCCGGACGCGAGGACACCCGCCCAGACACCTTCTCCGTTCCCCTCTCCTCCGTCGCCTCCTATGAGATGGTCGGCGGCAGCGGCGGCATCCGACACATCGATCAGGAGCTGGTGGTCACCATCGAGGGCGACATCGCGGAGGGCTACAACGAGAACGCCGTCCGCACCGACGTCATCGCCACCATCGACCGGCTCAAGGGCGAGGGCCTCGTGCCCGCCGGATACGACCTCCGCCTCGGCGGCGCCAACGACGAGCAGCGGGATGCCCAGGAGTTCCTCGGCCAGGCATTCCTCATCGCCATCGCCCTCATCGCGGTGGTCCTGGTCACCCAGTTCAACAGCTTCACCACTCCGATGGTCATCCTGGCCAGCGTGGTGCTGTCGCTGGTGGGTGTGCTCTGGGGTCTCATCATCACCGGCACGCC
>JBLHNG010000766.1:0-4293 GCA_047621685.1 Myxococcota bacterium | reverse complement strand
GATCTACCTCTACGAGTCCGACGCCAGCACCTTCGTCGACAGCTTCACCTACCCCTGGGATCCAGGCAACGGCGTGAGTGTGGAGAAGATCACCATCGGCTCCGGTGATGTCGAGAGCAACTGGCAGGAGAGCCCCTGTACCGCAGGCTCCTCCCCCGGCCAGGGCTCGTGTCCCTGAAAACAGCCGACTCTGATCGTCGCTGAATCCAGATTAAAGCTCAGGAAATAAACAATGAAGAATCTCACACTGTTGCTGCTCGCGCTGCCGGTCTTCGGCTGCGGCGACAAGGACGACACCGCGACTGAAGAAGCCGACGCGGACACCGATGCGGACACCGACGCCGACACGGATGCCGACACCGACGCCGACACGGATGCCGATGCGGACCTCACCGCCATAGACATCACCGGAGACGTCAGCGCGCTGACCACCCGCGAGGTCCTGACCTACACCGTTCAGGCCAGCTACGGCGACGGCACCACCGCCGATGTCACCGCCGATGTCACGATCACGTCCTCCGACGATGACCTCCTCTCTGTCTACGATGCCGGCATCGGCCAGCCCCTCGGGGCGGGCTTTGCAACGCTGACGGCCGACCTGGGTGGTCTCACCGATCTCTGGGAAGTCGAAGTGACGGTGGTTGCCGCAGAAGAGGGCGACCTCGTGATCAACGAGATCCTCTCGGATGCAACCGTCGAGGGCGACCCCAACGGCGACGGCACCACCGATGATGTCGAGGACGAGTACGTCGAGATCGCCAACTACTCCGACGTGACCGTGGACCTCTCGGGGATCTACATCCAGGAGAACGACCTGCTCGGTCAGCCGCGACACACCTTCGCCTCGGAGACCTTCCTCCGGGCCGGAGAAGCGATCGTGGTGTTTGGCGGCGGCGATGTCAGCGGACTGTCCGCTGACAACGTCACCTTCCTCACCGCCGACAACGACGATCCGGGCATCGCTTATGGGCTCGGTCTGACCAACGACGGGGATCGGGTCTCCCTGATCACCGCCGATGGCACGACCCTGACCAAGGTCAGCTACGGCAGCGCGGACCTCACCGGAGTCACCCCGGCGGCGCTCGACGCCTCGCTCAACCTCGACGATGACATCTGGGGCAAGACCTACGGAAGCCACAGCGACCTGTCGAGTGAGTCATACAGCCCAGGCACCCTGCTCGACGGCAGCGCCTACCCTGGTCCAGACGGTCGCTACTGAGCCTGAGTCTGACGGCTCAGGACAGCACAAGCTGAAGGAGGGACAGCCCCAGGGCCAGCCCTCCAGACAGCACGATCACAAACAGCAGCTCTGGCAGCAGCTCATGTAGCGACTTCCGAGACTGTCGACCCATCTGCCCTCCCGTTCTCTCCTTGTACGCGCCGAGAGAGCGGGGGGTTACACCTCAGACGCCAGACGCTTCCGAATCTGCATCCCGGTGAGCAGCAGGGCGCTCACAAGAAGCCCAAGCAGACCGTGGGTGGTGAGCAGGTGCCAGGTGTCGTTGGCTGGGCAGAACAGCTGCTGGGTGATGAAACCGGCACAGCCCCCTGCCGCAGCCGCACTCAGCACCCGCCATGCTGCCGCCCGTTCGCTCCGCTGAAGCAGCAGCGCGCCAACACCGGTCAGCGAGGCCACCGCAGCGCCGAACCAGAAGCAGCCAGACTCCCACGGCATCATGTGGGTGTGGCTGGGCTCGCCGGGCCACACCCCGGGGATGAGCGCCATGAAGCTTGGGGTCAGCAGGGTGAGCCCGACGAACAGCCAGGTGTAGCCGCCGAGGGTCCGCTGGTGGAGGCTGCGGAGACTCATGAGCATCGCGCCGACACCGAGCAGCGCAAGCACCGCCAGGGCGATCAGCATCCGCTGACCAGCGGCCCCGGAGAGGTCGGTCCGCAGACCAAGCATCGCCACGACCAGTCCAGAGAGCACCACCCCGGCTGAGACACCGAGGAGCACCCGGGTGGGAGTGGAGAGCTGACGGACCCGACCCAGCGACGACGGCTCCTCATCGACCGTCACTGCAGCGATGTCCGCGAACAGGCTCTCCATGTCCTCATCGGGGATCGGTGCCGTAAAGACGCGCCGATCCTCATCGAATTGGGGATCTGTGATGGAGAATTCGTCAGACATGGTTGGTTTGGGTGTATGCCACACGAGACCGCGTGGTTACCCGTCCTCCTGTAGATATGAGCGGAGTTTTTTGTATGCTCGGTGAGCGCGGACCTTTACCGCAGAGGTCGAGGCACCGACGGTCTCTCCGATCTCCCGAAACGTCAGCCCCTCATACCAATGGAGCACGACGACCTCGCGCTGGGCGGGATCGAGCTGCTGGAGGGCACGGCGGACTGCGCGATCCGTGGCGGAGGAGACACTGGGACCGGTTTGGGGCTCCCCGTGGCGCTCCGGATCGTAGATGACCTCGGGCTTGCGCGCCCGACGACGAAAGTGCTCCCGGCGGATGTTGTGGGCAATCGTGTAGAACCAGGGCCTGAACGGCGAGCCGTGGCGAAAGTCCGCCCGAGCCCGGTGGACATGCATGAAGGTCTGCTGGACCATGTCCCGGGCCAGCTCTGGACTGCTGGTCACCCGGATAAAGTAGCCCTGTAGCCGTCCACCGTACCGGCGAAAGAGTTCTTCAAACGCTGCCCGCTGCTTCTGATGACAGTACATTGCCATCAGCTCTTCATCAGAAGCCTCCTCCAAGCGGGGGGCAGGGTCGGGCATGAACAAACTCCTCGGGACGTTGATAATACTTTTTTCGACCCGAAACTTTGAATAGACAGAACGTGTGCTTCGTCTGGAGCAGAAAACGAGGGAGCCATGTCGATCCACCTCATCCTCCTGACCCTTGGGTCAACCCCTGCCAACGCCGAGTCCACCGATGTGGGACCGGCGCATCTTCCTGAACCCGCTGAAGCCAGAGGAGGCAGCCGAAAGGGCTCCTCGTCGTCGAGCGGACGGGGCTCATCGAGCGGGGGACGATCCACCTCCTCCTCCAGCGGGCGATCCTCCAGCGGGAAGCGCTCTCCGAGCACCTCCTCAAAGCCGAGCTCCTCCTCAGGAAGCACTTCGTCGAGCCGCCCCTCACAGGGCAGTGCATCACAGGGCAGTGCATCGTCGAGTCGCGCTCCATCGACCAGTCCCGGCACCACATCGAGCCGTCCAGCGACCAGCCAGGCAACCAGTCGCGCCACCACCAGCCGCCCGGCCGCTCACAGCACCGCCACCACACGAACGGTGAGCAGCTACAGTCCGTCGTCGCGTCCAGCCACGAGCACCAGCGCCCGGCCATCGGGCGGAACTCGCGACTTCACGTCGTCTTCTCGGAGCGGCCACGCCCGTCCGCCGAGCCGACAGTCGGATCACCGCTACGGCCGACCGAGCCACCACCACGTCCAGGCGCATCCCCACGCGGGTCGACCGGTCCCGAGCCACTACAACTACCGGCCCTACTACTCCCGCTGGTATGTCCACCCCTACCACCGCTACCACTACTCCACCTGGGTCGTGGTCAGCTTCGCCTTCGCGGTGCACCCCTGGCAGGTCGGCTGGGTGCCGCCGTCACGGGCTGGCTGGGCATGGATGCCTGGCTACTGGAGCGGTCCGGTCTGGGTGCCCGGCTACTGGTCTCCGGTGGTTCGCGCCCCGACGTACTACGGCAACAGCTACGTCTACGTGCCCGGATGGTGGCAGAACAGCGTCTACGTCGAGGGCTACTACCGCCCAGACAACCGCGACGATGGCGACTGGGCCTGGGTCGATGGGTACTACCTCGAAGACAGCACCTACATCTCCGGGCACTGGGAGCCCAGCGGGGCGGCACCGGAGGGCTACTCCTGGGAAGCTGGCTTCTTTGATGGCGAGACCTGGGTCGAAGGCTTCTGGCGGCCGACCTACCGCTCCAGCTACGTCTGGATCTCCTCCTGGTACGACGCCGACGGCATCTACAACTCCGGCTACTGGGAGCCCACCCAGGCGGTCACTGGTCAGGTGTGGATCCCTGGCTGGTTCGATGGAAACACCTGGGTCGAGGGCTACTGGGTCTCCGAACAGGAGTACAGCAGCATCGACTACGACACCTGGCAGCCGGAGGAAGGCTGGCATGACGGCTGGGATCCGGAGACTGGCGCGGTCGATCCAGAACCCATCGCGGAGCGTGCTCCCCTCGCCGTCCCGGTGACGTTCGACGAGTAGCGGAGCTTCAAGAAGAGCTGCGGAGCTTCAAGAAGAGCTGCGGAGCTTCAAGAAGAGCTGCGGAGCTTCAAGAAGAGCTGCGGAGCTTCAAGAAGAGC
>JBLHNG010000765.1:0-4294 GCA_047621685.1 Myxococcota bacterium | reverse complement strand
GGAAAAGGCAGCCACCTGACCGGCTTCGGATGCCTCACCCCGTCCCCGCACCTCTCCACGAATCAGCAATCAGCCCGTCTGACGACCGGCACTTGCTGAACTCAGCGGCGGGGACACTGAGGCAGCCACCTGACCGGCTTCGTCGGACTCACCCCGTCCCCGTGCCTCTCCACGAATCGGCAGTTCACCCCGCCTATCGGCCGGCTGCTGCCGAACTCAGCGGGGACGAGAACACACGCCCCCAACTCTCAACCTCGCAGCAGCTCAGAGCGGGCGCTCATGAGTACCTGACACAGCACAACAAGCGTCAGTCCCTGCGGCGACGAAGCCCGAGCAGCAGGCCAACCAACAGCACCGAAAGCCCACCATGCGAGGAGACCGTCGAGCAGCCGAAGCCGCCCTCTTCTCCCGCAAGCTCCGACGCGGAGGAGCCGTCGGTCCAGCCAGTGTCGGTGGTTGTGTATGCGGTGTCCGCAGTGTCCCAGGTCTCCGCGGTGTCACCTGTGTCACCCGTGTCCCAGGTCTTCGCGGTGTCGGCGGTGTCACCCGTGTCTTTGTAGTCGGTGTCGCCGGTGTCGGTGTCGCCGGTGTCGCCGGTGTCGGTGACTGCGGTGTCCCCGGCGGTATCATACCAGCCCGAGTCCGCTGTATCACCGGTTTCTACCGGTACTTCACCCGGACTCGGACCAGACGCCGCCACGAGCGACATCCAGATGCTGAACAGTCCCAGAATCCCCAGCCTCATGAAACCTCCGGCTCGACGAGCCACCCTAACGACACTCCCCCCTAATTGTGAAGGGGGATCTTCGCCCGCCTCAACCCGCCACCGACTGATACACTGCCCGACAAAAGCCCATCCGAGGTCCCCATGTTCCGCATTGCCGCGCTGATCCTCCTGCTATTGACTGGCTGCTCCGATCCGTTCGCTGCCGCCCAGGAGGCCGACTCCATCGAGTCCTACGTGACGTACCTCGACGAGAACCCCAGCGGCGCCTACCGACTCCAGGCCGACTCCCGGGTGGAGGAGCTGATGCTGGAGAAGGCACGCGCGGAGAAGTCTCTGGAGGCCTACGACGCCGTCCTTGCCCGCTACCCCGACGGCGCCCTCAAGGAGAAGGTCACCGAGGAGCGCGAGTCCTTCCTCTGGGCCTGGGCGGATGAGCAGGACACCGTGGAGGGCTACCAGAAGTACCTCGACGAGTACCCGCGTGGAAACAAGACCAAGAAGAACCGCGAGGAGGCGCGCCGTCGGCTGAAGATGGTCGAGAACAAGGATCGCCTGGAGATCTCCCCGGTGACCATCGAGCAGGTCAACATGGCCAACGACCCGGACGGCCCGCTCAACGGCTGGGGCTTCTTCGCGGACGTCACCAACGTGGGCGACAAGCCGATCCAGACCCTCTGGATCCAGGTCAGCATGCTCGACAACGACGGCAACGTCATCGACATCCAGAAGGAGCCGCTGGTCGACAGCGTGCTGCCCGGTCGTGGCTGGGCACCCGATGAGTTCAAGGCTCCCCTGAAGACCGGCGAGACCCGTGGCTGGAAGCACACCAGCGGCGACCTCCCGGCAGGCTGGTCACGTCGTGCCAACATCAAGCCGGTCAAGATCGGCTTCGTCGAGGCAGAGTAGGTTCGCTTCTCCCATGCTTCTGCTGCTGCTGACCGGCTGTATGCCGATCTACCCGGAGCCGAACTGCGATCCACGCACGCTGGATGCTGGAGAGGTCCGCGCCCGACGGATCACCTGCTCTGACGACCTGCTCTCCGACGGTGAAGGGCGCCGCGGGGACTGGGTGATCGAGAGTGCCGCGGCGCGCTTCGTAATCCGGGACACCCCCGACGCCCTCACCCGGCTCGGGGTGTCTGGCGGGACCATCGTAGACGCCGCGGGCACCGAGAGCAGCGATCCGCTCGTTGAGGCCATCCCGAGCATCGACGGGGGCTGGCTGATCTCCGGCGCAGTCACCGCCTGGATCGAGGAAGACGCCGCCGGGCTCGACGTGGTCGGTGTGCTCGCGGACGGCACAGAGGCCACGGTTCGCTACACCCTGTCCGCTGACAGCGCCACCCTCACCCTTGAGGGCATCGACGCCCTCACCGTGACCCCACGACCGGGGACCGTGCGGGTCGGCAGCGTCCTGGAGTACCGCACCGGAGCGCTGCTGGGCATTGATGGCACCATCGTGGATGCAGGCGGCGCGGTGCGCTTCGACGGGGCGACCACAGTGACGGTCGGCACCCGAGCAGTGGTGCACGCTGGCCTGTGGCCCGACGAAGACGACACCAGCGGTATCGCATCAGGGACCTGGGTGGAGGCGCTGGACGACGCCGGGGCCTCCCTCGCCCGCTACCCC
The DNA here is from genome assembly GCA_047621685.1 of Myxococcota bacterium. Classification (GTDB taxonomy): domain Bacteria; phylum Myxococcota_A; class UBA796; order UBA796; family UBA796; genus JAQXDW01. The sequence continues at coordinate 1,937 of JBLHNG010000765.1, read as the reverse complement.
ATCCTCAGCGCGTCCTACGCCGGCAGGCTTCCACCGGGTGCTCAGACCGTGCGCGCGGTGCAGGACGGCACCGAGGCGGGCCCCGAGGTCGCTCCGGGCGAGACCACAGAGGTCGGCGCGGCAGGGAGCGTGCGCCTCCGGGTCACTGACGGGGCTGGCGACCGCCACCCGGTGACCTTGTACCGCGACGGCGTCCCCTACCCCACCCTCCCTGGCGAGGTCGCGCAGACCGGGCCGGGGGTGTTTGAGGCCGTCATCTACGCCGGGCCGGGGTTTGAGCTGGTGGAGGTCGATCTCTCGGTGGAGGAGGAAGTCGCGCTGAATGTCACCCTGCCCTGGGCGGTGACCCCTGCGGTGCTCGCAGACCTGGCGCTGATCACCGCCCCGGACGTCACCGAGCGCCGAGACGACGATGACATCCTCGACGAAGCCGCCGCCGCCGGGGTCCGGTTCGCGGTGCTGGTCGCCCGAGACGAGGTCTCCTCGGCCAGCCCAGGCACCTCGGAGCATGTCTTCGCCCGGACCGGCTCCCAGTCCAGCGGCGTCGGCCAGCCTGTTGCCTGGTCCTGGTCCCCCAGCAGCAGCCGCCCCGCCCATGGTGCGGCCCCCTGGGACGGTCTCTCCGCAGCGGATCTGCTCTCGGTGATGGCCCGACGTGACGGGCGGACCACCACCGTCGGCACGGACTGGCTGGCCGAGGCCACCGACCCGCTCACCTGGCTGCCCGCGCCGGACCTGGTCCGGGTGACCGGCCTCGAAGACCTCGACGCCCTCACCGCGCTGTACGACGACTGGATCGCCCTGCCTCCAGTCGGCCCGCTGACCTGGGTGGAGGGGCTCGACCAGTACGCAGCCGTCGATGTCGAGGCGATGCTCCAGGATGGCCGCACCATCGCCACCACCGGCCCTCGGATCGTCCTGACCGTCGACGGTGAGGGCCCTGGGGCGTTCCTGGAGCCCGATGGGCCGGTCACGCTTATCCTCCAGGTCGAGGCCCCCTCCTGGATGCCGCTGTCTGGCGCATCGCTCATCGGAGCCGGGGGCGAGATCCTCGGCACCTGGGCGCTGTCGGGCACCGAGCCGGTTCGGCTCACCCGTGAGTACGTCCTCAATGAGCCGCCAGACTGGATCCTCGCCATCTGCTGGGGCGAAGAGAGCGCCGACCCCTACCTCACCGAGCCCGCCTGGGCGATCACCGGCCCCATCTGGCTGGCCCGCCCCTGAGCGAGCGTCTGCTCACACCGCCGAAGAGGCGAACTTGCTGGCGAGCTGCTCCTGGAGGTGGGCGTTGAGCGCACTCAGCAGGTCATCGAGGTCCCCCTCCACAATGCGGTCGAGCTTGTAGAGGGTGAGGTTGATGCGGTGATCGGTGATGCGGTTCTGGGGGTAGTTGTAGGTCCGGATGCGCTCGGAGCGATCTCCGGTGCCGACCTGTGCGCGTCGGGCCTCAGCCTCTTCAGCATCCGCTGCGGACTGCCTCAGCTCCAGCAGCCGGGCAGCGAGCACCCGCATCGCCTTTGCCTTGTTCTTGTGCTGGGACTTCTCATCCTGGCACTTGACGGTGAGGCCGGTGGGGAGGTGGATGATGCGCACTGCGGAGTCGGTGGTGTTGACCGACTGACCACCCGGACCGCCGGCCCGCATCACGTCGATGCGGATCTCGCGCTCGTCGATGTTGGCCTCGATCTCGTCCGCGACCGGGAGGATTGCGACGGTGGCAGCGGAGGTGTGGATGCGGCCCTGGGTCTCGGTCAGCGGCACCCGCTGGACCCGGTGAACGCCGGACTCGTGCTGGAGATGCCGGTAGGCGTTTCCACCGGAGATCTGACAGATGATCTCCTTGAAGCCCTCTGCGGACCGACCAGAGCTTCCGCCCACGGAGATCCGGGAGGTGTCGAGGATCGACATCTTCCATTTGTGGCTGGAGCCATATCGGG
>JBLHNG010000764.1:0-4299 GCA_047621685.1 Myxococcota bacterium | reverse complement strand
ACCAGAGGAAGGGCTGCTGGTCGGTGCGGAGATGATCTCGGCGTCGGCATAGGCTGGGTAGGTGTCCGCATCGACGATCACATCGCCGTCTTCGTTGAAGATGCCGGTGGTCAGCATTGCGACCTGCCACATCAGGACCAGCTCATCCATCTCGATGGAGCCGCCGCCCTGCTTTCCGGCGCGGGCCTTGCTCTTTTCGGTGTCGAAGTAGTCGGCGAGGCCAGCCTCGATGTTGTCAGACCCGGTGCTGGAGGTCTGCACAAGCCCGGCGAGGGCGTCGGTGCCGGCGACATCTGCGATCCAGCGGAAGAAGAGGTACTGCGCACCGTAGGGCTCGGTGGGAAAGGCGCCCTCATCCTCTGCACTGGTCAGCGCGTAGAGGTGGGTGGCGTCGAGGTAGTCCCAGGCTTTTGCATGGTTGACCGCGCCGAAGCCGACCAGATCCATCGCCAGCAGGGAGAGCCCCTCTCGCACCCAGGCTTCTTCAACCTCGCTTCCTTCGACCAGGACATGCTGGTTGTAGGAGATGAGGCGGTACAGCGACTGAGAGACCTGCGCGAGGATCTCGACGTCGACGTACTCCTCGATGGTGGTCTGGGTGTAGATGTTGTAGAAGCCGTAGGGGTCGGGCGCGAAGGCGAAGATCACCTCCTGCTCGTTGCTGTTGGTGTTGCCCTCTTTGCGCTCGTTGAGGTCGACCTCTGGATCGGCGTAGGAGCCGATGAAGGAAGCCTGGACGTCTTCATCCTCGCTGTCGAGCGGCAGCTGGTTGAGGATGGGGGTGATGACGATGTTGATCAGGCCGTTGTTGTCGACGTCTGAGACATCCCCGAAGTACCCGGTGAGGTTGGGGATGATGTTGACATCGACGACGTCGGCGACGGTCTGGAGGTCGCAGTTGTCGAAGCCGTAGGCGTTGCCGTTGGCGTCGTACTGATCGATGGTGCCGTCGCACTCATAGTCCCAGTCGATCGGCTGGTCGTCGTCGACCCAGATCGCCACGCTGGAGCTGACGGCCCAGAGGGTCGCGGTGATGTACTCGACGGACTCCTCATCCTCCAGCTCGTTGCGGACCCGGAAGTCATCCTGGGTCGAGCCGACGTCACCAGAACTCAGCGGAGGCAGGGGGCCAACCGGCGGGCTGTGGGGGACGATGCTCCCAGCGGAGACGGCGCTTCGGAGGTTCTGCCGGAACGGGGAGAGGGCCGCTTTCGCTTTCGCCCTTGCGGCCGGAGGCGGGGGCGCGACACCCTCCTTGTCCTTGGCCTCAGTGGGCTTGAAGCTCAGCTCGTAGTCGAGGTCTGAGTCTCCGGTGTTGACCAGGACGAGATAGAACTCCTGATCCTGGTTGGAGTCCCCGGAGATGTCGGAGAGGTCGATCTCTGTGATGTTCGTCTCCGGATCCGGGGTGCCGCCGGTGTAGTCGCCGGGATCATCCAGCTCGCCCTCAGGGACCGAGTAGGATCCCGAGTCGCCGGTGTCTGCGGTGTCGTCGGTGTCACCGGAGTCCTGCGTGTCGGTGTCGCCGGTGTCTTCGGTGTCGCCTTCGATGTCTTCGCCACCACCGCCAGGAGACCCGCTGTAGCTGAACGGGTTGTCGGCCTTATCAGAACAGGCGGCGAGGAGGCTCACGCAGCCAAAGAGAGTCAGGGCTCGGGACCAGCTCATCTGGGATGCCTCATGTCGGATTTTTCCGCAACGGGAGTCGCTATCGCACACCTTACCGCTGACCGGCATCGGCTGCAGTCTTTCTGGGCCGCAGTATACCGGAAACCCGCTCTCTCGATAGCACCGAACTGTAGACCGCCTCCAGCTCTGCAGCCCGACCGTCCCAGGTGCAGCGGGTCAGGACATGCTCCCGTGCCTCAGCCCCCAGCGCATGACGGCGGCCTGGATGTCGCAGCAACGCCTCGATCGCCCGGGCCATCGCAGCGGGGTCATGGTCGGGCACTGGAACCACACCAGGCATCAGCCCCACGGCTCCCGCGGAGGCGACTGTGGGCAGCCCCATGCCGAGGTAGTTCAGCAGCTTGATCGGAAAGCCGCTGCAGACCGTGCGCGGCAGCACCGCGAGGCTTGCAGCGGCGAGCCAGGTCCGAACCACCGCAAAGTCCGCGGTCTGGACGAAGTGCACCCGCTGCATACCGAGCCCGGCAAAGGCGCGCTGAGGGCTCGCGCTGACCAGGAGCAGGCCGACCTCTGGGATTCGACGCATCGCATCGAAGAGGATGTCGAGGTCCTGGTAGGCATCCGGGTTGCCGGCGTAGACCACCCACGGACCGGGCGGCAGGCGAGCGGGAGCGGTCAGGGGCAGCTCATCGGGATCCACTCCCGGTGGAATGACGCTCACCGCCGGGCAGCCCATGCGATGGAGGAAGGGAGCGGTGGCCGGGTTGATCGCGATGGCGTGGTCCGCGAGACGGGGCACACAGCGATCGAGCAGCCCGCCGAGCCGACGGGCCAGGAGGCGCGCGGTGGGGCGCTGGAAGTAGGTGTGCAGCTCCTCCCCCATCGTGTTGTGGGCGGTGTAGACCATCGGCACCGGTCGCCGAAGCCCGGCGAGGACAGCGGAGAGCGGCGCCTCATAATTGTGGGCGTGCACGATGTCGGCTGGGAGCCGGGCGATGGTTGCGGCGAGGGCCAGGTCGAGGACGGGCTTGATGAGGTCGGGGCCGGCCCGGAGGTTGTGGTAGCCGGGAAGCTGCGGTGTGCGAACCACGGTCACGCCCGGGTCTCTGCCGCCGTCACCGTGGCCATAGCAGGCCACGGTGATGCGATGCCCCCGACGGGCCAGCGCCCGGGACATGCCACGGACATAGACCTGGGAGCCCTGCGCGGTGGGGTAGGGAAACGCGGCCGCCTGCACGATCCGCAGCGGCCTCATGGCGCCTCTATCCAGGACAGCCTGCGCAGCTCCGCCGCCAGCTGCGCCTGCCTCGCCCCCTCCCGTCCAGCGAGGTCGAACCGCTCTCCCGGGTCGGTCGCCACATGGTACAGCTCCTCGGCGATCTGCCCCTGAGGGCCCGCTTCCGTCGAGCGAATGTACTTCCAGCCCCCGGTCCGGATCGCGGTCATCCGAGCACCGCGCCGCTGGGTCTCAGCGATGAGGGGCCGCCCGGAGATGCGTGCCCCGCCCGGACGCGACAGCCAGGCGGTGAACTCCATGTCCAGCAGCGACGCCCCCAGCCAGTCCTCCGGCGGGGGAGAGCCGACCAGCCGAGCAATGGTGGGTGCCACGTCGATCTGCCGGACCTGCCAGGGCACCCGAATGCCGCCGTCCTGACCATTGGGGAGTCGGATGATGAGCGGGACCCGAAGCTGCTCGTCATACAGGCTGTTTCCCCGCCCCCGGCTGCCGTGGTCCCCGAACTCCTGACCGTGATCGGCGGTGATCACGACGGCGGTGGTGTCCATCAGACCCTCGGCGCGCAGCCAGGCGAAGGTCTCGCCGAGCTGATGGTCCATCCAGCGGACCTCTTCGGCGTAGCGGACCCGGGTCTGGGCGAGCTGCCGGGGCCGCTCGATGCGGACGGCACCGCCCTGGTGGGAGAAGTAGGGAGCATGGGGCTCCATGAGGTGGACCCAGACGAACCACCGTCGGTCCTGGTTGACCGTAATGAACCGCCGGGCCTGATCGAGCACGACCTCGGCGGGCTGGTAGTGGTCCTCGACCCGGGCCGGGACGTGGGCGAGGGTGTGCTGGCGGAGGAAGCGATACAGCCTCAGCCGGCTGGCGCTCTCGGTCGCCCCGGCAAGAGCAGCGGGGGCCTGGAAGTCGAAGTAGTCGAAGCCCTGCTGGAAGTTGAACGAGCGGGCGACGTCGATGTCATTGGGGAACCCGCCGGTGACATAGGTCCGCTCAGAGAGGACCTCCGCGAGCGTGGTGGCCTCATCGGGCAGGCGGGCGCGCTCGGAGTCAACCTGATGGGTGGCTGGTGGCGCGGCAGTGAACATCGAGGCGATGGAGGCCCGGGTCCAGGGGGCACTGGTGAAGGCCTGCTCGAACACGATCCCGTCTCGGGACAGCTCATCGAGGGCCGGGGTGAGCCCTGCGGGGTTGCCATAGGCCCCGATGTGATCCGCACGGAGCGCGTCGACGGTGATGATGAGGATGTTGGGGTGCTCCCTCAGATCAGGCGGCTGGTGGACGTCGGGGTGCATGCTCTCGCTGGGAGCCTCGCCAGGGGTGAACGAGAACGCCGCAGCGAGCAGCAGCACGGTGGCCTCCAGGGCGAGGGTGCCCCGGACCCTCAGGAGGATCTTCAGGGGTGTGCGCCTCAGCAGAATCGGCCCCAGCCA
>JBLHNG010000763.1:0-4304 GCA_047621685.1 Myxococcota bacterium | reverse complement strand
GCTGCGCAGTCTTCTGCACCCAGGCAGCCATAGGGCTCAGCGTCCCGGTCGGCCTGCACGGGATCCCAGGTCTCGGGGCAGACATCGACCTCAAGAGGCACCCCGTCGCGGTCCACATCATCGGAGACGGCGGGTGACCAGTTGAGGATCACCGCTGGACGACGGACATCGGAGCGGGTGACCAGGAGGTCGGGGTCGCCGTCGTCGTCGAGGTCAATGACCGCGAGGCCGCTGGCTGGGACGTCTGCGGCAGCGTGGAAGGTGTCGGAGTAGTCGAAGAACCGCCCGCTGCCATCGCTGCGGAGGATGCGCAGCCCGTCGTCTTCGGCCACCACGAGATCCAGCAGGCCATCGCGGTCCAGGTCGACCGCCTCTGCCGCGACAGCGACGTGCGTCTCGACGCTGAGGGTGAACGGAGTCTCATCGATGAAGCGGCCAGCACCGTCGCCTCTCAGCAGGCGGTCCTGCCCGGAGGCGGCGATGAAGATGTCGGTGATGCCGTCGCCGTCGAGGTCTGCGATCACCGGTGCGACCCCGCCGGGGGCTTCGTCCGCGGGCAGGGCATCGACGGCGGCCAGCAGGAAGTAGCCTGCGCCGTCTCCGAGGTAGAGCCGGTCTCGCGCGCTGCTCCCGGCGATGAAGATGTCGGGGACGCCGTCGTCGTCCGCATCCCCGAGCGCCAGCCCGCCGCCGCCCGACAGGCTCTCCGGCAGCCCCCGGGAGACCACCGCGAGTCCGTCCTCGTCGCTCATCCACAGCGCCACACCGTCGGTAGAGAGCGCCACCACATCCAGTCCACCGTCGCCATCGAGGTCTGCCAGGGACAGCCCCTGCCAGGAGGTTGCCGTGGGCTGCTCGCCGCCCAGCGCCACCGGGGAGAAGCCGCCAGTCTCGCCCTGTCGGTAGACCTGCACCCCTGCCTCGCCTGCGCCGACCAGATCCATGCGCCCATCGCCGTCGATGTCTCCCGACACAATGCGATCAAACACCGGGGTCGCCAGCAGCTCGGGATCCGGCTGCATCCCACGGCTCAGGAGCAGACCGTGGGTGCTGGCCTCGATGAGATCGAGCGCCCCGTCGCCGTCAATGTCGAGCACCAGGGGGGTGCGCCGGTCGTAGGGCAGCAGCGCATCGGGGAGTGCGCCGGGGTGCTCGACAAGGAGCAGCTCGAAGGGCTCGGTGGCGGCGGTGTCCTGTGAGGAGACCGGTGTCTCGGAGCAGGCGAGCAGGATCAGGAGCATCGGCGCCTCCCGAGGAGCAGCAGGAGCGACAGAAAGCCACCGCCGACCGGAGCATGGGCGCACCCACCCCCGTCCGTCAGGAGTGGCTCTTCCTCGGGTGGGCTGCCGCTGCTGTCGTGACCACTCAGCGACACGGTGATCGACTGGATCGGGCAGCGGACCGGCTCACCGGAGGCGGTGAGGGTGAGGGTCTCGGTGAGGGAGACGGGCTCCGTGGTGGCGCGAATGGTGCCAACGAATGCGCCGGTTCCGCCGGGAGCGACCTCCTCGTCGAGGACCGCCAGCACGTTGTACGCCGCCCAGGAGGACTCATCGAGCAGGGGGCTGGGCTCCGTGGCGTCGGCGGCCTCCAGCCACATCGAGCGCCTCGGCCAGGTCTCGGTGCCGACGTTCTCCACCACCAGCCAGACCTCCGCGCGCTGGCCGGGGGCGAGGGTCGAGGGGATGCTGTGGTCGACCAGGATGGCGGCGATGCCAGGGAGGGTGGTGCCGAGGGTGGCGGGGCTGTCGTCATCGGTCAGCCCGTCGCAATTGTTGTCCAGCCCGTCACACAGCTCCACCGCGCCCGGGTAGATGACCGTGGAGCCGTCGTCGCAGTCCCCGCCGGTGGTTACGGCGTTGTCCGGCAGCCCGTCGCAGTCGGTGATGGCTTCATCGCCGTAGCCGTCGCCGTCGTAGTCGAGGTAGCCAGACGAGCTCTCGGACTCCGCCCCGTCGCAGTTGTTGTCCACGCCGTCGTCGCAGATCTCCGAGGCGCCGGGGTGGATGCTGGCGTTGCCGTCGTCGCAGTCATCGTCATCGTCGTAGCCGTCGCCGTCGCTGTCGGTGGTCTCGCAGGTGGTGCCGGGCAGGGCGCCGTAGCTGCCCTGGCTGACCCAGTAGCTCGGCGGAGAGGAGCAGGTTCCGTCGAACGGATCGACCTGGGAGCCGCCGCTGGTGCGGGACTCGAAGTGGAGGTGGGGGCCGGTGGAGTAGCCGCTGGAGCCCATCTCCCCGAGCTTCTGTCCGCAGGAAACGGACTGCCCGGAGCTGACCGTCAGGCTCCAGGTCTTGAGGTGGGCGTAGTAGGTGAACTTCCCGTCGCCATGCACGATGACGACGTAGTTGCCGTAGCCCCCGCCGCCGCTGCAGTCTCCAGAGCTGCACTCGTCGAACTCGCCATCGTTGGTGGTGTAGACCACCCCTGGCGCAGCGGCGACGATGTCCCGCCCGGCGTCCATGCCCGACCAGCTCCCGCCGCCGAAGTCGCTGCCCCGGTGGCCGGAGTAGCGGATCGAGCCGCAGGCCCAGTCGTAGCCGGAGTGGTCGTAGTAGGCGGTTGGGTAGAAGTAGCCGTAGTCGGCGTCTCCAAACGGTGCCCGGTAGTCCTGCGCACCTGCGCTCCCCAGCAGCAACAGCAGCGAGCTCATGGCAGGTCCACCGCGTGCTCACCCTCTCGACTGCGCCAGACCACCTGCCCGCCGTCGATGCGGAGGGGGTCGGCGTGGGGTGGGGGGATGAAGCCGTCGGGGGGCGCGCCGGACTGGCGGGGAGCGTCCTGGAGGCCGACGTTGGTGAGCTGCTCGGGGATGCCACCATCAAACGGCACCACCCAGACCGAGGCGATCCCGGTCTGGCCGGAGACATAGGCGACCCACTGCCCGTCCCCGGTGATCGCCGCTCGATCCGGTGAGCCATCGCTGACCAGCCGGCGGCGGGTGAGCCCGGCCCTGGTGAGGGTGATGGCATCGAGGGCGGAGAGGGTCATGCCGTCGTCGCGGTGGGCGAACACCAGCCGGGTCCCGTCCTCCGAAATCGCGGGCTCTCCGAGGACTGCAGCCGCCAGGATGTGGTGCTCCCCGTCGTGGTTGAGCTCAAGCCCGTCGGTCCCCTGTGAGAGCACCGCACCGTCTGACAGCGACCATGATCCGACCGCGATGCGATGGATGTCGCGCTCGGGAAGCGGCTCCGCGTCGTCAGACAGCACACAGGAGAGGAGGACCAGGAGCATTGAAGCAGGGTATCAGTGGGTGTTGTTGGTGAGTAGTCATTGACGTTTTTAGCGTGGAGGAGGCTTGCGGGAACCACCCGGCGCTCTGAGTGGTGCAGGACGGGTCGCAGAGTGAGCCGACGTGCGACCGCAGGGCGGCGCAGACGATGGCGTTTCTCAGCGCATGGGTGAGGGAGGAGCCTTCGGAATCGAGAGCCACGAGGCTGAGAGCGCCCCTGGCTGAGAGCGCCCCTGGCTGAGAGCGCCCCTGGCTGAGAAGGACGAAGGGCGAGCAGGACAGGTTGGCACTATCAAAAGCAGAGATGGGCGGATCCTTGAAGTGCGGCGGTGATTCCAACCCCGTCTCCGTCCTTGGGCTGAAGGGCGCCCCCGGCTGAGGGCGCCCCCGGCGCTGATCGCCACGGGTCCCCTCCGCGGTCGCAGCTCCGTTGTGCGAGTGCCGGCTCCAGCGGCCTCTGCGAGTGCCCGCTCCAGCGGCTTCGCCTCTCACTCCCTGTCGGCGTCCATTCTCAAGCGACTGCCGACGTCTCAAGCCTCGGGTCGCTTGCTGCCTCCGGGGCCGCCAGAGAATCTGGCGTGGACTGAGGGCGTCCCCCGGCCCTCCGACACGGCCCACTGCGGTGTCCCCTTGCGCGCGCCCGGGCGAACTGAGACTCCTGAACTGGCGATCCAAAACAATACAATCAACAAAATCAGGAGGGAAGGCAGCCACCTGACCGGCTTCGTCGGACTCACCCCGTCCCCGCTCCTCTCCACGAATCGACAATCAGCCCGTCTACGACCGGCTGCTGCCACAGCTCAGTGGTCAGCCCACAGTCAGCCACCTGACCGGCTCCGTCGAGCTCCGCCCGCCTCCCCCCACCAACCTCACAGAAAGCGGCGGCTGGACCGTGGGCTGACCGAGACCGACCACTGTCGGGCGATGAGCAAGATGTCCTGCACCCTCTCGGGAAACGCCAGCATCAGATCGCTGAACAGCGCCGGTGTGATCGCATCGCTCGCCTTCAGGTGCTGAACCCAGCGGCTCCCCGTGCCGCCGATCGGAATCGAGGGTGTCGGGAATCGCTCCTGCA
>JBLHNG010000762.1:0-4323 GCA_047621685.1 Myxococcota bacterium | reverse complement strand
CGCTGAGCGGGCCATCGAGATCATCGCTGGCGGCGAGATTCGGGTGAAGGGTGCGTTTGTGATTAATGAGCCGCTGCTGGAGCGACAGGCCGGAGACAAGGCCACCCTCTGCCGCTGTGGCCGCTCGAAGAGCAAGCCGTGGTGCGACGGACGGCACAAGGGCCGCAAGGGCTTCCGGTAGCCGAGCGGTACTAGAGTCCGTAGCCCATCAGGTCCTGGTCACGGGTGCTCAGCCAGCTTCGCTGCATGTTCTGGGCGTTGGTGACCGAGGGGGTGCTGTATTCCTTGCGGGGGTCAGCGGCGACGGCGTCTTCGATCAGCGCAGCGGCCTCGTCCAGCGTCTCCTCCAGCCCGACGGTCTTCGCAAGCTCGGACACCACATCGACCGCCTCGGCGAACCGAACCCGGCAGGAGGAGGCGGCCATGCAGGCGGCGGCCAGCTCTCCGGAGGGGCTGGTCAGCGGGGTCGCGCTGTAGAACGCCCAGTCGGGATCCCAGGGGTGGAAGCGAGCCCGGCCGTCGGAGGGGTCGAAGTAGACCCGGTAGTTGTTGTCGTTGTAGGCGTAGCCGTCGTAGTGACCCAGCCACGCCTCGGTCGCCCACATCTTCAGGAACTGCTCCATGTCGACGACCGTGCTGAGGGACTCGTAGGGATCTCCCCCGGCATTCAGTGCCGCGGTGACGCCGAGCAGGTCCACCTGGTCGACATCCTCGCCCTCGTCGAGCGCGAACAGGTGCTCGGAGGTGCCGTCGAAGTCGATGAACGTGTAGCTCCAGTCGGGGTAGAGGTAGTAGTCGCCGTCGTAGAGGTTGCCGGTCGGATCGTCGTAGGTGCGCGACAGCCAGGTGTCGTCGTAGACCTCAACATGGCTGTAGAGCCCATAGTCATCGCCGTTGATGGTCACCCAGACGTAGCCGACCCGAGGGGCAGGCACGCCAGCGGCGTTGAACAGCGCATAGGCGACGACCTCGTGGGTCATGGCGCTGTCCTGGACCATGTTGTTGAAGTTCAGGCGCTCCAAGCCGCCGAGATCCTGGTCGTGGTAGCGGTTGAGATCGACCTTCAGGGCGGGCTTGCCGGAGAGGTCCCGGTAGGAACCCAGCCGTCCCTTGATGCGCACTGCGACTGGCTGGAGGACCTCGTCGTCGAAGGTCAGGTCGGCCTCGACGTAGGTGTAAGGGTCTGCGCCGAGGGAGGAGATGGCGTCGGCGCTGAGGGTGAGATCTGCGCGGTGGATTGTGCTGAGGTCGAAGTACTGCGCGGTCTGGTCCCCTTCGGGAGCTGGTGGCTCGCCGTCTCCGGTGATGTCCTCGATGCCGGTGTCCTCAATGAGGAGGGTGTCTCCCGCTGTTGAGGCGGTGTCCGGCTGCGGGGGCTGGATGTCGCGGACGACTTCGGCGGAGGTGCAGGCGGCCAGGAGCGGGAGAATCAGGGAGCGCATGCCAGTAGACTACTCTGAGATTTGAGCACGGACGAGAACGATTCGGCGCTCTGAGGTGTGCTGGACGGGTCAGCGAGTGAGCCGACGTGCGGTGTGCTGCGGGTGTCCGGGTGGGGCCGCGCTCTCCGAGGTCCGCCACATCCAGGACGAGCGCGACGGAGCCTGCCTCCACGCCCTGCTCGCCCGACGCACCGGTCCCCCGCTGACCATCAGCTACTGCAACCAGTCTCGCACCATCGAGGGCGGCAGCCACGTCGACGGAGCAATGGCGGCGCTGTCGGACTTCCCTGCCGACGGTCTCGTGGTGCTGCTCGATGTGCGGCTGCACGATCCCGACTTCGCCGGACGGACCCGAGGCCAGCTCAACATGCCGCGCATCGCCCCAATCATCGCCGCGATGATCCGCGACGCCCTGTAGCCCTCCGGCGGGGTGTTACGGGCGGACATGCTCTTCGCCCTCGCCCTGCTCGCCTGCGATACCCCCACCCCGACTGAGCCGGTCGCCGAGCCGGTTGTGAAGGGGCCGATCAATGTCGGTTCCCTCGACGCACTGCTGTCTGGCACTGAGCCGATCCCAGTGGCGGTGGAGGAGCTCGCGGAGCACGAGGAGGCGCTCTGGCAGCGCTACCTCCAGGAGCAGTCCGCTGACCCCGCCCGGCTCGCCGAGCACGAGGGCCAGACGATCACCCAGGCGGGCAAGACCATGCGCTACAGCGTGGCGGTCACCGGTGATCGACCCGTGCAGGGCTACCCCCTCTACATCGCCTTGCACGGCGGCGGGGGCGCGCCTGCGGAGGTCAACGACGCCCAGTGGGTTGCGATGCAGTCCTACTACGCCGACAGCGTGTCCACCGGGGTCTACGTCACGCCCCGGGGCATCACCGATGAGTGGAACCTCCACTTCGACGACGCCTCCTACGCCCTCTACGACCGGCTGATCGAGAACCTCATCCTGCTGCAAGGGGTCGATCCCGATCGGGTCTACCTGCTCGGCTTCTCCTCGGGTGGCGACGGGGTCTACCAGATCGCCCCGAGGATGGCCGACCGGTTCGCTGCGGTGAGCATGTCCGCCGGGCACGACAACGGGGTGAGCCCCGACAACCTCTACCGGCTGCCGATCCTGCTCCAGATGGGCGAGAAGGACGACGCCTACGAGCGCAACACGGCGGTGGTGGCGTTCGCCGGCAAGCTCGATGCGCTGCACGCCGTGCGCCCCGAGGGCTACAGCCACGACCTGTTCATGCACCTCGACGGCAGCCACAACGCCCCCTGGTCCGACCACGACGCCACCAACCAGCCCTACACCATCCTCCAGGATCCGGCCGCCGCGCTGTCGGGTGGAGATCGCGCCACCGCGCTCCAAGACACCAACGCCGTCCACTGGCTCTCCCGCCACATCCGCGCCGCCCGGCCCGACCGGGTCATCTGGGACCGCACCACGATTGCACCGGGTCGGGACTCGGCCTGGTACTGGGTGGAGGCCACCGACGGGGACCGGGTCGATGTTGAAATCGCCCGACGAGAAAACGCTATCGTCATCCATGAGGCCGGCAGCCAGCTGAAGGTGATGCTCAACCACCGGATGCTCGACCTCCGCCGCCCGATCACCGTCACCGCCGGGGAGCAGACCCTGAGCGTGCCGGTCAGCCCCGACCTGCGAGTCATGGCCGAGACCCTTGCTCTTCGCGGAGACCCGGCGATGATCTTCTCGGTGGTCATCGAGCTGGAGCAGGTGGATGACATCTGGACTGTGCGCTGATCTACAGATCGTAGCAGTGCTGCGCCGCTGAGCTTCAAGCGGCCACTGAGTCCACCTCTAGACCGGGCACGGTGCTTGCTTTAGCACTGTCCGTGAGGTGGATGATGATGAAGCAACGATTCTGGCAGCAGGCGACGAGCGCACTGGTGAGCGGGCTGGATCCCCGTCACCTCCAGCGGCACCGCACCCTCGCGTCGCTCTCGGTGGAGGGTGTGGTGATGCTCAACCTCGGCTGTCTCGTCCTGCTCTTGATCGGCCAGGGCATCTGATTCGTTCGTAGTCTTCGCCTATAGTCCCGGCATGTGGTTGCTGGGACTGGCCCTGGGGGCAGAGCCGCTTGTCGCGGTGGGAGAGTCGCTTGGCGAGGCGCGGGTGAGCGCGGTCGAGGAGCACCCGGAGTACATCCGGATCCACCTCGAGCTGCCCGACGCCCGCAGCCTCCAGGTCGAGATCAACGCCAGTGAGTCCGGCGGGGCCTGTGCCCACCACGGCAACATCGTGCAGCCGCGGTGGGAGCTGCTGGGGGAGAGCGTCGAGGTTGAGGATCAGCCGGCGTCGGTTCGCGCGATCTGCGCGCGCCTTGAAGCGCGCGGTCCGCAGGCGTTCCTCGTGCCGGTCCCGCCCCAGCCTCCAGAGGCTGCCGAGAAGCCGTCGGGGGATGCGCCCCCGGCGATGATTCCCGGTCCCCCCCGGATCCGCCTGATGCACGGCGTGCTGGCCGCGCTGCTGTTCGTGCTCCCGGCGATGATCCCCGGCACCCGGCTGCGCTGGCCGGCGCTGCGAGAGCTGGTGGTGGTGGCGGTGGTGGGGACGATCGCCCGGCTGGCCCTGTCCCCGAGAGGACTGCAGATCTGGGACGGGGTGGATCGGCTGGTGCTGGCGCTGGGGCGGGAGGAGTCCCATCCCCTGTTCGGCGACACCTACGCCTCGGTGATGTCGGTCGCCACGGTGCTCTCCGACGGCGACTTCTCGGTGGTCTTCCCGGTCAACCTTGCGCTCGCCTGCCTGGCACCCCCGCTGGTCTGGGCGGTCGCGCACCAGCTCGCCGGACGCCGGGCCGCGCTGCTGGCGGGGCTGATGATGGCGCTGCTGCCAGTCCACCTGCGGCTGGCGGGCAGCGAG
>JBLHNG010000761.1:0-4326 GCA_047621685.1 Myxococcota bacterium | reverse complement strand
ACGCCAACCTGGAGGGCATCGTTGATGAAGGGAGCTTCCGAGAGGACCTCTACTACCGGCTCAACGTCGTTCAGATCCTCATGCCCTCACTTCGAGAGCGGACCGAGGACATCCCGGAGCTGATCCGATTCTTCACCCGCCGCTATGCCCGGGAGTACAGCAAATCCGTGGTCGGGCTGTCTGCCGAGGCGATGCGGCTGGCGCAGTTCTGGTCCTACCCCGGCAACGTCCGGGAGCTGCAGAACATGATGGAGCGGGCTGTCGCGCTCTGTCCGGGCAGCATCATCCAGCCCGAGGACCTCCCGGCGGTGGTTCGTCAGGCACGAGAGACTGTGGCGGACATCCCTGAGCCGGAGACCTTCCCCGAAGACGGCCTCGATCTCGATGTGCTCCTGGCCCGGGTGGAGCAGAAGTGGCTGCGTCTGGCGCTGGACGCTGCAGGCGGGAACCGCACCCAGGCCGCACGCCTCCTCAAGATGAGCTTTCGATCGTTTCGCTATCGGCTGGCAAAGTTCGAGCAGGCTGAGGGGGAGTGACGCAGAGGGGCGAGAGCGTCACTTCTGACAGTTCTTGTCACACTGGAGCTGACGAAAAGCGTCACCTCTTCTGAAGATGGAACGGTGGAACGCCGAGTATTGCGAATTTCAGCCCTGGCACAACCCTTGCTTCATTGTATTGCATCGAGACCAACACCAACGGGCCACCGCCCAACCTCAGGAGTGCAACATGTTTGACCGCAAGGGCTTTACTCTCGTCGAGCTGATGATCGTCGTCGCAATCATTGGTATTCTGGCAGCCATCGCCATCCCGAACTTCGTCGCCATGCAGTACCGTGCCAAGCGCGCTGAGGTTCCGGCCAACGTCGACGGCATCAAGACCGCTGAAGTCGCCTACGACGCTGCATTCGACAAGTTCATTGAGCAAGCCGCCCCCATGCCCGCTGGCACCCCCGGCAAGGCTCAGGTCACCTGGACCTCGGGTTCCGCCTTCGACACCATCGGCTGGTCCCCGGACGGTAAGGTTCGTGGTCAGTACAGTGTCACGTCCCTCAGCACCACCAACTTCGAAGTGGTCGGGGTCTCCGATGTCGACGGTGACGGTGTGATCTCGTCCTACACCGCTCAGAAGTCGACCAACGCCGGTCCGACCACTGGAAACAGCGTCTACTAAGCTGTGGTGATCTGAAGCCTCCGCCTCGGTGGAAAACTTGAGCGGGTGCTCCTTCGGGGTGCCCGCTCTTGCTGTTGTGGGCACCCTGCTGTGATACTCCAGCCCATGTCCGAGCATGAGCCGATGTCCGGTCATGATGATGCGAGGCTGGCTGTGGGCCTCATCCTCACCGCGCTCCTCACCCTCACGACATATATCGGGGTGATCGGGCTCGACTTTGTCTGGGATGATCGTGCCCTGGTCCTGGAGAACCCGCTGATTCGGGACCTCCGGCTGATCCCTGCGTACTTCCGTGCCGATCTGTGGAGCACCGACGAGTCGGCGGCCTCCAGCGGGTACTACCGACCCCTGATGCTCCTGTCGTTAGCCGCTGACTACGCCCTGTTCACACTGCGTCCGGCTGGCTACCACCTCCACAGCTTGCTGTGGCACCTCCTGGCGTGTGGTGCCCTCGCGCTGTTGCTGCGTCAGCTCGTTCCGCCGACCGCTGTGCTTCTGGGAAGCGCACTCTTCGCGCTGCATCCCATCCAGTCCGAGACCGTGGTCTGGATCGCCGCACGAAACGACTCGATGGCCGCTACCTTTGCGCTGCTCTCGCTCTGGTTGGTTGTGAATCGAGAGGTTGCGGGCGGCCGACTGGCTGGCGCCGCCATGCTCTCTGGTCTGGCCCTGCTCGCCAAGGAGTCCGTCCTCTTCCTGCCCGCAGCGCTGCTGGTCCTCGACCTGGCCCGGGGGCAGCTCGGGGGCTGGCGGAGGCATGCTGCGATCAGCGGTGGACTCCTCGCTGCGCTCATCCTGCGTGGGCTGAGCGGGGTCGGAGAGACGCCACTGCCCACCGCCGATGCCGCAGCGCTGGTCCTCCAGCGCATCCCACAGATCCTCGCCCTGATCGGGACGATGATCGCCTGGCCCTCGACGCTGAGCAGTGCCTGGTCGCTCGAGTGGTTGTCGTTGTCTCAACCCCGCTTCTTCTTCGGGCTCTGTGTGTTGTTGCTGCTCGCCGGGCTGCCGATGGTGATGTCGGGGCCGCGCCGCAAGATGGCGCTCGCCGGACTGGCCATTGCGGTGATGTTCTACCTGCCGGCGGTGCTTCCCATTGCCTCAAAGGGGCTGGTCGGAGAGCGATATCTGTACCTCCCCATGGCCGGGCTGATGCTCTGGGCGGTGTCGATGTTGCCTGGACGACGCATCTGGGTGCTGGCGGTGCTCCTCCCGCTGTGCGTCCTTCGGGTTCAGGATCGGGTGCCGGACTGGACGCAAGAGCGCGGACTCTGGGAGGCCGCAGTCCATGATGCCCCGAATCCGTTCTCATACACCGGGCTCGCCCATGCCCTCAACACCGATGATGGGGATCGAGAGACTGCGCTGAGGTTGTTCATGGCATCCCTGGCCGATCCGCTGCCCTATTGGGGCGCATGTGGCACGCCGATCACCGCTGCATACCGCACCGGTCGTCCGGCCCTCGCCGCTCAGGTCGGGTGGTGGTCGAGGAGACGGGGATGTCCGGCGGATGGTGACTTCTCGGGCCGAATGGCGGTCGCCCTGGCCGCAGCCGGGGACTGGGAAGAGGCCGAGACGATGCTTGGGGGTGAGCTGCCGGATCCCAGCGGGCGCAGCACCGTCGTGGAGGCTGCACTGCGTCTGCGCCGAGGAGACACCATGGGATATGATCAGCTCTGTGCTTCCTGGCAGGGGGCGATCCCGCTGGAGTCACAGGTCCGTGCCCTGATGCGTCTGGAGGACGATTGAGCCGCCTTCTGCCTGCAGTCCTGCTGATCGTCGGAGGGTTGATCGCACACCGCGCTCACCGCCAGAGCGACGCAGTGCGGTTCTCGGATGCATCCCCAGAGCGGATCTTCCTGCCCTCTGCCGGTGCGCTCAAGGTCGCGTCGATGGGCTATCACACCGTGGTTGCCGACTTCCTATGGGTGCGCTCGGTGCTCACCTTCTCCGAGATATTCAGCGACAGCAGCAGCCAGGACGTGCGGTGGCTCGACGCGATGCTCACCAGCGTGGCTGAGCTCGACCCGTCCTGGCGCACGGTCTACTTCAACGGCGGCGGCATGCTCCGGATCTGCAACGCCATCGATGAGAGCGATGCACTGTTCCTCCTTGGCATGGAGAATCTCCCCGACGAGCCCTACTTCCCGTTCTCGGTCGGAATGAACGCCTACCTCTACCGGGGGGACCGTGCTCGTGCCGCAGAGTATCTCTCCATCGCAGCGAAGATCCCCGGTGCACCGCCCTGGTATTCTTCGGCTGCAGCAGGCTTTCTCGATGAAGACGTCGGGCGTCAGGCAGCGATGCGCTACCTCAAGGAGCAGCTGGAGACGACCGCAGAGCCAGCAGTCCGCCGGTCTCTGGAGCGAAAGCTGAACCTGCTGCTTCACGAGGAGCTTGTGGAGCGCATCGCTGAGCACCGGGAGGAGCTGGCCAGTCAGCACGGTCAGGACATCACCACCATCCAGGAGCTCGGCTCGCTTCCTCCAGAGCCGCTCGGTGGGGAGTGGATCCTGGCTCCAGACGGTGTTGTGCGCAGCAGCGTGGCGGATGCTCAGCTCGCCAGGAAGGCGAAAGCCGACGAGCGGTGGCTTCTGACCGTGCCCTGGGATCGCTTTTGAGCACACCTCAATCCGCGGTCATTGGACTGGGCAGCTCGCTGGGGGATCGCCGCGGGCTGCTCTCGCTGGCGGTCGCCGCCCTCTCGGCCCTGCCGGATGTCGAGGTGGTCGCGGTCAGTCGGATCTGGCAGTCCGCTCCGCTGGGGGCCGCGCAGCAGGTGTTCTTCAACGCCGCAGTCCGCGTGGACACCACCCGCTCTCCCCAGCAGCTCCTCATCGCTTGCAAGAACATTGAGTCGCGGCTGGGGCGCCGGGCTGGGCTGCGTTGGTCGGATCGGCCGGTGGATCTCGACATCCTCCTGTTTGGTCGGAGGCGAATTCGAGAGGCTGGCCTGAGAGTCCCTCATGCACGGCTCCATGTCCGCCCCTTTGCACTCCTTCCCGCCCTGGAGGTGGCTCCGAATGCCTGGCATTCAGCCCTCCGGCGTCCGCTCCGTGAGCTGCTGTGTGAGCCGCACGGCTTGTGTCCGGTTGGTGTCCTTGTTGCGCCGCGCCTTGCCGGACCAAGGGCTGACTGGATACCCTCGTCGCCAGC
>JBLHNG010000760.1:0-4329 GCA_047621685.1 Myxococcota bacterium | reverse complement strand
GACAGCGGGGAGCGCCCGGAGCGCCTCGTGCCATCTCGGGAGTGCTACCGCGCCATCGTCACCAGCCTGGAAGACCTCACCCTCGGCAGCGGCGACTTCTCCAGGTTCCTGAAGTGGGATGCCTGGGCGCCCTGTCGGATCCTGATGGGCTTCTGGACGAGCTACGGTGTCGACGCTGCCGTCGAGATCCTCTGTGCCCCGATCCCGTTCTCCTCCGGAGGACGCTCCAGCTCTGAGCACCAGAGCATCAACCTCACCGCACTGGAGCCGGATGCGGAGGGAATCCCCCACGGATCCTCCCACATGCACCACGAGCCGCTGTGGTGGGCTCTCCGGTGCCACCTCTTCCAGCTCTCCGAGGCCGACTTCGCCTCGGCGCTTGTCGCCGCTGCTCCGCACTACGAGCGGCTCAAGACCTCGACGGAGATCAGCGCAGCGAGGAACACCACCAGCCTGGCGTTCGCGTTCTCCCGAGACGGCACCTGGCTGCACGAGGTGGCCCAGCGTCTCGCTTCCGGCGACGAGTCCATCGAGCACGTCCTCCAGATTGTCGCCGGTCTGACGGACTCGACGCTCGCCATGGAGTGCATCGAGCGGTGCCTGTGGAGCTACACGACCTACCTGGCCCGGTACTACGCCTTCGACATGATCGAGTCCCTGGGGCCTGCTGGGACCATCGCGGTGCTTGAGCGGCTCTGCGAAGCCTGCGGTGCCAGGTCCAGCGACAAGAAGAAGCTCCAGTCCGCGCTCAAGCTCGCCCGGACCGCGCTGTGAGCGAATCCTGACGACGGCTGCTGAGCGGCGTCAGGCCACACCGACGGGCTGACTGCGAAACCGCTTATATGTCCTGTCCGCCTCTGAAACATCAGGACAGATCCACCATGGACAACAACAGCACCCTTCGCCGGCTGCGCTACGCCCTCAACGCCTCCGACGAGCGCATGGCAGAGATCTTTGCGCTGAAGGGCCGCCGAATGACCGCCGACCAGGTTCGTGCGGTGATGCTGAAGGAGGACGAGCCGGGCTGGGAGCAGTGCGGCAGCCGCCAGCTCGCCGACTTCCTCGATGGCTTCATCATCTCGCGACGCGGTCCGCCCCGGCCTGGAACCAAGCCGTCTACCGATTCGCTCACCAACAACATGATCCTCAAGAAGCTGCGCATTGCGCTGAAGCTCCAGGAAGACGACATGCTGCGCATCCTCTCAAGCGGTGGGCAGAACATGTCCCGGGGAGAGCTGACCGCCCTGTTCCGCAAGCCCGATCACAAGCACTACCGAGAGTGCGGCGATCAGGCGATGCGGTATTTTCTCAAGGGGCTCACCATGCGGCTGCGACCGACGGACCACACGGACGGCCCGGCTGCCTGAAGCGCGACCGGGCGGTCCGCAGCGGTGATCTGAGCGACAATGGGCCCAGCCTGGAGCCCCGATGACCGAGACCGCACCTGCAAAGAGCACCCGGGTCCTGTACGGGGCCTTTGCCGGGGTGTTCACGCCGACCATCCTGACCATCCTCGGCGTCATCATGTTCCTGCGCCTGCCGTGGGTGGTCGGCAATGCCGGGCTGTTCGGCGCATTTCTGATCATGGGCGTGGCGATCGGCATCACGCTGTGCACCGGGCTGTCGCTGTCCTCCATCGCCACCAACACCCGCCTGGGGGCTGGCGGACCCTACGCGATCATCTCTCGATCGCTGGGGCTGGAAGTCGGCGGCAGTGTTGGTGCGCCGCTGTACTTCTCGCAGGCTCTCGCGGTGTCGATGTACATCTTCGGCTTTCGCGAGGGGCTGTACTCCATCGAGTGGTTCAGCGCGCTGGGCATCTCCGAGCTGCTGGTCGACATGGTGATCTTCGCGGTGGTGTTTGCCATCGGCATGATCGGCCCCAACCTCGCCTTCCGGATCCAGTACGTGGTCATGGCCATCCTCGTGGTCTCGCTGGTCTGCATCCTGGGCAACGGCGCGGGCTGGGATCTGAGCAATGACATCGTCTGGTTCGGTAACTTCGAGGGCTCCCCGGCCAACGGTGTGAATAAGACCAGCTTCTGGGTAGTCTTTGCGGTGTTCTTTCCGGCGGCGACCGGGGTGATGGCCGGGGCGAACATGTCCGGCGATCTCAAGGACCCACGGGTCTCCATCCCCAAGGGCACCCTCGGGGCGATCCTGCTGAGCGCGGTGGTCTATGTGGTGCTCGCAGTCTGGGTCGCCCGTGCTGGCAGCACCGAGGAGCTGCTGAACAACTACAACTTCTTCCTGGACAATGCCCTGTGGGGACCCGCGGTGGTGGCTGGTCTGCTGGGGGCGACCTTCTCCTCTGCGCTGGCCTCTCTCGTCGGCGCGCCGCGCATCTTGATGGCGATGTGCCAGGACGATCTGGTGCCCAGGGGCGCGTTCCTGGCAAGGACCACCGACAGCGGACAGCCGCGAAATGCGATGATCCTGACCGGCGTCATTGTGCTGGGGGCGCTGATGCTGCGCGACCTCAACCTCGTCGCCCCGCTGATCAGCATGTTCTTCCTCATCAGCTACGCGGTCATCAACGTGGTCGTGCTCGTCGAGAAGTCGCTGGGACTCTCCAGCTTCCGGCCGACCCTCCAGGTGCCCTGGTTCGTGCCGCTGCTCGGCACGGTCGGCTGTGTGTTTGCCATGTTCATCGTCAACCCGGCCTTCGGGCTGGTCTCTGTCGGCATCGTGGTGGCGCTGTTTGTGTTCGTGACCAAGCGCGGTGTGCGCCAGACCGAGGATGTGCGCAGTGGAATCTTCGCCGCCTTCGCGGAGTGGGCCGCCGCCAAGGTCATCCAGCTCGACATCGAGAACGCCAAGGCCTGGAAGCCCTCCCTGCTCGTTCCGGTCAGCGATCCTTCCGAGCTGCGCGGCGAATTCCGCCTGCTGTCGGACATCTGCCGACCCGAGGGTTCCGTCAAGCTCATGGGCATCGCCACTCGGGACAACGTCAAAGAGCTGACCCGGGAGATCGGCGATCTGGGTCACTACATGCGGCGACAGGAGCTGTTTACGACCTGGTCGGTGCTGGACTCCACCGAGTTCCGGGAGGGGCTGATCGCTGGACTCCAAGCACTGGAGAGCGCGTTCTTCCGGCCCAACATCCTGTTCCTCAACCTGCCCACAGACGAGGGGCAGCAAGAGGAAGTCCGGGAGATGTGCATCGAGGCGCGGCGGCTGCGGGTGGGGATGATCCTGCTGGCGATGCATGAGAAGGCTGGCCTGGGACGGGCCGGGGTGATCAACCTCTGGTTCCGCTACCGCACCGGGCCGGAGCCGGTCCCCGACAAGATCGGGCAGTCCAACATGCACCTCGCCATCCTGATCGCCTGGCGTCTGGTGCGCTCCTGGAGCGCAGAGCTGAACATCATCGCAGTGGCTGAGCGTTCGGAGGAGGAGCCCGCCGCAGATCGCTTCCTCCAAGAGGTCAGCGACCTCGGGCGGCTGCCCAAGACCGCGCGTCGGGTGGTGCTGGTGGGCACCATGGAGGACTGCCTGACCCGCGCTCCGCAGTCCGACCTCGATGTCATGGGCCTCGATGCCGAGCCGGACATGGCATACGTCCGGGCCACCGTGCGGCTGACCCGCTCGTCGTGCCTGTTTACCGGGGACTCGGGCAAGGAGAGCGCGCTGGTTTAGCCTCCTCTGAGGGGGCGGGGTGGGCCCCTGAGACAGCCTCGGTCATTTGGGACGACCCCATCTTTTCCAGGCACGAGTCCTCTGGACGGATCTCAAGAGGGTCGTGTCCGGAAGCATGACCGAAGCCCCGGAGACGGCTTCTCGTTCAACCACATCGGCAAGAAGTCTCTATACTGAGAAACACAGCTCATGACTTTTTGTGAGGGGCATGCTCTATCTTCTTCTCGCCTGTGGAGAAAAAACCACACCAGATTCAGTCGTACAGTTGTCTGAACCTAACTGGAATATAGGTGATGAGCAGCCATGTGATGCGCCGCTCTCGTCTCCCTCATGGACCGATCAGAGCACGCTCATTGATGTCGCCGATGCATTTAATGGCGAGCGCACTGAGGGCGGTGTTCTCTCGCTGGTGCGGGTGGATGGTGCCTGGGTGCTGGTGACCGACTACCCGAACGGGCTCCTGAAGCGCAGTGCTCTCGATGGCTCTCCTCCCCAGGACATCCCACAGCCCTTCTCTGCCCAGAACTCCAACATTACCGATATAGACGGCGACAACCTGCCCGATCTGCTGGTGTTTGAGGATGGCCTTGCCATCCAATGGGGCATGTCCGGGGACTTCACGGTGCTTGTGGAGCCGACCGGTGAGCGGGGGATCTTCGATCTCAGTGTCGCGGACTACAACAACGACGA
>JBLHNG010000759.1:0-4330 GCA_047621685.1 Myxococcota bacterium | reverse complement strand
CGTCGTCAACCAGCGAGCCGAGCAGGCCGACGCCGCCCTGCTGTTCGACCTCTCCTACAACGGCGACGGCACCTGCCCGACCTTCGATGAGTGCCACTCGTCGATGAACATGCCTGAGCTGACCGGGAGCACCTACGGCGGGTACTACAACGGCGTCTCGTTTGGCTTTGGCTACGACTACATGGTGCGGCTCTACGTCGAGTACACCGACGACGTGCAGCCTGCTGAGACGGTCTTCCAGCCCATTGAGGACCTCGTGCCCTCCAGCCGGCAGGCGTGGGGAGACTTCGACAATGATGGCTACGAGGACCTGTTCACCAACGGCCCTGCCCTGTACCGCAACGACGGAGACGGCACCTTCACCGACGTCACCGATGCCACCGGAATCACGGCGATGGGCATCTCGTCGAGTGGAGGCGTGTGGGGAGACTACGACAACGACGGCCACCTCGATCTGCTCGTGTTCGTCGAGAGCGGCACCGTCGGGGACAGCCTGCTGCACAGCCTCGGAGACGGCACCTTCGAGGATGTCACTGCCGCCGCTGGGCTCACCGACGTGCAGAAGGACAACGACTGCGCAGACGCCGGCTACACCACCTCACCGACCGCCGGGGCGGCATGGTGGGACGTCAACGCCGACGGCTTCCTCGACCTCTACCTCAGCAACTTCATCTGCTGGACCGACTACTCGTACTACCAGGACACCGTCTTCATCAGCAACGGGGACGGCACCTTCACCGAGCGCACCGGCGAGGACGGCTTCTCCGCCTCTGCCTACGCCAGCCGGGGGGCCAGCCCGATCGACCACGACCGCGACGGCGACGTCGACCTGCTGGTCAACAACTACGTCCTCCACCGCAACCTGTTCTTCGACAACCTCGGCGGCGGACAGGTCAGTGAGTCGGCGAGCGACAAGGGGCTCGCCGGAGAGGGAGTCAGCGTCGGCGTTCAGGCCTACTACGGCCACACCATCGGCGCGGCGTGGGGCGATATAGACAACGACGGCGACTTTGATGTCGTCCAGGCCAACCTCGCCCACCCCCGGTTCTACAACTTCTCCGACAAGACCCAGGTGCTCCTCAACGACGGCACCGGCAGCTACGCCGACATCCAGGGCGACTGGACCACTCCGACGGGTGCCGCCGGGCTGCGCTACCAGGAGACCCACTCCGTGCCCACCCTCGGGGACTTCGACGCCGACGGCAACCTGGACCTCGCCATCTCCGCTGTCTACGATGGCCGGCCCACGGACTTCTACTGGGGGCTCGGAGACGGCACGTTCGCGCTCGACTCCTACCACGCTGGCATCACCCGGGACAACGGCTGGGGCATGGCTGTCGCGGACCTCGACAACGACGGTGACCTCGACCTTGCGGCGTATGGGGAGGTTTATGAGAACACCCTGAGTGCTGGGCACTGGCTGCAGGTTCGGGTCGTGGGTGATGTGGAGAGCAACCGGGCGGGCATTGGGGCGACTGTGGAGGTTGTTGCTGGGGGTGGCACGTGGCTGCGTCACATCAACGGGGGCACCGGGCAGGGTGGGCAGGACAGCATCATTGCGCACGTTGGTCTTGGGGATGTCTCTGAGATTGATCGTGTTGTTGTGGTCTTTCCTGGCGGGAAGTCGGTGACCTATGAGGGGCCGCTTGGGGCTGACCAGCGGCTGTGGCTGTATGAGTCGGGTGGTGCGGTGGCGGGGTGGAGTGGGGAGTAGCGCGGTCGTTGGAGCCGCCCGGTGCTCTGAGGTCTGCAGGACGGGTCGCTGAGTGAGCCGACGTGCGGTAAGGCGCGGGCGCCCGGTTGGGGGGTCGCAGGGGGAGCGACGACTGGAGAGAAGTCGCTGTAAAGCGGCGAACGGAGAGAGTGCAGCCCCCCTCGAACGAGCCCCGTGAGCAGCCCAGAGCGAAGCGAAGGGCGCGCAGGGGGGCGAAGTGGCCAGAAAAAGAATGGCGCCGACGATGGCGAACCTCAGCCTCCCGGTGAGAGAGCACCCGCCGTCATCCCATCGCCCCGTCGCTGCGAAGCCAGAGGCCAGCAGTGCAGGTCGGCAACATCAAAACCCACGATCCTCGCATCGCCAGAGTGAGGTGCTGCCTGGCGCTGGCAGTGCCGCCATACTCCAGCGATGCGAGAGCCACTGGCATTGATGTTGCCTGCCCTGTTCTGCTCGCCCTTCGGTCTTCTCAGCGACGGGGCCTTCGACTCCGAAGGGTGCTCCCTCCCCGGATGCGCTGAGGTCACTCAACGTCGGCGCTATGCTTTTTCTGGCCACTCCGCTCCAACGCAGCCCATCGCTTCGCTCATGGCTGCTTATGGCGCTGCGCTCAAGGGGGCTGCATTCCCGGCGTTCCCCTACGGGTCACTCTGGTCACCGCTCCCCTGCGACCCCCAGCATGACACCCGCAGGCGAATCCCCGCCCTGCGGCCACCCCACGCAGTCTCACAGGACCTTCCTGCACACCTCAGAGCGCCGAGTGCTTCCCCAGCCGCTCACCGCACAGTGTCCACAATGTCCTGCATCGAGATGGTCTCCTCAAAGCTGCGTTCCTGCTTGAAAAACAGCCACCGACCAGAGACCTCCCCAGAGATCGACAGCTCCGCATCACTGTTCATCAGCGCCATCAGCCCAGCAGTCGCCATCACCCGGGTCGGAATCTCCACCTGCACCGCCTGGTTGCGTTTCAGCCGGGTGTTCTCCTCAATGCTGCCCTCGCCAATCTTCTGGCCATTGACCATCACATCAAACCGCAGCCCGGTGAGCACCATCGGCGGCGCCTTCTTCCGAGTCAGGGCGGTGACGACCGTGAAGCCGGCGCCTCCGAGGCCGATGCGCACGTCCTTGATGCCGATCACCTCCGCGGTGACCTTCTGCCCCAGGGGCTTCGCGTCGGCGGCAGCAGGCAGTGCGAGAGCAGCGGCGAGGAGGAAGGTCTTGTTCATGCGGTGTCGCCTCGTGAGGAAAAGCATTGTCGTCGATGAGACATTCCCGATGCGGTAGCCTCGGGCCATGCGCCGATGGACTCCGCACATCATCTCAGTCGTGCTGCTGGCAGTGGCTGGGATGTACTTCTGGGGGACCGCCGTGTCGACCGCCTGGGCGCGACTCGCTGCGCTCCAGACCATTGAGCCGTATGCCTTCGCGGTGCATGAGCAGCTGCTGTTCAACTTCGCGGAGTCCCGCGACTTCTTCCAGACCATCCACAAGGGCTACGACGACACCTGGGCCTGGTCGGGACACCGGGCGCTGACCTTGCCGATCACCGGGCTGCTCTATGGCCTCGCCCCGCAGCCCCTCTGGCTCGCTCAGATCATGCTGACCGGGGTGCTGCTCGGAGCGATCCCGGCGGCGCTGCTCGGGATGCGCGCCACGAACTCCGGGTTCGGGCTGGCGTGGGGCGGGCTGCTGTACCTCTTCGCGCCGGTGACCATGATCATGGCGACCCAGGACTACCAGGACCTCGTCTACGCCCTGCCGTTTTTGGTGTTCTCCATCTGGGCGCTGTCCTCGGGGAAGTGGTGGCTGTCGATCCTGGGTGCGATGGTCGCGATCATGCCCCGGGAAGAGTGCGTGCCCATGGCCATCGCCATCGCCGCGCTGTGTCCGCCATGGGATCGGGAGACGAGCCGACCGAAGTGGAAGATGTGGGGCTTCAACATCGCGGTCACCCTCGCGGTGGTGGGGCTGTTCGTGGGGTGGTCCGAGCATGCCTACCCGATGGCGGAGGCTGGCTACGACATGCCCCTGTCCGGTGCGATCAAGGGGGTCACCGGAGAGACCACCGGGGCGATCTTCGTAGAGGGCTGGCTGTACCTGGAGCGGTTCTACGCCCTGATGCTCATTCCGCTCGGCTTCCTGATCTTCGCGGCACCAAACACCGCGCTGCCAGGCATCGGGCTCATCGCCTTTCACATGACCATCCCCGAGGGCCACGGGATCGATCGCTCCTGGAGCGGGCACTGCCACCACATGGCCCCGGCAGCGGCATTCCTCATCGCGGCGATGATCCAGGGCGGCGGGCGGCTGCTGCGCCTGCTCGCCGGGCAGACCCGTCGCAGGCAGATCGCTGCGGTGGTGGTGGCGGCGATGTTGCTGGGCGTGAGTGGGAAGACCTGGCAGGACTGGTCGGCGTACTACAACCTCGTCACCGGCTTCTCCGCGAAGCCCCCCGCCTGGGAGCATCCGGTGTGGTCCCTGGTCCGACAGCTTCCCGACGACGCGGTGCCCATCGGCTCCAAGGACGCCTCCATCGCACTGTCGAGTCGTGCGCGGTCCTACACCTACGACGAGAGCCTCTCCACCAAGGCGCCCCGCTACGGCCTCGCCGCCGGC
>JBLHNG010000758.1:0-4332 GCA_047621685.1 Myxococcota bacterium | reverse complement strand
GTAGCGAGCGCTTAAACCAGCCGGCCCCGGAACGGCCCAGAGTTGCGGACCACCAGGGCAGTCGGCATGCCCTCCAGCATCTCCTCCATTCGGGCAGCAGCCTCGACCTCTTCAGCCTCCTGGACGATCGCCATGCCGAAGAACACCATCGCGGCACCGGCAGACTTGCGGCGGATGAGGTCCTGGGGAGACTCGTCGGGGCCGCGCTGGAGGATGTCGACCTGCGCCTCGATTCGGGTGTCCGTCAGCATCTGCGCGTGGGACTTGCTGAGCGCCTCCGCCTCTTCGGCGCTGTCCACGATGCTGCGCAGCACGATGTGCGCCCGCTGCCAGCCCTCGCTGAGCGAGAGGAGGTGAGCGAGCAGCAGCATCAGGTCGCCGTTGTGCTCCCGGCCCTTCCACCACACCAGGATCTCCGGAGCGCGCTCGTTGGGGTCGGGGACGGGTGGGGTGGTGCCGGGCTTGACGATGACCGAGCACTTCTCCAGCAGATCCAGCCGCCGCACCAGCCCGAACAGCCGCTGGACGCCCTCGGAGGTGCCCGGGAAGCCAAGCATCACCACGTTGCTCTCCAGCCCCGCAAAGCCATGGGACTGGGTGATGGTGACGATGCCGCTGATCAGGGAGGGCACCGCAGTGACCTCGCAGAACGCCAGCACGCCGCCGTCAGAGAGCATCGTGCGGTTGCGCTCCAGCAGCGCGTTGACGTCGCCGTGGCTCTCCAGGTCGCCGATCTTCATCGTGTTGACGGTGACGATGCCGTGGTCCTGGCTGAACCGGGCCGCCATGCGGACCATCGGGAAGTTGCGGGCGAGGTCGGCGGTGAAGACGAGGATGTGCGGACGCCAGTTGCGCGGATCCTGCCGGGCGGTGCGCAGGCGGAGCATCGCGAACCGGGCCATGGCGAACCACAGTCCGCTGCGCAGGTCGCCCCATGCCGCCCGGATGGCCCAGCGGGAGATGGCGTACCAGATCATGAATTCGACGATGATCGCGACGACAAAGGCCAGCGGATTGATCGCAGCCATCGCGACAAAGCAGCCAAACGCGCCCAGCAGTGACACCCACCAGGGGGTGCGGATCCGGGGGCGGTAGCTGGGATCCTTGACCAGATCCTCCAGCGCGCTGGCGAGGTTCAGCATGCCGTAGGTGGTCAGGAAGAACATCGTGACGACGCCCGCCACGACGTTGAGATCCCCGAGTGCCACCGCCGCCAGCGCGACCAGCCCGCTGATCCGCAGCGCGAGCATCGGCTCGCCGTTGTCGCTGACTTTGCCCAGCCAGCTCGGCACGAGCCCGTCCTGGGCGAGGGCCTGGAGCGTGCGCGGGGCGGTGAGGATGCTGCCGATGGCGCTGGAGAAGATCGCACCCCAGAGGCCGGGCAGCACCAGGAAGCCGACCCATGCCATCTGCGTCCAGATCAGCGGATTCGCGCGCAGCTCCTCGGCGGAGGCACCGTTGGCCAGGGCAAACGGCACCGCCATGTAGACCACGAGGCCGACGAACACCGCGGCGAGCGAGCCCCGGGGGATGCTCTGGCTGGGATCCTCCAGATCGCCCGACAGCCCGAGACCGGCCAGGATGCCGGTCACTGCGGGGAAGAAGACCGCGAACACCCCCCAGAAGCCCACATCGGTCCACGGCCCGATCTGCTCGACCTGGGAGCCGTTGAACTCGACCCCGAGGAACAGCGACAGCAGCGACAGGCCGATGAACACCATGATCGGCAGCTGCATCTTCAGCGCCATCACCGTGCTCTTCGACGCGACCAGCACCACCGCGATCACGATGATGCCCGCCAGCAGCTGCACCGGGGCGTCGGGCCAGATGATGCGCATGCTCTCGGCGAGGCCGAAGGCGTAGAGGGTCAGCGACAGCGTCTGCGACAGGTACAGCGGGATGCCCAGCGCTCCGCCGATCTCCAGCCCCATGCTCCGAGAGATGAGGTAGTACGCCCCACCAACCCCCACCCGCATGTTCGTCGACAGCGCGGAGAGGGACAGGGTGGAGATGAAGGTGATGCTGTTGGCCAGCAGCACGATCAGCAGGGTGCCGATCAGCCCGGCGTTGCCGACGACCCAGCCCACCCGGAGGTACATGATGACGCCCAGGATGGTGAGCGTCGTCGGGGTGAAGACCCCGAGGAAGGTGCCCAGTCCGAGGCCGGTGGATTCAGTGGTGTTGGAGTCGGCTGACATCTGAGGCGGGGGTGTATCTCGCGGACGGGGGAGGGGGCCGCATCCCTGGGCAGTCTGCCACATGCTCACGATCGGTCGGAAATACGATCGGTGTTTCAGGCAGGGCCGCTCTCCACACGACAGCTTCCTACCTGGGCACCTCCGGCAGCGGATGACCACCTCGCTGTAGCCAGGATTCAGACAGGTTTTCCCACTACGGTTCGATGGTCCCAAGACCGGACGCTCACCCAGCCCTACCCGGAATCTCGTCCATGATCCATCTCCTGCTCACCGCCCAGCTCGCCATGGCCCAGGAAACCGTGCCATCTACCGATGAGCCGGCCTCCATCAGCGAGGAGAGCATCCGCGAGGCGGAGGCCCGGCTGCTGCTCGACCTCGCCCAGCGACGGATCAGCACCGGTCAGACCGAGCTGGCCCGAGAGCTCCTCGAAGAGCTGCTCGCCACCTACGAAGACACCAGCGTCGCTGCATCTGCGCGCATGGCCCTCGCCCCCCTGGTCGCTTCAGCGGAGGACGCAACCGCCACCGAAGGTCTGGTCCACCTCGCCATCAGCCAGGCCCTGATTGGCGGGATCACGGGCGCTCTCATCCCCATCACCCTGGACATTCAGGCCGATGACGCCACCCCATATGTGGTCTCAGCCCTCGCAGGCATGGGTGCAGGCATCGGCGGCAGCTACCTGTACACACGCAACAACACGATCACCCGTGGAGAAGCCTGGACCTTCGCGTTGGGCGAGGGACTCGGCCTGTACCATGGCTCCCTGATTGCAGTGGCTGCAGACATGGACAGCAACACAGCGATCGGGGGCACACTCCTGCTGTCTGAGATCGCTGGCGGTGTCGCTGGTGCGATGATTGCCTCCAATCGCTCCCCCTCTATTTCGGACGTTTCCCTGGTAAGCGCCGGGGCGAGCTGGGGGGCCTTGAACAGCATCTTCTTGCTGAACCTGATTGATCCTGAGCCCGACGCAATCTTCCCGCTTCAGGTCATCATCACCGATGCGGGTCTGGTGACTGGCATCCTGTTGGCCCGGGCACATGACCTCAGCCCCAGGCGTCTCTCCCTCATCAACAGTGCAGGCAGCGCGGGGTTGGGGGTGGGCTTACTTATCGGGCTGTTGGTGGATGATGATGCACCCAACAGCGCAACGATATTACTGGGGGAGGCTGCCGGGCTGACGCTTGGTGCCCTGAGCACGCGGTCGATGCAGGCCAAATATGAGGGGCGAATCGTCATGTCTGCTCCCCAGCTCAAGCTCCACCCGGAGAAGGACGGCAGCCGAAGCGTCGAGGTCAGCCTGCTCAACGGTCGGTTCTGAGAGACTCATGCTTCGGCAGGGTGGGTAGAGGGATTACAGTGCAGTCATGATCGGACTCCTCCTCGCCACTGGCTGTCGACCGGATGCCGTCTCCGATACTGCCAGCACCGGAGACCCGACGCTGGAGACTCCGGGCGGTGCCCTGCTGGCCGACGACGGGATCCTCTACGTGGTCGATGCGCTCGTCGGGGACCTCTCCCGGCTCGATCCCGACTCCGGCGCGGTCACCGGGCTCACCCTCGGTGGCGGACCGACCCGGCTGGTGGGAGATGCCTCCGCGCTGTTCGTCTCGCTTCGGGGAGACGGCGGCATCGTGGCAGTGACGGATGACGGCGGGGTGCTCACCGAGACGGCGCGTGCGGACCTCGACGGCGAGCCTTACGGCCTGGCGCTGAGCCCGGACGGCGAGACCCTGTATGTTGCGCGGTCGATGGCCGGCGAGGTGGTCGCCCTGGACACCGCGACCCTCACCATCCAGCAGCGATGGCCCATCCCCGACGAGCCCCGCTGGCTGGCCCTGTCCCCGGACGGCACAGACCTCATCGTCGCCTCGGCGTTTCACGGCACCCTCAGCCACATCGACCTCGCCTCCGGTGCGGTCAGCGACCTGCCGCTGCCGGAGCTGACCGGCCAGAAGCTGCACTCCGAGAGCATGCGCGCCGGGGACCGTCGGGCGCTGACCCCCCGGATCACTGGTGACCCCGACTTCTCCGACGACGGCGCCTTCCTCGCGGTGCCGCTGCTGCTGGTGGACACCGCACCGACCGAGGACAACGCCGACACCAGCTACGCCGACGAGGGCCTCATCCCCG
>JBLHNG010000757.1:0-4333 GCA_047621685.1 Myxococcota bacterium | reverse complement strand
GCCCGGCGTTGGCGAGTACACCCGGGATATGCCGACCGGATAAATCGGTCACAAAAAGATATCTATCTCCCAGTATTCATCTTTGAAACAGTGTTTTAGAACCGACTCATCCTCAGCCCTGATGTCCGAATTCGGGATGATCGAGGGACCGATCCGGGCAGATGTGGGAGAAGGATCGCGGCAAACGAACTGGGTATTTAATGGCTACGATGAAGACACGGGCCCTGGTGACTCCAGGCTACACCCAGCGGATCAAAACGACTGTGGAGAGCCATCCCGACGCACCAGCAGTGGTAGTCTGACCCACAGGAGGCAGGTGATGCTTGTGATCCTGGGTGCAGGCGGCCGGACGGGGCTGGAGATCCTCAAGGAAGCGCTCCGTCGGGGCATGGCTGTGCGACCGGTTGTTCGCGATGACAATGACGCTTCGAGCCTGGAAGGCGTCGTAGGCGTCAACCAGATCTGCTATGCAAACGCCAGCTATCCCGACTCACTGCCACCAGTTCTGGCTGGGGCGGATGCGGTGATTTCCTGCATCGACGCACGCACAGCGGGGCATGGCTCGCCGGAGTACGACAAGCAGGCTGCGGCGAACGTGGTGATGGCTGCCGCAGCACAGGATGTGGCGCGGGTGATGCACCTTTCGGTCATCGGCGGGTATCGCTGGTCGAAGAGCCGCCTGAACCGGCGGGGCTTCCACATGGACAAATACATCAAGCTCGCCGGCATCGACACCCCCTGGACCCTCTGCCGGGTGAGCTGCTACCACGATGAGATCATCGACGGACACGTCCGCCCTCCCGACGGCGGCCGGCCGCACCCCATCCACCCCTCCTCCCGCTATGCGCCCATCTCCCGACGGGACTGTGCGCGGCTGGTGCTCGATGTGCTGCCAGACCTCATCCCTGGCCGCACCCTCCAGATCGGCGGGCCGGAGATCTACTCGGGCATCCAGCTCCAGGGGCTCGCCGCGGCGTACCGAAGCGGAAGCGGGCAGATCACCCGGTACGATCCACTGCCCAACGGCGACATGGCGGTCACCCCGGGCTCCACCCGGGTCTCCATCGGCCTGATGCCCCACGAGACCCTCGCCTGGGCGCTGGATCCGGCGAGCAATCCCCTCAGCGAAGGCACCGCGCCGTTCTGGCAGCGCCCCCGTCCCGGTCCCCACCCCGCCGACTCCTGTCAGACCCGATCCCTTCTCAGCGAGCTGGGCGAGGCGCTGCGCTATGTGATCCACGATCAGCTCATCGCCGACCTCGGGCGCATGGGGCTGCCCACCGAGGGCGTGCGCCTCGACTTCGATGGCGCCACCCGAGCCGGCTCTCTGACCAGGGCGCTTCACGGCGGCCAGCTCTCCGCACTCGACGGGGTCCGTGCCCTGTCCCCCGACGGCGCCTTGCTGCATCGGGGAGGAATGACCTTCGTCTTTGACGAGCTGGCCGACATGCTGCTGGTGTGGTGGGTGCGTGGAGACGGGATGCCAGAGGCGGTCTGGACCCTGTGCGATCTCGGGGTCCGACGACGCCTGATCCACCACCCGATCTGGCAGTCCGACCCACAGGTTCGGGCGTTCGCTGCGGATCGGCATGAGCGGGTGAGCTGACTCGCTACTGACGCGGCCCCATTCCAGGGTCCATTCGCGACAGCATCATCATCGCCTCGGCATGCTGCACCTTCCACTCCGCCAGCTCGGTGTCGGTGTGCTCCACCTCCGGCAGCGCCCAGACGCCGAGCCCCCGAGCGGAGACCACTGGCTCACCGCACAGCCCGGTCAGCTGACTGACCAGGTCGCCGGGCATGGCCTCCCGTCCGCTGCGGTAGGAGACGATGAGGTAGCCAAAGCCCGCGTCATCGAGCACTGCGAGGTCGGCACGGTAGTCGCCGGAGAGCACCCCGCCGCGGTTGTTGTACAGCGGGGTCAGGTCGGTCAGGAGCTGGGTGGCCTTGACGAAGTACTGGCCATCGCGGGCGAAGTACTCGATGCGCTCCAGCGGGATGGCGTTGAGGCGGCGACCGTGTCGGATCTGGGTGGACAGGGCGGAGAAGCGATTCTCCTGATCTGAGCGCACCGCGAGCGCCAGGTCGATCATCGCGCCGTCGGGCTGCTCATCCATCTGCTCGAGCACCCTCGCCTCTCGGGGGGAGAAGGTCGCCCATGGCCAGGCCAGCATCTGCCCCCAGCCGATCTCGATGACCGCCAGCGGGGCGAGGATGAGCATCCACCGGCTGCGGATGGACAGCGCAGTCAGCGCGGCGAGCGCGGTGGTGGTGACCGCGAGGTAGCGGACCGGGAAGTTCAGCGGCTCGGCGTAGTAGCCCAGCACCCGGTTCAGCCAGAAGATCGGCATCCGGATCCGAGCACCCGACGCCGTGCGCACGACCTCGCCATCCACCGTCAGGAAGCTGCCCAGCGACAGCACCACTCCGACACCACCGACCGCTACCCACGGCAGCGCCCGCTTCGGATCCCGGATGAGGCCGACGACCGCCAGACCGAGCGCGAGGATGCCAAGGTATCGACCGCCCCCATAGGCCGCGTCTTCTCGGCGGGTGGGCTCCCGACCGGGGGTGACCAGCTCGCTCAGCTCAGCGCGGGCGGAGGGCGGATCGGTGATCGGCTGGCCGTGGTCCTCAGTGAGGTAGCGGCTCAGGCTGATCTCGGGGACGGAACCTGAGCGGTAACTTCCCGAGAACGCCGTTGTCACCGGCACCACAACCGCGATCGCCAGACCGGCCGCCAGGGCGTAGCGCAGCAGCAGACCCGGGGTGTCCCGGCCCGCCCACAGGGTGGTGAGCGACCAGATGGCCACCGAGGTTGCCAGGAAGAAGCCGAGGTAGAAGCACGACAGCATCGCACCGATAAGGCAGCCGGCCAGCGCGAGGAACCACCGCCACTCCATCGTGGTGCGCGCCCGCACCAGCACCGTCAGCCCCAGCGGAAGCCACCAGACATGCAGCAGCTCTCCGACCCCAACGTGCACGAAGAACGCCATCACCGCGCTGCCCTGGAGCACCGTCCCGGCCACCAGTCCGCCGAGCTTGCGGCCCGAGACCTCTGAGCCGAACCACATGCCCGCCAGCCCGGTGGCGGTGAGGTTGAGGAAGACGAGCAGGTTGGCCATGCCGACCACCCCGACCCACGGCATCGCCACCGCCAGGAGTCCGTTGAGGGGCTCGATGGGGTAGAGATCCATGCCCGCCGGGGCGTTGATCAGCTCGGTGTGGAACGGGAAGCTGCCCTCCCGCCAGACCTCTGCGTTCATCCACCACAGCGTCCAGAGGTGCTTCATGCCGTCGGCGTGGATGCTGCCCAGCGCAGCGCCGTAAGGGTCGGTCACCATCGGCCAGGTCAGCACGACGGACAGCAGGGAGAACCAGGCCACCACTGCCAGCCGACGGAACCACCGACGGTGCATCCAGGCCGGCAGGCGGCGGCTCACCTACTCAGCATCGTCTGGGGTCGCGCCCTCAGCAGCAGCCTTCGTGGCGGCCTGAGCGGCCTCCGAAGCGGCGACTGCAGCGGCCAGTTCGGCCTCAAACGAGCGAAGCTGGCCGGGAATCGACGGACCGTCCCGGACCTCGACGGAGAGGTTCGGATCCTTCTGAGCGGCGTAGTACCACTGCACCATCGAGCTCTGTCCGTGGTAGACGTAGTCGATTCGCACCTTGGTCTCGTTCATCGCATAGCGGACCCCGCCGCGGATCTGCTCAGGACGGGTGAAGGCGTAGGTGTTGAAGGCGTTGTACTGCATCTGGAGTGCGAACCGCATCGTCTGATGGGTGGCGTCGCCGAAGAACTGCGACTGCTCTGGATCGTAGCGCAGGGCGAGGTCGTAGGCGGCAGCGGTGCCCTCTGCGTAGCAGAACGCCTGCATCGCGGGCAGCTCGTGGGACATCTTGTAGTAGCCGCCCACATAGTCGGGGAACGGCGACTTCTCCTCGGTCCACATGTAGCTGTCGATCATCCACCGGGCGATGTCCAGACCAAACGCCGCGACCTTCTCATCTCCGGTGCGACGGTGGTAGGCGTTGGCGGCCATGACCGTCCAGGGACCGAACTGCACCAGCTCCAGCCGGGTGTCGTTGTGGTACGTGTTCATCGGCCAGGGCGCGGTGGCGTCTTTCTTCTTCTCCCGCTCCCAGAACCACGGCTCGTAGTGGGTCCAGTACGCCGGCAGGCCGCTGATCCAGGCGTCGTCGTCGAAGTACTCCGTCAGGTAGATGAGCGACAGCGCAGCCTCTCCGGGCACGATGTCGTTGACGAAGTCGTAGTAGTCGTGGTCCTTGTCGACGTAGTAGCACTTGAAGGTGCCATCGGCGCGCTGCATGA
>JBLHNG010000756.1:0-4348 GCA_047621685.1 Myxococcota bacterium | reverse complement strand
CTGCGCAGTGGTCTCGCTACATGGACCACATCGCTGCCATGATCGAGGCACCGACCCGGAGCGGCTTTGGCTATCAGATCGGGAATCTCCAGTGGCTGGAAGGCCTGGAGCACCCGGACTCCCGGGCCGCTGTCGTGCGCCTCCTGCTCGCTCATCCGACCGAATACCTCAGCGCGCTCAAGACCGACATCAGACGCGCCGACGGTAAAATCTACAACGGACGTCCAGAAGTCGAGACGCTCTGGGTCCACGCCCTCCGTACTGCGGGCTGGCCCTGCTTCCCCACCGACAACCACGGTCTCTGCGCATCCGATGCCATCTGGCTCCTCTCGGAGAGCGAGCGCCGACGCCGGAGCTATGGACTCCTTCGAGTAATCAGTGCAGATCCTGGAGAACACGGACTGCTCCTCACCGCGCTGGGCATCCCCTCTCTCCAGAGCGCGCCCCTCGACCGACTCGCGGAGCTGCTGCACGAGGTCGCCACAGGTCTTGCCATGGGACCGCCCCTCCTACCTCGGGACACCGTCGCCCTCCTCGGAGACATCTACACCCGAATCGCAGCACTCCTGCAGCAGGATCCAGCGCTGAACCTCGCCCCGTTCCTCGCCAACGACCTCCCGCTGCTCCGCGGCCCCGACACCCTGACCGCTGCAAGTCTCCTCACCCTGGACGAACCGCTCTACATCGTGAACGATCCCGTCCGGTGTCGGTTCATCCCCGACTGGTTGACCACTCTCCGGGTCCCGGGAATCGGACGCGTCCAGAGCCCCGCCGCCGCACTCGCGGCGTCTCTCAATGCCCACACCCAGCCCGGTCAGGTCATCCTCACCAGCGCAGTCGTCGTCGACACCGGCTTTGAACCAGACACAGTCCCCAGCGAGCGTCTCCTGTCATGGATGGAGACAAGCTCGGGTGCAGGCCTCCTGGTCGAGCTGGGACTCATCCTGGCCTACGGAACCGCTCAGCAGGCAGACCTCACCTCGGAGCGCAGCCGCTTCCACCTCACCTGGAAGCAGCTCAAGAGCACCCAGATCCGGCTCGGGAATTTCCCAGCAGCCAGCCAGACCGACGCCTTCTACGACAAGCCCACGCTCGATCTCACCGCTCGACTGGCCGACGATCCGCTCACGGTCATCCCGCACCTCTGGCTGATCATGGGGCCAGCATATCGAGACATCCTCAGCGCATATGCCCACGCCAGACGCGCAGGAGGCTCCACCCGGTTCTTCATGGAGCGGCAGCTCGGCCCAGAGCAGTTCGATGCCGTCGAGGCTGCCATCGGTCGCAGCGACCGGCTCCTCGCGCAGCGCTTCCAGTCCGCACTGCTCGTCTTCTGGCTGCACGCCGCCCTCGGCCAGCCCAGCGACATCCAGCGCTTCCGCTCCGAGCTGAGAGCCCGCGGCGGCGATCTCACCAGGCTCTCCATCTACCTCAGGCAGCCAACCCTCGGAGAGCACCTCCAGCAGCTCCGGGACACCCCGGAGGGGCCAGCCCACGTCACACTCCTCAAGGACATCCCGGACGGCATCGCACGGTGGCAGCAGGCCCGAGCACTCCTCGGCGGAGCCCCCTTTCAGTTCCCCTCAAGTCGAGAGGCTCTGACCTCGGCCCGACCCGTGCTGGCCTGGGGCATGATGTCTGCTGCCGCTCGATGCAAGGGGACAGACATCCCCGGGCTCGGGCTCGCTCTGACAGCCTGGCTCCAGCGCCCGCTCCCCCCGGATCTTCTCTGCATCGATCCGGGCCTCCTCCCAGCCACCCGACGATGGGCTCGCGAGCAGCTCCGAACGCACCTCCCGCCTGCACTGGCCGGTCTCCTCACCGCCACCGGACTCCCGGGCCTCGCCGTGGACAGGGACCGATACCGAACCGTCAACACCGCCTCACGCGCTATCGAAGCCGAGCGGGCCTGGCAGGACATTCTCAGAGTGGCTGAGGCTGTGGCGGCCAAAGCCGGTGAGTCTCTGCCTGCGTCCTCTCCCGCCCTTGAGACCTACCTGAAGCCACCATGGGCCAATTGGCGCTGCGCCCTCGCGGTCGGCGCAAGGCTTATCGAATCCACCGCAGAGGTCACTGCAGCGCTCCTGGAAGAACAGGGAGCCTTCGAGAAGCGAATCCCCTGGCGAGAGCTGTGGACGAACCTCAGCGAGCACATCGGCCCACCGCCGGCACCAGTCCCGCCCGCCCCAAAGCCAATCCAGCTCATCGGAACCACACTCAGTCAGGCCCACTTCAAAGAGCAGTTCCTCTCAGGAAGCACCGGGCCCATCGGGTCAACCCTCAAGGACGCTGCCGCTGACAGCCTCAACTTCGACGATCTCCGTGGGAAGCACAGCCGACTGCCTCAGCCCACAGCTCCATCGAAAGAGTCGAAGAAGAGCCGAGTCGGCAAGCCAAACCCTGGCGCACAGAACACCCAGGAGATCGGCGCACTCGGCGAGGCGTTCGTCTACGAGCAGCTCCGCAAGCTCGATCTCCCTGGCTTCGATGCATCCTGCTGGGTGTCCTCTGCTGCTGCGGCCTACGGCATCCAGGGCCTCAGTGATGACGGGTGCGGCTATGACTTTCTCTACCGAGATCCAACTGGAAAGCTCATCGGAAGACCTGCACTCTGCCTCATCGAGGTGAAGTCCACCGTCAAGAGCGGCCAGGGCAGCTTTATCGTCTCGATCAACGAGTGGCAGGTCGCGCAGGACTGCCATCACAGCAGCGATGATCGGGTCTACCTCATCATCCGAGTGGGCCAGATGAGACACACACCAGAGATCACCGACATCCTCGTAGATCCGGTCGCGATGGAGGCCCGCGGTGAGATTCGCCTCAGCGGGCAGGCCCTCAAGGTCACCGTCGGAGCCCCGGTGAAGAAATGATCTTCCCCCGGCTCCACCCCCGCCTCCAGGCCGGCATCGTGCATCGCCTGGGCTGGACCACCCTCCGCCCGGTGCAGGACCTCGCTGGTGAGGCCCTCCTCCGTGGCGACAACGCCGTCATCCTCGCCCCGACCGCAGGCGGCAAGACTGAGGCCGCGTTCTTCCCCGTCCTCTCCGACCTGCTCACCCACCCCACCGACGCCATCGGTGCGATCTACATCGCCCCGATCAAGGCCCTGCTGAACAACCAGGCCGAGCGGCTGGCCGGGTACACCGAGATGGTCGGCCTGCGCCGGTTCGTCTGGCACGGCGACGTCACCGCCTCCGCGAAGAAGCGCTTCAAGCGCGAGCCCGCCGAGGTGCTGATGACCACCCCGGAGTCCCTGGAGGTGATGCTCATCTCGCAGAAGGTCCCGGTTGGCCGACTGATGGCAGACCTGCGGGTGGTCATCATCGACGAGATCCACGCCCTCGCCGGGCAGGATCGCGGCGGGCACCTCATGGCGGTCATCGAGCGCCTTGCCGCCCTCTCCGGCCACGACGTCCAGCGCATCGGCCTGTCCGCCACCGTCGGCAACCCCACGCCGATCCTCGACTGGCTGTCGGGCTCCTCACAGCGGGGCCGCACCGTAGTGGATCCGCCCAGCTTGGCGGGTCGCAAGGCGCTGCGCATCATCCTGCGCGAAGAAGAGGCCGACCTCGCTGCCGATGCCGCCACCCTCACCCGACGCGGCAAGAGCCTCATCTTCTGCAACAGTCGCTCGACCACCGAGGCCATCGCCGAGCGCATCCAGGGCACCGAGACGCCGGTCTTCGTCCACCACAGCTCCGTGTCTGCCGCCGAACGGCAGGACGCCGAGGCGATGTTCCACACCGGGGAGAGTGCAGCCATTGTCTGCACCTCGACCTTAGAGCTGGGCATCGACGTGGGCGACCTCGACCGGGTCATCCAGGTCTCCGCCCCAGACACCATCAGCTCGTTCCTCCAGCGCATGGGCCGCACCGGCCGCCGCCCAGACACGGTT
Source organism: Myxococcota bacterium (assembly GCA_047621685.1). Taxonomy (GTDB): domain Bacteria; phylum Myxococcota_A; class UBA796; order UBA796; family UBA796; genus JAQXDW01. Next base: position 453 of record JBLHNG010000756.1, on the reverse strand, counting down.
GCCAACACCACCTTCCTCTGCCCGGACACCGAGTCCGTCCTCCAGGCCATGGCCCTCATCCGGCTGGCCCGCCGGGGCTTCGTGGAGTCGGTGCGCCTCGACGACCGACGCTGGCCGATCCTCGTCCACCAGCTCCTCGCGATGGCGCTGGCAAAGGGCGGCGTCTCCGCGGAGGATGCCTGGAGCCTGCTGAGTCGGGTGCCTGACCTCTCCGGCATCTCCCGCGCCGAGTTCGATGCCCTTATCAACCACATGCTCGCTGAGGACTTCCTGTACGCCACCGGGGGCGTGCTGGCGATGGGCGAAGCCGCCGAGAAGGCGTATGGCCGGTACAACTTCATGGAGCTGTACGCCGTCTTCTCCAGCCCCCGGCGCTACACCGTCGCTACCCTCGGTGGACGCTCGCTGGGCAGCCTCGATCAGGACTTCGTGGACCGACTGGAGCTGAACTCC
>JBLHNG010000755.1:0-4348 GCA_047621685.1 Myxococcota bacterium | reverse complement strand
GCTTCCAGGCCCCCACCACATCGCAGCAGTACAGATCGGTCTCCCCCTCCCGGGCCTGCACAAACAGGTGCCGCCAGCCGAAGATCTCCTCCTCGCACAGGGTCAGGATCCGCTCACACTGCTCCCGAGAACGATCCGGACGATCCCGATTCAGCCAGGCAAACGAGCGCTGCAGCAGGACAACGATGATGCCGTGGCGGTCGCCAGCCCCCTCGACCTGTCGGAGTGCATCGGCGGTGAAGTCGAACTGCTCATCGAGCCGACCGAGGTACTGCAGGCTGGCTCCGATGTAGCTGGTGGCCACCGTTCGCTCCCACGAGGTGCCCACGCACTCCGCGGTGTAGCGCTCCAGTGCGGCGGTCCCCGCGCGATGAGCCTCCACCCACTGGCTGGTGTTCAGCGCCACCCACGCATCGGTGACATCCCTCGCCGCGGTCAGGTACGGGTCGGAGTCCGCCGTGATCCGACGCACGCAGCTCTCCCGAAGCCGATCTCCCATCGGCCTCCCCATCGAGCGCAGGGTCGCGGAGAGGTACAGACCGATGGTGATGCTGTGTGACGTGGAGCCGACCCGCGTGGCACTGCGAAAGGCCCGAGCGGTGAAGTAGGAGGCGCGCAGCATGTCGACGGACGACAGTCCGCGGATGGCGGTCCACAGCAGCTCCACCCGCTTCCGCTCGACCGGATCTCGACGGGCAGGGACCCGGCTCATCATCCGCTCTGGCCCCCACAGCCGAAGCCAGAGCAGCTCCAGCCCGATCCGTGCCAGGACGACCGGGGTGCGAACCGGCCAGCTCAGCCCGGTCTGGCGGAGGAGCCGCTTGAGGATGGTCGTGCCCCGATCGACGTGCCCGGTGGTCAGCCACTGCTCCGCCGCCAGACGCCAGAGGTCACCCTGGGCATCTGGGGCTGCCTCTGGGGTCTGAGCGAGGACCTCATACCGCGGCGCAGCCTCCGCTCCCTGCCCGGCAAGCGCCAGGGCATCGGCGTGGCGGCGCTGAAGCGTGGCGTCCTCCCGTCCCTGCACCGCCAGTCCATACAGCTCTGCGGCACGCCCAAACGCCAGGGAATCCCAGGCCGAATCTGCGGCGGTGATCGCATAGGGCGCTCCCTGCTCGGGCTCTCCAGCACGGCAGAACATCAGGGCGATCTGCTCGGTGTGGGCCGGGGCCTCCTCCACCAGAGTCTCAGCGAGGCTGAGGCTGCATCGGCGGGTGCCGTCCTCCCCCAGCATCTCCAGGACCGCCTCGGTGGTGCGGTCGTGGTAGCTCTCGACCCGGGTCGCGACGTCGTGCTCCTGGAGGCGAACCAGTCGTGAGGTTCGCAGTGCATCCAGCTCCTCCCAGCCCCCGGTCAGCCCCGAGGCCTGAAACAGCACCGACAGCGGTGTGGACTGCCCGGAAACCGCGATGACCTCCAGCAGACGACGCGACGACGCCCCCAGCTCCTCCAGCCGGCTGCTGAGGGCCTCGGAGAGGGACATCGACAGCCCCGCCGGCGTGCGACGGGCCAGCTCTGCGGCAAAGAACGGACTGCCGCCAGACTCAGCGATGATGCGATCGATTCGCGCGGGATCCGGCGGCGTGTCGGCGTCGGTCTCCAGGAGGTGCTCGATCAGCTCCCGGGCATCCTCTCTGGGAAGCGGCGCGATGGTCTGGCGAACCAGCCGGCCATCCGACTCTGCCGCAGCACAGAAGTCCTGCCACGCATTCAGGAACGGGGAGTCCGCCTCCTCTTCCGTGCGCACGGTTCCCACCATCAGCAGACCGGGTGCGTCGGGTCCAGAGAAGACCTCCGCCAGGACCCGCGCAGAGGCTGCATCTCCCCACTGAAGATCATCGATGACCAGCACCAGCCTCCAGCGCCGGGCCACCGCTCCCAGGAGGCTCGCGAGAGCCTGAAACGCCTGCTTTCGGACCGCAAACGGATCCTGGGGGAGCGGAGCCGACGAGGTGCGGAGGGTCCGGGTGACGCCGAGTGCCGGGAAGACCTGCTGGAGCGCGCCCATCTCCCTGGGAAGGAGCGGGCGGATCAGGCCTGGCGGCAGGCGGAGGAGCTGACGGCCGAGGGCGTCAATGATGCCATCGAGGGCCTTGTGAGGCAGGGCCTCGTGCTGCCGACACCGCCCGACGAGGCGAATCGTCTCCTGATCCCGGGTCTCCCTCAGGAAGTGATCCACCAGTGCAGACTTGCCCACCCCGCTCGTCCCCGAGAGGAGGGCAATCACCGGTCGTCGAGGGCCGACGGCATCTGCAGCCTTCTTCAGGAACGCCAGCTCGTCCTGCCGACCGACAAACACCTGGCGCGGAGTCGGCGTCCGGACCGCTCCCATCGCAGCGAGGACCTCCTCACCATCCGGACGCCGATCCGGTGCCGAGTCGAGGAGCCGCTGACACAGCACCCACAGCGCGGGGTCCGATGGCGAGAGCAGGGTCGGCGCCCCCGGCAGTCCCCCGGTGAGCACCTGGTGGAGCATCACACCGACGCTGAACCAGTCTGAAGCCTTCGAGGCTGCCACGCCCTCCCACAGCTCTGGGGCGATGTAGCTCGGAGTGCCTCGCGCACCACCCGCCTCCGGCTCGTCCAGCACCCCGACCAGTCCGAAGTCCAGCAGCTTGACGGTCCCAGAAGGCTCTACGAGCACGTTGGAGGGCTTGATGTCACGGTGGAGCAGGCCGAGATCATGCAGCGCCTGGACCCCGGCAGCGATCTGCTTGAAGATCGACCTCAGCTGGACCGGATCGGCCGGGCGACTGACCTGAGGCGTCGGCACCACACGCTGAGCGGGCTCCATGGTGGACTGATCGGTGGTGTCCTCGGTGGGCGCGTCATCCCCGCCATAGATGTCCAGCCAGCGCAGGGGGCTGACGCCGTCGATCAGCTCCATGGTGAAGAACCAGGGCTCCTGCTCGGCGTGCAGCTCATAGATGCGTACAAGGTTGGGATGGCGGACGCCAGACAAGTGGCGGAATTCACTCTTGAACCGCACCTGTGACCACGGCGTCGCGCTGCGCAGGACCTTGACGGCCAGCCGAGCCTTGCGCCGCAGATCATCCGCTGCGTAGACCACCCCGAAGGCTCCCTCTCCCACCGCATCGCGCATCACAAAGCGTGCGTTCTCTGGTAAAGACACCACTCTGTTCGCCCCATCTCATGTCGCTGCCGGCAGTGTACCGCGTACTACACTCCGGCCATACCCCGCCGCCCCAACCTCGCGAGCCGGCTGGCGGTCCGGTACGTCCAGGCGGGAGATCTCGGCGGGGCGATGCGACTGCTGTCGTTTATTAAGGCCGACCAGACCTACGAGCGGGAGGATGCGGTGCTTCGGTCGGTGGAGGCGCAGAGCCAGGGGTGGACTGCGCGGTTCAACCAGCCTCGACGCTGAAGAACGGAGGCCTCGTTAGCAACCCCGAAGATTAGGGACAGCACCCGCTCACTCACCGCAACCTCAAAGGACCTTCCTGCACCACCCAGAGCGCCGAGTGGTTCCCAGATGCGTAACGGCATTGTAAATCGCCTCGCCTCCATGTTTACCGAGCGCTTGCCCTGGCGAGCCACCAGACCGCGTAAACCTTGAGAGTACCCAAGAGCCCTGGAGCCTCGATGCGCCGCAGCACCCTCCTCCTCACCGCCGTGCCCGCCACCATCCTCATCGCCCTCGCCGTGCTCTCCGAGCCCACGGCCACCCAGCCCGCGCCAGCCCCGAGCCTTGAGGGACTCGCAGCCCTCACCAACGCCACCCAGGGCATCGCCTCCTTCAGCGGCCTCGACGGCACCGCCCCGCTCGGCAACGACGACATCGGTCTCGCGGTCACCCTCGATCGCTCCAGCATCCTCCAGGGCGCCAACGGCACCATCCGGGCCGAGGTCACCCTCAAGTCAACCCACACCCCCGACCCTGCCAACCGTGTGCCCACCGACCTCGTCGTCGTCATCGACGCCTCCGGCTCGATGGAGGGCCAGAAGATCGAAGAGGCCCGCCACGCCGCCGCCGAGCTGGTCGCCAGCCTCACCAGCGCCGACCGGTTCGCCCTGGTCCGCTACTCGGGCTCCGCAGTCGTCGAGATCCCACTGGGCATCGCCGACGCGGAGGCCCGACAGGCATGGTCCCGCCAGATCGGAGACATCGTCGCCAACGGCAGCACCAACATGCAGGCCGGCCTCGACGTCGGTGGAGCACTCCACAGCCCGCAGCCCGGTCGCGCCCGCCGCACCATCCTCATCTCCGACGGCCTGCCCGACTCCCCACACGGCCTCATCGATCAGGCACGGAGCAGCGCCCGGACCGAGACCACGCTGACCACCGTGGGCATCGGCGACGACTACGACGAGCGCCTCATGAGCCAGC
>JBLHNG010000754.1:0-4349 GCA_047621685.1 Myxococcota bacterium | reverse complement strand
AGAGCCGGCACTCGCACAACGGAGCTGCGACCGCGGAGGGGACCCGTGGGGATCAGCGCCGGGGGCGCCCTCAGCCCAAGGACGGAGACGGGGTTGGAATCACCGCCGCCAGTTGAGGATTCGCCGATCTCTGCTTTTGATAGTGCCGACCTGTCCTGCTCGCCCTTCGGTCTTCTCAGCCAGGGGCGCTCTCAGCCTCGGGGCTTTCGATTTCGAAGGGCCCTCCCTCACCGTGTGAGCTGAGGTCCGCCATCGTCGGCGCCATTCTTTTTCTGGCCACTCCGCCCCAACGCAGACCTCCGGCCTGCTTATGGGACTCGTTCGAGGGGGCTGCACTCTTTTCGTCTCGCTACGCTCGCCTCCAATCGCCGCTCCCCTGCGACCCCCAGCATGACACCAGTCGCCGCTCCCCCTGAACAACCCGCCCATCGGTCCCAATCCGGACACCCGCAACGGTTTAATGCAACCAGCCGCTGGAGGATCAGTGCAGGACACCCACAACCTGAGCGCTCAGCAGCTCACCGTGCTGCCCCGCATCTCCGCACCCGGGCCCCGGTGGCTGCTTGCTTTTGCCAACCAACTCACCAGGCTTCCCGACTGGCTAGGCACGCTGACCGGACTGGAGGGGCTGGTCGCCTCGGACAATCTGCTCACCGCGCTGCCGGCCTCACTGCTGGGCTGCACGGCACTCCATACCCTCCAGGTGGCGCGCAATCGTCTCACCACACTGCCTCCGCTGCCCCCGCTGCGCCACCTCGACCTCTCCGCCAATCCCCTCGCGGACTTCCCCCATGCGCTGACCACACAGCCGACCCTGGAGCACCTCGATCTCAGCCGCTGTGGGCTGACCCACCTGCCGCCTGAGCTTGGCCAGCTCACCAGTCTTCGCACCCTCATCCTCGACCACAACCCGCTGATCGCGCTGCCAGATACCCTGGCCGGGCTCACGCAGCTGGAGGGCCTCAGCCTCGGGGGCACAACCCTGACGGACATCCCCGCGCTGCCGCCTCAGCTCCGCTGGCTGCACCTCGCGGGCTGTCCGCTGGGCCGAATTCCCGCTGCACTCTCCGGGCTGACCCGCCTGGAGCGGCTGGACCTCTCCCGGTGTCGGCTGACGGATGCGGAGGGACTGCCAGACTGCGAGGCGATCAGCCTGTTCGACAACGCACTGACCGCAATCCCGGAGGCGGTGTGGGCGCTGCCGTCGCTGAGGACCCTCAGTGTGCGCGGAAACCACCTCTCCGCGCTCCCCCACGGTCCAGCACCCGGGCTGCGCGTGCTGGAGGCCAGCGGAAACGCCCTGCATCACATCCGACTCCCGGAGCTTCCGGAACTTCATCGGCTCGATCTGAGCAACAACCCGCTCGATCTTCCACCACGCGGGCTTCACCGCCTGACCCGCCTTCGCTACCTCGACCTGAGCAACACCAGGCTGCGGTGGATCCCGGCGAGGGCAGGGGAGCTGATCGGGCTGGAGCATCTCGACCTCTACGGAAACCCCATCGGGCAGCTCCCTCCAGAGCTGGTCGGGCTGACCCTCCTCAAGGTCCTCCACCTCAGCACCACTCCCGTCGCCACCCTCGGCACGATGCTCGCTGAGTTGGGCGCCCTGGAGGAGCTGTCTGTCGGCGGGATGCGCATGCTCGGTACGCCCGAGATCCTTCAGTCGCTGACCCCTTCGGCGATCCAGAAGCGGATCGCGGAGGCAGGTGGAGCGCAGGTGTGACAACATCCCCGGCATGAGCACAACACAGTGGGCCGGACCGGTGGCCTGGGCAGCAGCACTGGGGGCCGGATTCTTCGTCCTCCAGCCCCCAAACATCCCCGAGACCCCCGCCCCGGAGGCCTTCTCCGCCTCCGCAGCGCGCCCGGTTCTGGAGCGTGTCGCGGCGGAGGCCCATCCCACTGGCAGCTCAGAGAACGCCGAAGTCCGTGACTTCCTGGTGGCCGCCCTTCGCGCGCTCTCGCTGGAGCCGGAGGTGGTCACCGAGACCGTGATCGTGCCCTGGGGAGAGCGGGCGGCGCGCGGGGCGCGGGTGGAGAACATCGTGACTCGGGTGCCCGGCAAGGACAGCACCGGCACGATCCTGCTCGCGGCCCACTACGACTCTGTGCCGACCGGCCCGGGGGCTGGGGACGACGCGGTCGCGGTGGCGTCGATGATCGAGGTCGCCCGTCACCTCACCGAGCGTCCGGTGCGAAACGACGTCCTCCTGCTGCTCACCGATGCCGAGGAGCTGGGCCTGCTCGGTGCGCGGGCGTTTGTTCGGGACACCGCGCTGCTCTCCGAGATCCAGGCGGTCGCCAACTTCGAGGCCCGGGGTGGGGGCGGCCCGTCGCTGCTGTTCGAGACCAGCGATGACAACGAGTGGCTCATCGATGCCTTCGCCACCGCACCAAATCCGTCGGGCAATTCGATGGCCTATGAGGTCTACCGGCGCATGCCCAACGACACCGACTTCTCGGTCTTCCGGGCGGCGGGACTCGACGGGCTCAACTTCGGCTTCATCGATCGCTTCCCCAACTACCACGCCGCGATCGACACCCCCCAGCGCCTCGATCCCCGCAGCCTCCAGCACCACGGCGAGGGCATGCTGGCGCTGGCATACGCCCTCGGAGATCGAGACTTCTCTCAAGGAAAACCATCGGGTAACGCGGTGTTCTTCAGCATCCCCGGTCTGATGGTCCGCTACCCGGCTGGCCTCGCCATTCCGCTGGCGCTGCTGGGTGCCTTGATATCTGTGGGGCGCCTGAAGAAGAGCGCAGCACCGGGTGCAGTCTTCTCGCTCCTCGCGGTTGTCCTCGCCGGTGGAGTCGGTCTGGCCATCGCCACGGCCCTCCAGGCCTACCACCCCGGCATGTCCGACATCCGACACCCGACGATGTACGACGACATCCCCTGGCGGATCGCAATCGCCGCTGCTTCGATGCTTGTCGCGGTGGGCTTTCGCGCCGCTACCCTTCGCTGGAGCGATGTCGAGGGAATGTGGGCTGGCGGGCGGCTGATATGGGCGGCACTCGCGGTCGCCTGTGCCATCGAGGCGCCCGGGGCGAGCTACCTGCTGACCTGGCCGCTCATTGCCGCTGCTGTGGTCCCCCTTCGATGGGCCGGGCCAGCGGGTGCGGTGGCGGTGTTCTTCTGTGCACCGACCGCCGATCAGCTCCTCATCGCCCTCGGTCTGCACGGTGCGCCGGTCTCCGGGGTGATCTATGGCCTCATGGGGCTGCTGCTGGTCAGCGAGCGTCCCCGCTTCCTCGCCGCTGGTGGGGGTGCCGTGCTCTTGTTCTCGGTGGTCCTCGGCGCGATGCCGTCTGCACCGAGCGCGGAGGCTCCAACCCATGAGAGCGTGGCCTACCTCCAGGTGGATGGAGAGGCGTCCTGGATCGCCAGCGAGGAAGCCATCTGGAGCGCCGACCTCCTCTCCGGGGCGAAGGTCGGTCAGGATGGCGTCAGCCGAAACATGATGTTTCGCGGCGATTTCATCGAGGCACCTGTCGAAACGCTCGCGCTCACTCGCCCCATCTTCCGCACTCGCTCAACCATTGCAGCAACGGATCGACACTGGGTCCGGGGCACGATCTACGGCAAGCGAGACGGCTGCGCGCTGACCATTCGCATCGAGGACACCGCCCGGATTGTCTCCCTTGAGATCGACGGCACAGCGGTGTCCACCTCCAGCGGAGGGTTCACCCTCAGCTACTTCGCCTCGCTTCGTCAGGGGGTGGAGATCGACCTCGAGATCCTCGGCACCGAGCCCCTGTCGGTGTCTGTCTCTGAGCAGACCTTCTCGCTGCCAGCCAGCGTGACCCGAAGCCCAACCTCAATTCCGATCCCATGGGGCTTTGGCATCACCGATGCCTCCATCGTGACCACCAAGCTGAAGCTGTAGACAACTTCAGACGAACTCTCGTCGGGGGAGGAGGGCAGCGGAGGCCGCAGCGGCGAGCACAACCATCATGCCGATCAGCACGCCCCCCGACAGCAGCACGCTGCCCCACGCCGTCTCGACTGACGCCAGCTCGATGAACGCCTCGTAGCACCACCGCGCGGGCATGATCTTCTCGATTGCCGAGACCGCATTGCTGAAGCTCTCCGCTGGGATGGCGAACTCAGAAAACAGGATCTGCGGAAGAATGAGCAGCGGGACTGCCCCGACTGCGCGCTCCTGACTGCTGGAGATGGCGGAGACCAGCAGCCCCAGCCCGGTGCCGCACAGGCTGGCCCCCCACAGCGCGATGAGCTGGAGGAGGAAGGGGCCCCGAAGTGCGATGGACCACTCGACTGCCATCAGCAGCGCGGTCACCTGCAGCAGCCCCAGCCCGGCGAGCACCGCATAGCAAAAAACCAC
>JBLHNG010000753.1:0-4351 GCA_047621685.1 Myxococcota bacterium | reverse complement strand
GTCCGCTCACCGCCGGGCTGGTCAGTGAGCTGGAGGGTGCCCCTCCTGAGGTGGTCATCTACCTCACCCAGAACAGCGTCAAGCACCACAAGGACGAGGTCCCTGAGTCCCTCGCGGCGCTCAAGACCGCCGACAAGGGCGGCATGGGAGCGAAGTCACTCCTGCCGATTTCGGATCCGTACAGCGACGGCACCGAGACCTACAAGAACGCGTTCAGCCAGGGCACCGAGGACATGAAGTGGTGGCAGGAGGACGACTCCATGGGCACCGGTCAGGTCAAGATCGGCGAAGATGTTCTCACCCTCGGCGCACAGAACCAGAAGCCCACCGACGGCGACGTGGCGAAGATCCGCGAAGACTGGCGCACCCTGCTCATCCACGTCGGCCTCTCCAAAGAGCGGTCAGCGTCGGTGCTTGAGGCGATGCTGACCGACTCCGACGGCAAGGCGCAGCTGACCGCCTCTGGTGCCGGCGCGTCCAACGAGCTTGCCCAGCTCATCGCCGTCTTTGATCGTGCCGAGCGCGGTGAGTTCATCATCTCGACCATCGTCTTGTCTGGACACCACTACAGCGGCGACAACCACATCTTCGGTGAAGACGACAGTCACGGCTATGACGACGACATCCTGACCGGCGACACGCTGAACATGAAGGACATCGAGTCGCTAAAGGGGGTCTTTCCCAAGGCGTTCAAGCAGGTCAAGGCAGTCATGTTCTCCGCTTGCAACACTCACGACATCGGCATGAGCGACGACGGAGGGGACCTCTTGAGCACCAATGAGTGGCTCGAGTCCACCTTTCCGAGTGTTGAGAAGTCCAGCTACTGGGAGGATACTGCGCCGGGCTCGGACATGGCGGCGTTCTTCTCTGGAGAGTTCCTTCTCGATCTGGCTCGGGAGTCAAGCGGCAAGGATCCCAAGGCCTTCGAGGATGCCTACTTCCGCAGCACCCAGAGCGGCGACAACATCCGCAGCAAGCGCAGCGAAGACGGCAAGCTCACCGAGCAGTCGACGAAGAAGAACACCGACAGCTACGAGTACAACGACTACAAGGGCCTCCGCGACAGCAACCACGAGCCGTTCCACGAGCGCGAGGACCTGATGGAGTACGTCGCGGGAGAGGACGGCAAGAGCCTCTCAGACGGCAAGCTCAGCGAGGAAGAACGCCGCGACTGACCCGGGCGATTGCACTACTACGGCGAGTGGCTGCCCAACACCGCCCACGCCAAGGTCCACGCCGTGGATGCGGTTCGGGTGGAGATCGGGCTGCGCGACGTGCTGACCTGGGCGGATACCAGCTGGTGGCTTCTGCTTGGTGCTGGGCTGGGGCTGCTGAGCAGCGGTACTGGAACCCGTCAGGTCCGGTGGCTGCTGGTGCCGCTGGTGGTGTGCTGGGTGGTGTCGGTGGGCGGGGATCACTGTGCTTGAGGATGGCGTCTTGACCACACGAACCACCATCGAGCCCATCGTCCTGCGCCGGGTCTCACCCTGAGGACCGCGTCGCCTCCGTGACGCCTTCGTGTCCTCTAGTGAACCACTCACCACGCCGAGATATTGCGCCCCTCGGAGGTCACCATGTCCGATCGCATCCAGGTCATCGTCGACGAGGTCTGCGCCATCCTTGCTCGCTCCGCAGGTGCGGCCTACATCGGCGAGCCGGTCTCACAGCTCGCCCACATGCTCCAGGGTGCGCACTTCGCCCAGCGTGCCGGTGCAAGCGAAGACGAGATCCTCGGCGTCCTGCTCCACGACATCGGACACCTCTGCGCGCCCCCGGAGGCTCCCCAGATGGCCGGCCTCGGCGTCCTCCACCACGAGGCGATCGGAGCGTCGTTTCTGGCGGCTCGTGGGTTCTCGCCAGAGGTCTGCGCCCTGGTCGGTGGCCATGTCGACGCCAAGCGCTACCGTGTCTTCAAGAACGTCCGCTACTCGCAGAGCCTCTCGCAGGCCAGCCGCGGCACCCTGGCGTTTCAGGGCGGGCCGATGTCTGGAGAGGAGGCCGCAGCCTTCGAGGCCGACCCGATGTTCGCCGCCATCCTGCGGGTGCGCGCCTGGGATGAGCGCAGCAAGGATCCTGCCCTCACAGTGCCTGGACTCGACCACTACGCTCCGATGCTCACCCGGCACCTCGCCGCGAGGCAGCGCAGCATCGTCCTGACGCCTCAGCAGCGCCGCTCCTGGACAGACAACGGCTTCGTGGTCATTCCCGGCGCCCTCATCGCCGAGCAGACCCGCCGCATCCGGCAGTGGAGCGAAGAGATTGCGTCCTGGCCCGAGACCCCGGGGCAGTGGATGAAGTGGTTTGAGTCCACGGAGTCCGACCCGAAGCTGCTCTGTCGACTGGAGAACTTCGTGCCGTACCATCGGGGGTTCGCAGAATTCCTGGAGGGCAGCATGATCACCGGGCTCATCTCGGAGCTGATGGGGGAGCCGGCGATCCTCTATAAGGAGAAGATTAACTTCAAGCTGGCCGGCGGCGCGGGCTACGGTGCCCACCAGGACGCCCCGGCGTTTGGCACCTTCGGCCACCGCTACCACATCACGATGATGGTTCCCATCGATGCCTCTGATGCTGACAACGGCTGCCTGGAGATGGTCTATGGCCACCACAGCAAGGGGCTGCTGAGGCAGAACGAGGCAGGGGAGGTCCACCCTGAAGTTGAGGCCACCCTCGACTGGCGGGCGCTGCCGAGCGCCCCCGGGGACCTGCTGTTCTTCGACTCCTTCGTGCCCCACCGCTCTCAGCCCAACACCTCTCCCCGATCGAGAAGGGCGCTGTACATCACCTACAACCGAGTCTCAGAAGGGGACTACCGGGCGGCGTACTTTGAGCAGAAGCGGCAAAACTTCCCTCCGGAGTGTGAGCGCGAAGCCGGCATGGACTACTCGGCGGCGGCGACGGTCTTCAACCTGGGGAACCCGATCCGGTAGTCTGCCCGCGCGCCCGGATGAGGCCGGTCTTGAGAGAGGCGAGGGCGTCGGTCGGCATGCCGCCGCGCTCACCCTCGTCGATCCAGTCGGTGAGCGCCTGGAGGGTCTGGTCGCCGACCTTGGTGAAGTGGGACTGGAAGAAGCGCTCGATGTCGAACGGGGCGATCCGGGGTGCGAGCCGATAGAGGCCGGCGATGACCAGTGGGCGGGCGACGATCTTGACTGGACCGGCGGAGATCCCGATCTTTTGGCAGGTGATCGCGCTGGCCTGACGGATGGCCTGGGCGGCGAGGTTGATCTGCTCGGGTGCCCGCAGCCCGGCGAAGGTCCATCCGCCGATCTCCATGGCAGCGATGATCGGCAGGAGCATCGCAGTGCCCCGAGCGCCGTTGGTGACTGCACCGCCCTCTCCCGCAGGGCAGTCCCCGGCCTTGAGGCAGGCGACGATGGCGGCGGCCCGGGGACCATCGAACCGGCTCTGAGCCAGCGGCGGGTGCCAGTAGGCGAAGCCGGGCTCGGGGCGGGTGGTTTCGGGAAGGGGGGCGTGCCAGCTGGAGAAGGAGATCAGCCCGGTCACCAGACGCTCTGCGCCGATGAGGTCGCTGAGGTTGTCCTGATCAAACAGCCCCGGCTGGAGCGAGATGATGGTCGCAGCCCCGGTGGCCGCGAGGAAGGGGGCGAGCCAGTCTCCCTGCAGTGCGGTGGAGGAGATGCACAGCCAGACCTGATCCCACTCCTGCTTCTCGACAGCCTCCAGCTCGGTCAGGACCCCGAAGCCCTCGAAGCGTGTGGGCTTGTGGCTGTGGTTGAGGTTGTACATGGAGAAGCCTGCGGAGACCTCCTCGGCGTACTTCGGGCGCACGTAGAAGTTCACATCTGCGCCGCCCCGCTGGAGGTGACGACCGTAGACGAGGCCGACTGCGCCGGCGCCGACAAGGAGAACTCTGGGAGATGTCATCTGTTCCCGTAACCAGAACAGTTTTAACAATCAAGTAATATCAATGGCTTACGGTGATTGACGAGAAGCCAACACCTTACCTAACGGATACCGCCTGGGGAGCCACCCCTACCGCCAACCCCGACCAGATGTGCAGTGGGGGAAGGGCTTGGGTGGAGTGAGTCCGAGAGACGACTCACCGCGCCGGCTGGTTGAATCGGGCCGTCCAGCCGGGAGTCAGTGCTTCTGTTGAGCGAAGCATGGCGTCGCAGTGATCGTGTTTCTGATCGGGCTTGAGGAACGACAGGATTCGAACCGCCCCGGCGTAGTCTCCGACCTCAACATCGGAAACCGCCAGCCGCTTCACGAGGCCCGGGCGCGTGCTCTTCGAGGTGCATTTCTGGAGCACCAGTCACCGGGCCGGACACTATCCGGCCCGACTGGTGCGCTTTTCTTCTGAGGGAAAGACAGATTCTTCCCCATC
>JBLHNG010000752.1:0-4352 GCA_047621685.1 Myxococcota bacterium | reverse complement strand
TGATCGCTACGGGTCCCCTCCGCGGTCGCAGCTCCGTTGTGCGAGTGCCGGCTCTAGCCGCCTCTGCGAGTGCCCGCTCCAGCGGCTTCGCCTCTCACTCCCTGTCGGCGGACCATCTTGTGCGACTACCCTCCTCACCGGCCTCGGGTCGCTTGCTGCCTCCGGGGCCGCCAGAGAATCTGGCGTGGGCTGAGGGCGCCCCCCGGCCCTCCGACACGGCCCACTACGGGCTCCCCTTGCGCGCGCCCGGGCGAACTGAGACTCCTGAACTGGCGATCCAAAACAATACAATCAACAAAATTAGGGGGAAAAGGCAGCCACCTGACCGGCTTCGTCGGACTCTCCCCGTCCCCGCTCCTCTCCACGAATCAGCAATCAGCCCGTCTTCGACCGGCACTTGCTGAACTCACCGGCGGGTCCGTGAGCCAGCCACCTGACCGGCTTCGTAGGACTCACCGACCGGCACCTGCCAACACTCACCGCCTCGGTGACGGGTGTCCCCCTCGCCCTCCCGTCATCTCAAGCGAGTCATCCTGGCCAGCGATGGTGTGGGTTGCCGGGGTTGGGGAACTACCCGACGCCGTGATCAGGCACCCCGTTGGCATCCATGATCGCGACGTCTCCGTCGGCAACGATTTCCCGATCTGTTCTCCTCGATGTCGCAGAGTCGGGACAGAGGCAGGTCATATCAAGAGGGAACAACAAGACAGGAGCAATCATGAACGCCGCTCAATCCCAGAGCGAACCCGCCACGAGTCGACGCCGACTCCTCCGGCTGAAGCGCGGCCTCGACTACGCCGACGACATCTCCGAGTACAACCGCATCATCGCCGAGATCCGCCAGCTCCGAGCCAGCCTCATCCGGGTCGTGTGAGCCGGCACGACCTCAGCACCGGAGCCCATGCAGCGCATCCACGTCGCCCTCGGCTCTGCCGCCCTTGACCTGTCGCTGAGACGCGCCAACGATGACAGCGATCGCTTCCTGGTCATCAAGCTGGCCACCATGGCCTCACAGTGGAGCGAGTCCGGGGTGACCGCCAGCGCCATCGGGCTCGGCTTCAGCAGACTTTTCTACGAGCAGCTCAAATCGCCTGGCTACATCGAGTAGGACCGAAGACCGGCCCGATCCAGGATGTCGGCGCCTGTGCGATCATGATCATCGAGGGGACACGTCGTCCCGACGGTGGCAAGCATGAGCGGCGATCAGACCTTCGACGGCCTGCTGGAGACGCTGGGGCTGTCGGGGGATCCCGGCTCGCCGCAGGCCACCCTGCGCGCTGCACCCGGTCACAGCACCGCCGGAGAGGCCGCGATCTCGGAGCTGGCGACCCTGTCTGGCGGTGCGATCTCGGTGATCGGCACCCTGGGGAGCGGCGGCATGGGCGTGGTCCGGCTGGGGATCCAGGAGTCCCTGGGTAGGCAGGTCGCGGTCAAGACCCTCCGCCCCGATCGCATCGCCGGCACGGCCCGGCTGCGGCTGCTCCGGGAGGCATGGGTGACCGGGGCGCTTGAGCACCCCAACGTCGTCCCCGTCCACGACGTGCAGCTCGACGACGACGGCGTGCCACACATCGTGCTCAAGCGCATCGAGGGCGTGAGCTGGAGCGTGCTGATCGCCGACCCTGAGCGCCTGCCACAAGACGCCCGCGCCGACCCGCTCGCCTGGCACGCCCAGACCCTCATCGCGGTGTGCAACGCCATCGAGTTCGCCCACAGTCAGGGGATCCTCCACCGGGACATCAAGCCGGACAACGTCATGATCGGCGCGTTTGGCGAGGTCACGGTGCTGGACTGGGGGATCGCGATCAGCCTGCACCCCGATCCTTCCGGGCGGCTCCCCGTCCTCCCTCCCGACGCCCCGATCGCTGGCACCCCGGCCTACCTCGCGCCGGAGATGCTCGGCGGACAGCCCCTCACCCCCGCCGCCGACATCTTCCTGCTGGGCGCGACACTACACGAGGTGCTCACCGGCTCACCGCCCCGCCAGGGCGCAGATCTGGAGGCAGTGCTCGCTGCGGTCCAGGCCACCCCGCCGCCTCGGCCCGAGGGTCCCGACCCGCTCGTCGACCTCAGTCAGCAGGCAATGGCCGCCGACCCCGCTGCCCGACCCGCCTCCGCCGCCGACTTCCGCGCCCGACTCCAGCGCTTCCTCGCCCTGCGCGCGGTCGAGGAGCTGGTCGCCTCTGCGACAGAGACGCTCGCGAGGGTCGAGGACGCTGCCGATCCCGGCGAGACGCTGGCCGCCTGTCGGTTCGGATTCCGGCACGCCCTGAGCGTCTGGCCTGACCACCCCACCGCCCGCCAGGGACTCGACGAGAGCCTCACCCGCTCGGTGAAGCTGGCGCTGTCTGAGGATCAGCACTCCCTCGCCGAGCACCACTTCGCCGCGATCCGAACCCCCGACGCCGACCTGCGCGAGGCCCTGGAGAATGCCCGAGATGCCCACACCGCCCGGCAGGCCGAGGTGCAGCGGCTCATCGAAGCGCACGACGCCGGGATCGGATGGTGGTCCCGGACCGTCGCCGCAGTGAGCCTGGGCTCGCTCGCTGGGCTGTTCCCGCTGCTCCTGGTGCTCCTGGAGGTCCAGCCGGATTACCCGACCTTCGCGCTCAGCTCGCTGATCCTCGTCGTGTGCATCTCCGCAGTGACCTGGCGATGGCGGAAGGTGCTGTGGAACGGGGTCAACCGCCAGTTCATCCTCAGCATCGGCTCGCTGCCAGCCCTCCAGCTCCTCATCGATCTCGGCGCCTGGCTGCGCGGCTGGCCCCCTTCGGAGTCCCACGCTGTCCTCATGCCACTCGGAGCCGCGGCGAGCGCGATGCTCGCGATGAACGTCGACACCCGCCTGCTCGCCATCACGGCCACCTTTGCCACACTCTGGCTCGCAGCCTCCGCTGGACTCCTCGACACCTACACCGCCCTCGCCCTGTGCAATTTCGCCTTCGTGACCGTCGCGATCGTGCTGGCGACGGTCACGAAGGCGACGGACGGAGGCTCATCCCCGACGCCAGCAGGTGCTCCGACGTCTCCTCGATGAGGATGTCGATGACGAGCAGGAACGACGCGGGGGTGCCCGACTCCATCAATGGGGCGGCGCTTTCACCATCACCTGAACAAACTGGTGCGGCAGGACCTCCAGGCTCTCCCCTGCCCCCCAGCCCGCCGCGGTCAGCTCCGCGACCACCTTGTCCTGCGGAATCCGGTGATCTTCAGGGGGACCGACGGGAATGTCGCCGGGCTTGAAGTCGACCACCACCAGCCGACCGCCCGGCCTCACCGCGCTGAGCAGGCGGGTGAAGTACGCAGTGCGATCCTCGATGTGGTGGTAGGTGTCCACCAGCAGGATGAGATCGACCTCGTCGGCCTCCAGCCCCGGATCCGCCGCCTTGCCCAGCCGCGGCGAGACGTTGGCGGTTCCCTCCGTGGCAGCACGCTGCGTCATGTGCTCGACGAGGCTCTGCTCGATGTCCACCGCGATCACCCGACCCTGGTCGCCGACCGCACGGGAGAGGTGCGGATTGAAGTAGCCAGTGCCCGCGCCGATGTCCGCTGCCACACTCCCTGACACAATGCCCAGCGCAGCGATCAGCTCCGCGGGCTTCTGCCAGGCGTCGCGGGCCGGGTCATCGAACACTGCGGCCCACTTCTCGGCATCGTCGAATCGATGGGTGACGGTGGCATGGTCCCCGCCGTCGTGGGGACGCCCTGCCAGCTCCCCGTGCATCTGGTGGGCACTGTGTCCCTCCTCGGTGTGCTCAGCGGGCTCGACGGGATCAGGGGTCTCGGCCGGATCACAGCCGAGGAGAGCAAACAGAAGCGTCATGACATACCTCCAGAGCAGCCCTTATCGCTCCCCAGCCTTAGCCACCCGGACACCCATGCCCGCTGTTCACGCCATCAACTGCATCGAGGTCCCCACAGGAAGCGAGCAGACCGCCGAGGAGATCCGCGAGGTCTACGTCGCTTACTTCCGCCGCCAGCCCGGCTTCGTCTCCTCTACGTTCTACCGGGCCACTAAAACAGCGGACGCCATCAACTACGTCAACATCGTCGAGTGGGCGTCTCAGGAGGCTTGCGACGCTGTCGTGAACCGGGGCTATGAAGACGCTGAGGGAGAAAACGCCGACGGGATGAAGGTCCTCGGACGCGGCTTCCCGAGTCCGATCGTGATCCACCCGGGGCTGTTCGAGCGCATCGGCTCCTGATCCGGCCGCACGGAGATGCCCGACGGCTTCAGCGGCTGGATCTCGACCAGGAGGTTCGAATTCAAGACCGCACAGCAGCGTGCAGAGACGCGGTGTGGTTTCTAAACCCAAAACCTGGGCACCAGTCATCGCGGTGGACCGTTATCC
>JBLHNG010000751.1:0-4360 GCA_047621685.1 Myxococcota bacterium | reverse complement strand
TGGCCTACTGATCGCGGTGGGTAATCCATCTGTGTTGAATGCGTCCGGCTTCGCGGAAGCCTCCTCAGGGACGAATGAAGCGGAGAGCTGACCGCGGATTGACACCGCGATCAGTAGGCCACCGTAGGCCTGCCTACCGCACAATCCGACCCCAGTGAAGAGGCTACCGGTGATGCGTGAATGAGCGAGTCACATGGACGGCGATCCGCCGCCCGGGTTGCAAGGTTTGTCCTCCAGCAGGGCAAGGTGACTATATCAAGGCTGCGAATTCTCGCCGGTCAGTAAGTGACCGGCGGTGTTTGCCCGCACGATCACTTGCTTACCGGGGCGAGCGAATGCGCGCTCTCACCGCACAAATGTGCGCAATGAGCTGCAAAGCGTTGGTTTAACCTTGGCTTGACCGGGCACGCCTCTTGCTTCCTGTGCCAACACGACGGCGAATCAGTCTGTCGATGGCGAGGAGGCAATTGCATGGATGAGGCAACCGAGAAGCGGATCCGCAACGAGGCGAAGCGGGCTGAGTATTTTGTCCAGCGCTTTGAGGAGCAGGTCAAGCGCGCCAGCGGCGGGGTGATGCGCATGAGCCATGAAGGCAACGAGGCGATGAAGCGGGTCAAGGGGCTCAAGAAGAAACACAATGGCCATCCCGAGGTGGAGGCGCTGTTCACCAGGGTCCGGGCCGCGCTGATGACCAGCAAGGGGCAGGGCTTCGCCATCACCCCTCAGATGCTGGCGTATCGCGACCAGGAGCAGCAGATGCTCGCGGCTCTCGCCCAGCGAACGGAGGCCCAATGGGACGCGCTGAAGGCAGATGCCCAGACTGACGTCTTCCCAATCCCCGATCCCCGCAAGACCGATCTGAAAGGGATGACCGGCCGGATCGTTCTGCTGACGGAGGTGCGCTACCCCGACCACGAGTTCACCGACACTGGCCGACAGTACCTCTACGTCGGCGACGCTCAGCGCGGGTTCTGGTTCATCGACCTCTCCAGTCGGGCATGGCAGACCGCCTATGCCGCGCTGCGTCGGTTCAAGGACACGGTCAGCGGCGACCTCCCCCATCCCTGGACTGTGCTGGCGGAGGTCAAGGATGTGGCCCTGCTGGTTCCGCAGGCCGGTGCGAACAAGAGCGTCAGCGCAGCGCTGGGGTGGCGGGTCGAGCCGCGTGCCCTCTATGTGGCCGGTCGCGTCCTGGCCCTGCCAGCGGCGGAGGGTGAGGAGCGCGGTCGGTTCATCGGAGAGGACGAAGCCGAGACGCTGCGCTTGGCCGCCTACACCGTCACCGAGATCCCCGACGGAGCCAGCCCCCAGGAGGTCCTTCGGATCTTCGCCACTGCCATCAAGGAGAAGAACTTCCCGCTGTTTAAGACCTGCCTGCACAAGCGCTGGCACGAATCGCCCAAGGGCATGGCCCGGGCGGCGTACTACTGGAAGAACAACCAGGAGCGCTACCGCACCCTCTACGTCCAGGTCGAGCCCGACGAAGAGGCGGCGATCACCGTGATCCGTGGCGAGCGAATTGAAGAGGACGAGGACTTCTTCATGACCGACGAGGACGTCTCGGATGTCATGGGGCGTGCTGAGCCGCTGGTGGAGCAGGCCCGGGTGACGGTCCGTCGCTACGACGAGCGGGGCCGCCAGGTGGGCTCGCCCAATCCCATCGATCTGCGCCGCGCCGAGGGCGAGCAGTGGCGCATCCTCACCGGCTTCCCTCTCTAAGGATCGATATCATGTACTTTAAACCATTAGAATACGACAGCCTGCGTGGATACCTCGGCGATCGGGGTGACCGGCTCAAGGAGCTGGATGCGCTCTTTAAGGCCGGCGACTTCGACGACGAGGCCGAGCGGAAGTGGGCGGAGATCTGCAAGAAGGCGACCGAGAACCTGGAGGAAGACACCGCGAAGGTCATCAAGGCGGTGATTGGTGCCCGAGAGGAGCCTGATCCCGATAGCATCTCCACACTTGACGATGCGAAGTATCTCCTGTTTGAGAGCGAGGGGAGGAAGTGGCTGGCGGAGCAGGCGCTCGCCTGGCGGATCCTCTCAAGTCGTGGTGCGGAGTTCGCCCGCACCTTCCTGGCGGTGCAGGAACTCAACGAAGCCATCGACGCGGCCGTGGCGTCCTATGTGGCGAAGATGACGGTCTTCCACGAGGAGGCCTTCAAGACCGCGGCTAATATCACTGAGGTGATCAGCTTCGTCGAGGCCGCCCTGACCGGAGGCTGGTTCGACTACCTCCGAATGAAGCACTTTCCCGGAGAGAGCAAGTGGGCCGCTGCCCGCAACAGCATGATGCTCATCATCAGCGATCGCTACGGCGCCTGGCTGCTGGAGAGCCTCATCAAGCAGATCTGCGAGGCCACCACCACCTACTTCGCGGAGAGCAGCCGAGACGGCGCCCTGCACGTCCGTGGCCTGGAGAAGCTGCGCGAGACGCCGGGTGAGCTGGAGAATCTCAAGCCGTTCAATGGGCACTGGAAGGGCTGGAAGGAGAAGTCTAAAAAAGCTCAGGAGGTCTTCAATCGCAGCATGAAGAAATACAAGGAAATCACGGAATCATCTCGCAAAGGCCTGCTTTTGGAAAACGCAAAGCTCAAGGGACTGAAGCTGATCGGAGGGGGCGGTGTCCACCTCGGGCGGGACTTTCAGAAGGTGCAGCGCGACATGGAGAAGTGGCTGGAGGCGCAGGACTGAGCGGGGCTACTCGGTGACCTCGCCCTCGTTGCGCTTCCAGGAGCGGTAGACCTGCCGCTCGTTGCGTCGGGACTTCCCGCCCAGCCGGTAAGACAGCTCGGTGGACTGCAGCAGCCAGGCCCCCGGGGTCGCTGAGGCACCCACTCCGATGCGCAGCTCCAGCCGCTTCCAGGCTGCCTGGTAGGCGATGCTGGCGACGTAGGACTCTGCCAGTGGCACCGCGCCTTCACGGTCCTGAGCCAGGATCTGGTCGAGGTTGAACAGCGGTGGAAGATCGCCCTCGCCGGTGTTGTCGGTGAAGACCTCGCTGTAGAGGGTCGCGGAGCCCTGGAGGACAAGGGAGTCCCGCCGGTTGAACCGCACATCAGTGCCCACCCCCAGCGTCAGGGAGCGCGCCCGGATGTGCAGGTCGTACTGCTCCTCGATGGCCTCGACGCTGTAGTCGCTGATCTCGTTGCCGGTCAGCCACTCGACGACGTCTCCCAGGGGACGCAGGTCGGGCAGGCCGTCGGCTTGGAAGATGTTGTAGTTGGCGGTGGTGTGGAGTGACCACTTGTCGACGATGATCACGCTCGCCCCAGCACCGATCTGAGAGCGGGAGCCGGAGAAGTCCGCCATCGGGATCGCGTAGTGAGAGCCGAGCAGCGCGAAGTCGACCGGCCCGAGGCGGAGGGCGTTGATCTTGAGGTCGGCGTTGGGGATGCCGATGGTGTCCATGACGATGCTGGTCCCCAGCTCCACCCGGGGCAGCACCCCGACCGACAGGTTCGCCGCGCCGATCTTGAACTCACCCCACTCCAGGGTGTAGGCGGTGAAGTCGGTCTGCTGGTAGGGGTTGGGCGGCAGGCGTCCGAGCTTGGGCTCCAGGAACTCATGCTGCTCCTCCGTGAGCCCGCCGAGCTCCTCCAGCGCCTCTGCTCCCGACAGGTCGATTGGAGGCAGAGGAGGCTCTTCGCTGTCCTCGCTGTCCTCGCCGTCTTCCTCACCGCCCTCCGGAGCCTCCTCGCTCGGGGCATCCTCGTCGGCGGTGTCGTCATTTTGGGCGTAGACGGTGGTTAGCAGGAGCAGTGTCAGCATGATGGGAGCATACCGCAGTGCGGCGGCCTGTGATCAGCGACTGCTGAGAGCATCCTTTTTCCCCTCTGACGGAGGCTGCTCCAGCAGCCGGTTGCTTGAAGGAGGACCCGGGCGGGCTGTGGCCAGGGACATCGCTGGAGGTGACGCATCACTCCAGTGATGCGAGGAGCGTGGGTTCTGATGTTGCCTGTGCGCTCTGGTTGCCGCCTTGTCGGTGAGGAGCAGCTGAGCTGTGGAGGCGGACGGACGGCTGGCTGGCTTGCTGGCTGGCTGGCTCATGGACCTGCCGCTGAGTGACGGCAGTAGCCGGCCGAAGGCGGGGTAAACTGCCGATTCGGGACACGGCGTGGGGACGGGGTGAGGCATCCGAAGCCGGTCAGGTGGCTGGCTCACGGACCCGCCGGTGAGTTCAGCAAGTGCCGGTCGAAGACGGGCTGATTGCTGATTCGGGGAGAGGCACGGGGACGGGGTGAGTCCGACGAAGCCGGTCAGGTGGCTGCCTTCCCCCCAATTTTGTTGATTGTATTGTTTTGGATCGCCAGTTCAGGAGTCTCAGTTCGCCCGGGCGCGCGCAAGGGGACACCGGA
>JBLHNG010000750.1:0-4366 GCA_047621685.1 Myxococcota bacterium | reverse complement strand
CGTGCCGGTCGATCGGCTGTCGGTGATCGCATGGACTCCGGTCAGCCTGCCGCCAGCATCACCGGCTGGTCAGTGGGCGGTGGTGGATGCCAGCGGCAGCGGTGAGGCCCTCTCCGCAGCCCTCTCCGCACCCCGTCTCACGCCACTGGAGGCCCTCCCCGAAGACTGCAGCGATGTGGTCGTCCTGCTGGAGTCTGAAGACAGCGATGCGATCCCCGACGCGGTCTCTGCCCGGATCAACCTTGCCCTGGCCATCACCCAGCAGGTCCTGGCGCGTCCTGGAGTCACCCGGCTGTGGTGGGTCACCCGGAGCGGACAGGCGGTGACCTCTGAGGAGGCCCCGGTGCTGAGTCAGGCCGCACTCTGGGGCATGGGGCGCACCGTGGATCGGGAGTGTGGCTCGCTCACCTGTGTGCTCATCGACCTGCCTGTGGTGCGCGCTGTCGATGAGATCGAGCAGCTGTGTGCGGTGCTGTGGGCGCCTCCGGCCGAGCGAGAGCTTGCGCTGCGGGGTGGCCACTGGCAGGTGCCGCGTCTGTCCGAAGCGCTTCTTAGAGAGCGCCGACCCATCGCGATCCACCAGGCCACACCGGGCGATCTCACCAGCCTCAAGCCCCGTGCCCTCCGACGTGCTGCGCCGGGCCCCGGGCAGGTCGAGATCGCGGTGCACGCCGCCGGGCTGAACTTCCGCGATGTGCTCGGCGCGCTGGGGCTGTACCCCGGCGAGGTCAGCGGACTGGGCGGGGAGTGCGCCGGTGAGGTGGTCGCGGTCGGGGCAGGGGTCACCCGCTGGTCGCTGGGAGATCGGGTCATCGCGATGGCGCCGAGCTTCTGCACCCACACCCTCGCCGACGCCCGACACCTCGCACCCTGGCCGCAGCGACTCAGCGCAGAGGAGGCCGCGACCCTCCCCATCGCGTTCCTGACCGCCTGGCATGGGCTCATCACCCTGGGAGAGCTGAAGGCCGGAGAGCGGGTGCTGATCCACAGCGCCGCTGGCGGGGTCGGGCTTGCTGCCGTCCAGATCGCCAATGAGGTTGGAGCAATCATCCACGCCACCGCCAGCCGACCCAAGTGGTCGCAGCTGAAGGCGATGGGAATCCCCCACATTCACTCCTCCCGAGACCTCTCCTTCGCCGATGAGATCGCTGCGGTCACCGATGGTGCCGGGGTTGATGTGGTGCTCAACGCGCTGACCGGCGACTTTCTGGATCGCAGCCTCGACCTGCTGGCGCCGGGCGGTCGATTCGTGGAGATGGGCAAGCGAGACATTCGCGATCCCGCGACCCTGCCCGACGGCATCGCCTACCACCCCTTCGACCTGCACCAGATCTCCGTCGAGTCGCCGGATCAGCTCGCAGCGCTGTTTGCTCGGCTCTCTCAGACCCTCCTCGACGGCAGCCTCCAGCCGATCCTTCACCACACCTTCCCGCTCTCTGCCATCCAGGATGCCTTCCGCTGGATGTCTCAGGCGCGGCACATCGGCAAGATCGCCCTGCGCGTTGCCCCGGTGGTGCCTGAGCCGGTCGGCGCGGTGGTGATCACCGGTGGGCTGGGTGCTTTGGGGCTGGTGGTGGCCCGATGGCTTGTGGAGGAGCGGGGCTGCCAGCACCTCCTCCTTCTCAGCCGGTCCGGTCTCAAGTCAGAGAGCACAGCCGCTGTGGTTGTGGAAGACCTCCGACAGCAGGGCGCCCGGATCGATGTCCCCGAAGTTGATGTCTGCGACGAGGCGGCGCTCGCCAGACTGATCGATGGCATCACCGGTCCGCTGCAGGGCGTCATCCACGCCGCTGGTGTGGTTGACGATGGCCTCATTGCAGACCTGACCCCGGAGCGCGTCGAGCGGGTGCTCTCCCCCAAGGTGCGCGGTGCCTGGAACCTGCACCGGGCCACCCGGGGGCGCGCGCTGTCCTTCTTCGCGCTGTTCTCCTCGGCAGCGTCTCTGCTCGGCTCCGCCAGTCAGGCCAGCTACGCCGCCGCCAACGGCTTCCTCGATGGGCTGGCGATCTGGCGACAGGCGCAGGGCCTCCCGGCTGTGAGCATCGGCTGGGGTCCCTGGTCGGAGGGCGGCATGGCGGCCCGGCTCGGCGAGGCACAGCAGAGGCGACTTCGACAGACCGGCATCCTCCCGATCACTCCGCGCCAGGGGGCCACGATGTTCGGCGCGGCGCTGGCGCAGGATGCGGCGGTGGTCGGGGCGATGCGCTGGGATCGCGCCCGGCTCCGGGTGGCGATGCCGCCTCAGGTCGCCCCCCCGCTCCTGCTGGGCCTCATCGGAGTGGCTGCATCCGCCCCGTCTGCACCGGTCACCGACCTTCCCGACCGCCTCGCTGCGCTGCCGACCGATCAGCGACCTGCGCTGCTGTCGAGTGCGCTCCAGGGAGTGGTCGCCGGAGTGCTCGGGGCCACCGATTCGACCACCATCTCCTTGACCCGCTCGTTTCAGGACACCGGGTTTGACTCCCTGATGGCTGTGGAGCTTCGCAACCGGCTGCGCACGCTGCTCGACTGTGAGCTTTCTGCGACCCTGGCATTTGACTACCCAGACATCACCCGGCTGACGGCGTACCTGCTGGAGCTGCTTGATCTGGGCGAGGTCGTCGAAGAGACTGAGCGCACCACCACGACCTCATGGGCCGAGCCGATTGCAGTGATCGGCATGGCCTGTCGCTTCCCCGGCGCCCCGGATCCGGCATCCCTGTGGGATCTGCTGTCCGCCGGCGGCAACGCAATCACCGACATCCCACCATCGCGCTGGGACATCGACGCCTGGTACGACCCTGACCCCGACAAGCTGGGGAAGATGTACGCCCGTAGGGGCGGGTTCCTCGATGACATCGAGCGGTTCGAGCCGGAGTTCTTCGGCATCGCACCCCGAGAAGCGCCCGGCATGGACCCCCAGCAGCGCCTCCTCCTGGAGGTGGGCTTCGAGGCGCTGTCTTCAGCGGAAATCGCCACAACCCAGCTCACCGAGACCCTCACCGGCGTCTACATCGGCATCTGCAGCAACGAGTACTCTCAGCGCGCCCTCGCCAGCGCCGATCGCATCGCCCCAGACACCATGACCGGCCTCGCCCACAGCGTCGCAGTGGGTCGGCTGAGCTACTGGATGGGGCTCCAGGGACCAAACCTCGCGGTCGACACGGCGTGCTCTTCCTCGCTTGTTTCGGTCCACCTCGGCTGCCAGAGCCTTCGCTCGGGTGAGTGTGATGTGGCGCTTGCCGGTGGCGTGAATGTGACGCTTCTCCCGGAGACGACGGTGGGCTTCTGTCGCCTTCGCGCGCTGTCTCCGGTGGGTCAGTGTCAGGCGTTCTCGTCTTCCGCGGATGGGTATGTCCGCAGCGAAGGGTGCGGTGTGGTGGTGCTCAAGCGTCTCAGCGATGCAGAGGCGGCCGGAGACACAATCCTGGGCATCATTCGCGGCAGCGCAGTCAACCAGGACGGACGAAGCAACGGGATCACCGCCCCCAATGGCCCGGCTCAGCAGCGGGTCATTCGGGCCGCACTCCTGCAGGCAGAGCTGGAACCACACCACATCGACTACGTCGAGGCACACGGCACCGGCACACCGCTCGGAGATCCCATCGAGGTCCAGGCGCTCGCGGAGGTCATGAAGCAAAGAGAACGACCCCTCTTCATCGGATCGGTGAAGTCAAACATCGGACACGCGGAAGGCGCGGCTGGTATCGCAGGACTCATCAAGATCCTGCTCGCCTTTCAGAAGCCAGACCTCCCGATGACACTCCACGCACAGGAGCTCAACCCGAGGATCTCGTGGGACGAAATCCCGGTCACCGTTCTCCAGGAAAAGGCTCCATGGCCCGACACCGGGAGACCACGAAGGGCCGGCGTCAGCTCCTTTGGGTTCTCCGGAACAAACGCACACATCGTCCTTGAGCAGCACAGCACTTTCAAGCAGCAGACGCCCAGCGGTGACCACGAAGCCGCCTCGGCTGTGCTCGCCATCTCCGCGCACAGCCCGGCAGCGCTGCGGGACACCGCGGCTGCCGTTGCCCGACACCTCGACACCCACCCCGACGCGGTCTTCGACACCGCCCGTGCCCTCGCGCTGCGTCCGACGCTTCCGTTCCGGGGTGCCGTCTCTGCGGCCCCGCAGAGTGCGGCTGATGCGCTGCGTGGGCTGGCCGTCTCCGAAGAGTCAGTCTCCTCCCCCCGGATCGGGTTCGCGTTC
The DNA here is from genome assembly GCA_047621685.1 of Myxococcota bacterium. Lineage (GTDB taxonomy): Bacteria > Myxococcota_A > UBA796 > UBA796 > UBA796 > JAQXDW01. Next base: position 174 of record JBLHNG010000750.1, on the reverse strand, counting down.
AGCGGTCAGGGCAGCCAGTGGGTCGGGATGGGCGCTTCGCTGTATGAATCGAGCGCGGTGTTTCGTTCCGTTGTGGACATCTGCAGTGGTCACCTTGGGTACTCGGTGGTGGAGGTCTGGCGTGGTTCGCTGGGTGTTCTCTCCGAGACCCGCTGGACGCAGCCGGCGCTGTTC
>JBLHNG010000749.1:0-4377 GCA_047621685.1 Myxococcota bacterium | reverse complement strand
ACCAGCCTCGATGCGTTGGCCGCCGAGATCCGCCTGCCTGCCGGGCTGGGCCTGACCGATGCCATCGCCCGGATCAACCACCACCTGTTCTCCCAGCTCGGCTTCGCCGGGGATCGGGAGACCTATGATGAGCCGGCGAATTCCCTGCTCGATCAGGTGATAAAGCGCCGCTGTGGGCTGCCGATCCTGCTGAGCCTGATCTACATTGAGGTCGCCCGGCGGCTGGGGCTGTCGTTTGTCGGCATCGGCTTTCCCGGGCACTTCCTGATCCGTCCGCGTCAGGCCGACTTCTACCTCGACCCGTTCACCGGCGGTCGCATCCTCCGCCCGATGCAGCTTCGGATCTGGCTCTCCCGTCAGTACCCCAGCGCGATCATCGACGACGCGATGGTGTCCCGGGCCACCGTGTCGGTCACTGGCCGGCAGCTGATGCTGCGGGTCAACCACAACCTCAAGGCCAGCTACCTCCGCCGGGAAGACCTCCCCGGGGCGATTCGGGCCAGCGAGCGCTTGCTGCTGCTGGATGAGAGCCGCTCTGAGGAGCGTCAGCACCTCGGTCAGATGCTGCTGGCGGTCGGTCGGCGGGAAGAGGGGCTGGGGGAATTGGCACACTATCTTGCGCTGAATCCCACATCTGCCGATGCCTGGTGGATCGTTCGGGAGCTGAACGGGGACCGCAGGTGAGCGGACCGGGAAAGCCGGAGGGAGTGATCGTCTTCATCCGACACGGTGCGCACTACCTGTTCATCGAGCGCGCTCCAGGCAAGTCCCTGGCCGGACTGTGGTGTCCGGTGAGCGGGGCGATGGAGCCGGGGGAGTGCCAGGAGGACACCGCGATCCGGGAGGCTGGCGAGGAGGTCGCTCAGCCGATCCGTCCGCTGGTGCGCCTGGGGGAGTCACCCTCCCGGGACGGGCACTGGCGGCTGCACTGGTGGCTGGCCGAAGCAGATGATCAGGTCGCAACCATCCACAGCCCCCGGGAGGTCGCCGCGCTGCGCTGGCTGACCCTCTCCGAGATCCGCGCCCTACCCGATCGATCCGCGATCTTCCTGGGGATGCTGGAGCAGGTCGAGTCTCACGCGCTCATCTAAACTGATTTTCATCGACCCCCCATGCACATCCGCATCGCCAGGGGTAGTATGGCCGCGATGCTGCCCGTCCTCCTGCTTGCCTGTGCTGGGGAGTCTCTCTCTCCCTCGGCTGTCACGCCATCCCCACCGGTGGTGGTGCCGGTCGCGCGCTATGTGACGGCGTCTTCCCTCAACCTCCGCGCCGCCGGCTCTTCGGATGCGCCGCGTCTGGGGATTCTCTCTATCAACAGCCCGGTCACCGTGATGAATCCCGGCGGGGTGTGGGCGGAGATTGAGGCCGGGAATGGGACGAAGGGCTGGGTCGATGCGAAGTACCTCGCCGAGGGGCCGGTCACGGTCGACCATGCACTGAGACAAGCCGCCGCATCCGAGGATCCGGTGGTCGTGCTCTCCTGGCGGCAGCGCGCCGCGGCGCTGTCTCCGCTGGACCGCAGTCTGCTCTCCACCCTGGCCGACGCCTACGAGGCCGCCGGGGATCCAGAGCACGCTGCGGCCATTCGCCAGCAGCTGACCTGGCCTGCGGAGCTGCTGCCGGTCGAGCGCATCGGGGCGGGCGGTGAGGTCTGGTTGCTGGTGGACACCGGCTTGCTGGAAGAGGCACCCTTTGATGGGGAGCCCGCCATGAAGCGAGCGGAGAACCTCGGCTACCCCGCGGAGACGGAGTGGTGGGTGCTGCCGGACATCGGGGCGGCGGTTCCGGCTCGACTGGAGCGCTATGAGCAGGGGGTGCTCAATGAGTGCGCGGGTGACTTCGGGGTCTGGGTGGTGCTCAAGTTGATCGAGCCGCTTCCGGTCGATCGCCGTCCGCTGATCGCCACCGCCGGGCCGGCTCCTGAGAGCTGGAAGCAGGCCACCGAGCCACCGCTGCTGTCTCGGGAGGAAGCCGCCGCAAAGCTCAACGCGTTCGCCGAGCCTCGAAGCGGCGATGTGATCACGGTCTCGCTTGCGCCAGCAGGCACCACCTGGCTCGGAGTGGCCCGCTGGGCGCTGACCGAGGATGCCGACTTCTTCACCACCTCCGAGGGAGTGCTGGTGCGAATCGGAGCGGACGGCGTGGTCAAGCTGCTGCGCGAGGAGCCGGAGCTGGACTCCCTGGCGCTGACCCCCTACGGCCAGCGTGACCTCGACGGCGACGGCACCCTGGAGACGTTCTGGGGTGGGTGTGAGGTTGACATCTTCGGAGACGGCGGTCTGCTGGAGACCTCAACCCCCAGCACCTGCTGCGGCTGCTGAGATCCGTCGCGCAGTGAGCCCCAGCGCTGCGAGGGCGAGCCTCGGATCCAGCGCCGCCCCCACCGGCAGGATCCCGGCGGAGTGCGCGCGTCCCTCCGTGAGCAGTCGGGCCAGCTGAACGGCGAACCGCCCGGTGGAGGCGTAGACGTCCTGCCCGTCGATGCGGATGCCCTCGCCGCCCTGCGTGACCACCACGGTAAAAGTCGCCGCAGCGCGCTGCTGAGGAGTCGGGTCGGTGAGCCGGTCGGCGATGGCGTCGGCGAAGCGGCCTGGCGGCAGCAGCTTGGCGATCGGCCAGATCGCGGCGATCGGGAACGCCTCGATGGCGCGCAGCATGAGGTGGGTGGTGCAGTCGGGGTGCAGGAAGACCGCCTCCGCCCCCGGGATGGTCACCGCATAGCCCCGCCGCTCCTCGATCTGCACCGCGCGCGGCCACCGCAGCGGACCGACCCCGGCCATCGCCACCATGCTGCGAACGCTGCCCCGGGTGGGAAGGAAGTCGTCCAGCCAGAGGTAGGAGTCCACCGGCCCGTCGCCCAGCAGCGCGGCGGCGAGGAACATCGGGGCGTACTCCACCCCACACGCCGGCAGCGCGGTGATCCCGGCAGAGACCGCCGCGTCGTGTCGGGTGAGGGCGGAGCGCATGAACGGCTGCTCGGCGGTGGTGTCGACGTAGTGGGCACCCGCTGCGATGGCGGCGTCGAGGACGGGCAGGCCGTGTCGGGCGAACGGGCCGACCGTGGCGATCACACAGGAGGCATCGGCGAAGGCGTCCCCGAGGTTGGCTGCATCCGCCACCCGCATCCCCACGCACCCCGGCCCCGCGACGGCCTCCAGCTTCGCTGCGCTCCGTCCGCCGACCCGGTACGGGAGCCCTGCTTCCTCCAGCGCGGTCACACAGCACTGTCCGGTGAACCCAGAGGCACCATAGACAAGGATCTCGCGATCAATGTGGCTCAAAAAAGTAACCTCAGCGGGAGTCCCCGGGACTCTATCAGTGAAGGAGGAGCCGATGACCCATCTCACCCCGCTCGTCGCCGCCGCACGCACCGACCCCAGTGCCTACGCTGCGATCGTGGATCGGTTCCAGGACGCCGCGTTCGCGACCGCCTATGCCCGGCTCGGCTGTGCGCAGCAGGCCCGGGAGGTTGCCCAGGAGGCTCTGCTGGAGGGCTGGGTGCGGCTGGAGACCCTGCGGGTAGACGAGGCGTTTACCTCATGGTTCCGCCGCATCGTCTTCAAGCAGATCGATCGGGTGACCCGTCGGAAGTCGCTGTCCCTGGTGCCCCTGCACGCCATCGCCCTGCCCGGGGTGGTGCCCAGAGACACCGCTGAGGCGCAGCAGCTTCGTGACCGCATCACCGCTGGACTCGACCAGCTCTCCGAGCCGCTGCGCACCACCTTCACCCTGTTCTACCTCGCTGGCTGGCCGATCACTGAGATCGCAGCCTGGCTTCAGATCCCGCCGGGGACGATCAAGAAGCGCCTGCACACCGCCCGGCGGCGGCTGCAAGCAGACATGGAGGACGTCATGACCGACTACCTTACCCGCGCCCGCCCCAGCGCTGATGGCCGCATGGCCCGCCAGATCCAGCTCTACATCGCCGCCCGCAGCGGAGACCTGGATGCCACCACCACGCTCCTGGCTGCCGACCCCGGGCTGGTCAACGCCCCGGAGACCGTCGACCTCAGCGACCCGGCGGTCTTCCTGCTCGTCGGTGGCGCCAGCGGCCATCATCCCCTGCACCTCGCCGCCAGCTTCGGCCATGCCACAGTCGCCGCCGAGCTGATCCGCCAGGGGGCGGCCGTCAACGCCACCAGCCGGGGCGGTCTCACACCGCTGCACACCGCCGCTCAGCTCGGTCACACCGCGGTCGTCTCGGCGCTGCTGGCTGGCGGGGCGGATCGAAACGCCACCCACGATGGCGGACTCACTGCGCTGCACATCGCCGCCATTCGGGGAGACGCCACCATCGCCGCTGCCCTGCTCGATGCCGGTGCGGATCCGACCGTCGCTGGTCGCGGGGGGCGGACCCCGGCGCACTGGGCGAGC
>JBLHNG010000748.1:0-4389 GCA_047621685.1 Myxococcota bacterium | reverse complement strand
GAGCTGGACCCGGGCAGCGCCACCGAGTACTTCCGAGCGATCATCGACGGCGATCCAGACAGCACGGTGCACGTCCCGCTGTCCCCGGGCGGCGGGCTGGTCACCCTGGTGGAGGGGCTGTCGCCTGGGGCGCACACTCTGGAGCTGGTCAAGGAGACCTATGAGTGGGACGACGTGGTGTTCCACGGACTGGAGATCGACGGGGTGCTCACCGCGCCACCTCCGGCGGCCGATCGGCGGCTGGCGTTCTACGGTGACTCCAACCTCGCCGGCTACTCCCTGACCCACGAGGAGAACCGCAGCGGGGCGGAGTACATCGGCAGTCACTTCGGCCTTGCTGGCATCACCGCGCGCATGTTCGGGGCGGAGTACCACAACGTCTCGGTGAGCGGCGAGACCGTCTCCGGGCTCAACCGCCTCATGGATCAGATCGACTGGTACGACTCGGCCGGGCAGTGGGACTTCACACAGTTCCCCGCGGATGCAGTGATCATCAACCTCGGGGCCAACGACGTCGGCAAGCCCGAGGGGGTCATCCGGGCGGACTACGCCACCCTGCTCGACGACGTGCGCACCCACCACCCCGACGCCCACATCGTGCTGTTCAACGGCTGGGGCTGGGATGCGGACGAGCCGGCGAACTACACCGATGCCGTCGCGGCAGACTATGGCGACGACAACCTCTCGGTCGCCACCTTCCCCTGGCTGTTCGAGCAGTGGCACGGCAGCGAGTACGACCACGGCGGCATGGCGGTGGTCCTCGCCGCGCACCTCAGCGATGTGCTCGGCTGGACGGCGGGGGAGGCGGACGTGATGAGCGGCTACGGGGTCGGCGGCGATGTCGCCAACGGCAGCTTCGAGCAGGTCGCGCCGTTTGGGGGCTACGGCTGGCGCTACTTCCAGGACGCCGGGGTCAGCCGGGTCGTCGACGGCAGCGCCCAGGATGGCTCGGCCCATGTGGTGCTCTCGCAGGGCGCCGCGATCCACCAGCCCAACCCCGCCACCGCAGGGCAGACGGTCACTGCCACGGTCTGGCTTCGGGGAGAGGTCGGCGGCGAGGACGTCGATCTGACCATCGACTTCCGGGACCAGACGATGTGGACCGATCCGCTGGGCAGCACCACGGAGACGGTCTCGCTCACTGCGGACTGGACCCAGGCCACCATCACCGCCCAGGCCCCTCAGGGTGCGGTCTTCCACACCCGGCTGACCATCACCGCAACATCGGGGACGGTCTCAGTGGACGACATCGGCATGCAGACGAAGTGAGCCTGCCCTCCACTACGCCCCCAGGCCGTCAGGTCCCCGGACTCATTGGCCTGAGCCTGGTCGCGGCGTACTTCCTGCTGTGCATGAGCATGGCCCTCAAGGACGAGTACCCGCCGTTCTTGGAGGCGCATCCCTACGTGCTCTGGCTGGGGAACTGGCAGATGTTCACGGTGCTCGATCGGCGCCATGTGATCCTGGAGGCGGAGGCGCTGGCGGAGGGGCAGTGGGAGACGGTGGACCTGGAGGCGCTGTTTCCGACCCGCTGGGAGTCCGGGCCGCGGTTCGGTCGGCCATCGTTTCCCGAGAAGAAGTCGCGCATGTACATCCTCGCCCAGTCGACCTGCCGCCGAATGGAGGCCGCCGGTCAGGCGCCAGCGCAGGTGCGGTTTCGGCAGGTTCGGTGGCTGAAGCGACCGGGGGAGTCCGACCAGTCGAGGCGGGACCCCGAGAGGCGCAATCTGATCACCTGGACCTGCTCGGATGAATTCCCGCTGCCGACGGGGGTGAGGTTGTGAGCATTGCCTCCTGGTATGACCCGCAGTGGGCCGGTGGCTGGGCCGGTGCGCGCATTGCCTTTGCCGTCGCCGCGCTGCTGACCTGGGTGCCCCGAGGGCAGGGGATCGGGGATGTCTATGGGGTGGCGGACATGGTGTTCAGCCAGGGTCCGCTCTACCTCTCTGACGTGCTCGTGCTCACTGAGCCCACTGCCTGGGCTGCCTGGGCGGTGACGGTGGTGGGGCTGCTGCTGGTCGGGTTTGGGGGACGGGGGACGAAGCCAGGGCTGGTGCTGTGGCTGCTGGCCAGCACGCTGCTGCTGGGCAATGAGGCGCTCAACATCAAGGCGTATGACCGGCTGCTGTTCTGGATTGCGATGGGGCTGATGCTGGGCCCGGTCTCAGAGCGTGGGCTGACGGGGGCGATGCGAAGTCCGCTGCCGCGCTGGTTTTTGATGATCGTGTTTTGTGCGCTGTATGGATCGACGGGCTGGCTGAAGATCATTGAGGCTGGTGCGGACTGGGCTGGTGGTGCGGTGCTGGCGAATCACCTGGTTCATCAGCACTTTGGGCAGCTTCCGGCTGGGGTCTTTGTGAGCGGGAAGGCGTGGCTGGTGGTGCCGATGTCGTGGGTTGTGGTGCTGTTTGAGGCGGGCTTTCCGCTGCTGATCTGGTGGCGGCGGAGCAATCCGTGGGTGCTGGTGGTTGGGTTGTGCATGCATGCCGGGATCTTCCTGCTGATGCGGGTGGGGCCGTTCAGCTTCGTGGCCCTGGCGGCCTACCCGATCCTGCTTCACCCCGAGGTCGCCCGGTCGGGGTGGGCGCGGATCACCCGGCGCTGAAGGTGATCGGCAGGGAGACGACGCCAGAATTGGAGAGGTGCAGCTGCATGAGCCGTCCAAGCACGCAGTCTTCGACCTCTGGCGCGGGCATGGTGGAGGATCGCACGCTGGCTGTCGAGACGGAGCCGTCGGTGATGACGAGCTTGATGATGAGCTCGCCTTACGGCACCCGATGAGCGGTTCCCGGTGCTCAGCCGACCAGCAGCTTCAGCACGACCACGACCACGACTGCGATCACCACCGCGCCGACGATGAGAGGGGTGCGGGAGGCGGGTGGCGCCCCTGGCGTGGAGGCTGGCGCGGGAGCCACGGCGGACGGCTGTGGCCCGGTGGCCGGCGGCTCGGGCTCGGGTGCGGCCTCGGCCTCGTCCGACTCCTCAGTGCTCGGAGCGTCTTCGGTTGTCGGGTCTGCTTCGGGCACTGGCGTAGCCTCGGCCTTCAGCTCCTCGTCCGTCATCTCAATGAACGAGAACCCGCCATACGCTGGCTCGTCATCCTCCACGGGGGCGAATTCGTCCTCAGGGGCATCGGTGGCGGCAGGAAGCTCGCCGGGTGGGAGTCGGGTGGGGGCCGAGAGCTTGGGCGAGGGCACGGCGGTCGGATCGGGGCCATCCCGGAGTCGCCCGACCATCCGGCTGATCTCTCGGGTGGGGTCGGCGGCGAGCTGGACGCCCTTGCGCGGCCGGGGCTTCGAAGGGTCGACTGCGCCGGTCATGAACGCGCCGGACAGCCATGCCCCCTCCGCGAGGGCCTCGATCGGGGCAATGGTGATCGGGATCTTGCGGCCGAAGATGGTGCGCATGAACTCATGGAGCCGGGGCATGCGTGCTGGTCCGCCGACGACGAGAACCTCGGAGAGATCGCTGATCTGGATCCCGGCGGCGGCAAACACCCGCTGGCAGGGACGGAGGGTCTGGCGGAGGACGGAGTCGGTGAACCGCTCCAGCTGCATGCGCTTGACCCGGGTGGCCAGGTGGGCTTTCTGGGCGCCCCCAGCGGCGAACGGCAGCAACAGTGGGGTCTCGTAGAGGCTGGAGAGCATCACCCGGACCCGCTCGGACTCCTGGATGAGCCGGCGGTAGGCCTGGGGGGTCTCCGACAGATCGATGCCGCGCTTCTTCTGGAACGCACCCATCAGCCAGCGGGCCATGGCGCGATCGATGCTGGAGCAGCCGACGCCAGGGAGGCGCTCGGAGGCGCGAATCTTCGGCCCGGTGCGCTCCATGGCGACGATGGAGATGCTGAAGCTCTCCCCCCCGAAGTCGTAGACCGCGATCAGCCCGCCGGGGGTGTCGTCCATCCCGCAGCCGAGGATTGCGGCGATGGGATCCTCGATGAAGACCTTCAGGGACAGGCCAGCATCGGCGACGGCGTGGCGCAGGGCGGCGCGGTAGCGGGTATCGGCACCGGGGGGCATGGTCAAGACCACGCTCTGGGCGGCGGCATCGCTGCGGATGACGGCGTCCCGGGCGAGCCGGCTGAGCAGCGCGGCGCACAGGGCGACTGGGCGATAGCGGCTGCCGCGGACCTCAATGAGCGGCATCCCCTCGGCATCCGGGGTGACGGCGTAGTGGAGCGGCTCGGTGTTGATCTCGTCGAACCGACGCCCGAGGAGCTGTCGGAAGGGCGTGATGGTCTCCTCGGGGCAGGAGATGAAGCGGCTCTTGACCACGCCACCGACCAGGAATCCGTCGTTTTCATCGACCACGATGGCAGAGGGGGTCTGGTAGTCCCCGCTCTCATTGATCACCACATGGGGTTGCACATTTCGCTGCGCAACCACA
>JBLHNG010000747.1:0-4395 GCA_047621685.1 Myxococcota bacterium | reverse complement strand
CTCCCCGAATCGACAATCAGCCCGTCTGCGACCGACACTTGTCGAACTTCAGGCAGGGACATCAGCCAGCCACCTGACCGGCTTCGGGTGCCTCCGCCCGTCTCCCCGACACGACAATCAGCCCGTCTCCGACCGGCACTTGTCGACACTCAATGGCGAAGACGGTGAGCACGGAAACTTCAAAAATGGGGTGGGTGGGAATGTGCGACCGGCTGCTGCCACAACTCAGTGGTGAGCCCACAGCCAGCCTCCAGACGGCTCCGTCGGCAATCAGTGCGCGTCGACGAGAACCTGTCGAGGTCGGGCACCATCAGCAGGCCCCACAACCCCCTCACGCTCCATGACTTCGATCATCCGGGCGGCCCGGTTGTAGCCGATCTTGAACTGCCGCTGGATCATCGAGGTGCTAGCCTTGCCGGACTGGCAGACATAGGCGACGGCCTGGTCGTAGAAGTCGTCGTACTCCTCCTCCTCGATGTGGGAGTCGGTGCCCTCGTCGGTCTTCAGCTCGGCCTCGTAGACCGGGGCGGCCTGGTCGCGGAGGAAGTCGGTCACGGTCCGGACCTCCTCGTCGGAGACAAACGCGCCGTGGCAGCGCTCCAGGGCCGCGACACCCGGGGGCAGGAAGAGCATGTCGCCCTTACCCAGCAGGTTCTCCGCGCCGTTCTGGTCGAGAATGGTGCGGCTGTCGACCTTGGTGCGGATCTGGAAGGCGACCCGGGAAGGCATGTTGGCCTTGATGAGACCGGTGATGACGTTGACGCTGGGACGCTGGGTGGCGACGATGAGGTGGATGCCAGCAGCACGGGCCTTCTGGGCGATCCGGATGATGGATTCCTCGACATCCTTCGCCGCGATCATCATCAGGTCCGCCAGCTCGTCGATGATGATGACGATGTAGGGCATCTTCTTCGGCGGCGGGGGCAGCTCGGCATCGGTGAGGTCCGCGCCGAAGTAGCGACGGGCCTTCGCGGGGCTCCAGGAGTCACGCTCCTGCTCCACCTTGCGGTTGAACGACTCGATGTTTCGGGTCTTCCAGTTCGCCAGAATCCGGTAGCGAGCGTCCATCTCTGCACAGGCCCACTTCAGGGCGGCGCTGGCGAGCTTCGGGTCGGTGACGACGGGGTGGAGGAGGTGGGGGATCTCGTTGTACAGCTCGAATTCCAGCATCTTGGGATCGATGAGGATGAGCCGCAGCTCTGCGGGGGTGCGGGTGAACAGCAGGCTCATCAGCATGGCGTTGACCCCGACGCTCTTACCGGAGCCGGTGGTTCCACCGACCAGAAGATGCGGCATCTTGGCGAGATCGGCGATGCGGGGCTTGCCCTCAACGGACTTACCGAGCGCCAGGGGGAGGAGCTGCTGGTCCTTGCGGAAGACCTCGCTGGAGAGGATGTCCCGCACCCAGATCATCTGGCGGTGCTTGTTGGGGATCTCGATGCCGACCACGCCCTTGCCAGGGATCGGCGCAACAATACGAACCCGAAGCGCCTTGAGCGCCATGGCGATGTCGTCGGAGAGGCCAGAGATTCGGGAGATCTTAATGCCGGGGGCGGGCAGAAACTCGAAGGTCGTGATGACCGGCCCGGGGCGAATCGCAGTGACCTCGCCCTCCACCCGGAAGTCCGCCAGCTTCTGCTCCAGCGTGGTGGCGAGCTGCTGAAGCTCGATCTCGTTGAACTGGGCGATGTCCCGGGGGTGGGTGTCGAGGAGGCCGAGGTGGGGCAGCTCGAAGTTGTCGAAGGGATTGCTCCCCTCAAGCGCCAGACCGTCGTCGGAGCCACCAGAGACGAGGGCCTCGGAGTCGACCTCGACCCGTGGGATGCGCTTCTCGGGAGTCAGGACGATGGCTGGAGCGAGGGGCGGGGTCCGGGGCAGGTCCGTGGCATCTGGAATCGCAGGGGGGGCGGGCTCAGCGACCTGCTGGGGCACGACGGGCTGGGAGACGTAGGGCTGCACGATCGGAGGCTGCGCGGTCGGGGGTGCGGCCTCGGGCTCGACCACGGGGGCCGGGAGGGGTTGCACTGCGGGCTCAACGACTGCGGGCTGAACGACTGGTGCCTGGACGATCGGAGGTGCTGAGGGCGCTGGTGGGGGCACAACTGGCTGAGCGACTGGAGGCGGCGGGGCAGCCTCTCGGGGAAGGCGTGGCTTCTCGTCGAAGATCAGTGGGGAGAACAGCGGCTCGGAGGGCATGTCGTCGAGGGGCGGGGGATGGTGGATGCGGGCATCTGGAGCCGGACCGACCGAGAGCCGGGCGCTGCTGTGGTTGGTGGTCTCCCACTCCACCTCAACCAGCTCCCGCTGACCGACCTGGGTGCGCTCCATCGGGTCTGGGGGGACCATTGCCGGGTCTGGGTCAACAAACGCCGGCGCAACAAACGCCGGCGCAACAAACACCGGCTCACGCATTGCGGGAGTGGGCGCCTCAGACCGTGCGGGCTCCGGCTCCGTGAACGGCACCGCGTGGGTGTGCGAGGTGACATCGAACGGGGTCGACTCAAACGCAGCGGAGCCAAACGGCGCGGAGGGCGGAATGCTGTCCGGCTCGTCATCGTCCAGCTCGTCGTCTGCGCGCCACTGCCAGGCCCACAGCGGACGAAAGAAGTCTACGACCCGGGAGCCCATGGAGGAGGCTCCGCTCCGGGCGCGGTGGCCGATTCCAGAGCCAAGCTGGCGCACCTGAGGCCCAGCCCGCTCCAGCTCGACGAGCCCGCGGTCCATCATCGACTCCAGCTCCACTCCGGCAACAAACGGGACAATGCCCAACGCACAGCCCAGCACAATGATCCAGGTCCCGGCTGGCCCGACGAGGTTGCCCATCGCCTGGACCGACAGCTCACCGACCAAGCCACCCGCCGCGAACGGATCCAGCGCGCCGACCGGAGCCAGCAACGCGACGAGGCACAGGCTCACCCACAACAGTCCGCCCCAGCCGACCAGCCGACGGACACCGCCGACGGTTCGCCCGCCGAGCTTCAGCGCAAGCAGTGCCCCGACGGGGGCCACGATCCACGCGCCGTAGCCGAGGACCTGGTAGAGCGCCTCAGACAGCGATGCACCGATCGGTCCGCCGAGGTTGCTGACCTCCCCGGCTCCGGCGTGGGCAAAGGACGGGTCGTCCGGGCTGTGGGTCGCGAGGCTCAGGGCGGTGTAGACCGACAGCAGCACTCCCGACAACAGCAGGAACGGCACCGAGCGTTTGGCCAGTGAGGTTGCTTCTCGGTAGACCTGCCGCGGGGACGGCAGGGTCAGCGGCTCCTGGCGCGCGCGACTCCGCGAGGACCGACTCTTGCGCGATGTGCCCGAGGTGGTCTTCTTGGATTGGGACCGGCTCGACGCAGTCTTTCCAGAAGACGCGGTCTTTCCAGAAGAGGTCTTGCTGGATCCCGATGCCCGAGAGCGGGGGGTCGGCTTGCTCTTCCGACTGCGGGAGGGCTTCTTCGACGCAGAGCGGCTCCGGGTGCTCCCGGAAGTACCTGTCTGCTCTGCATCACTGCTGGTTGTCCGGCCGGCCAAAGCTTCTCCAGAGATCCGATGGGGACTCCATGTTAGCTTAAAACTCTTGACGGGTCATGTCTTGCTCTAAGGAAGACCCTTAACTTCATCGAATGAGCAGGAGACAGCCCCATGAAGGCTCGGGTCATGTTGGTCGGCGGCGCGGGATACATTGGCAGCATCTGCGGCAGGGTTCTCACGGAAACTGGCGCGCAGGTGTTTACCTACGACAATCTCTCCACAGGTCACCGAGTCGCCGCTCCTGGCACCTTCATTGAGGGCGACATCCGGGATCGTGCCACGCTCACCGCTGCCCTGAAGGCGCACCGCATCGATGCGGTGATGCACTTCGCCGCCCTCGCCCTGGTCGGGGAGAGCGTCGCCCATCCGCTGCGCTACTTCGACGTCAACGTCGCTGGCACGGTCTCGCTCCTCCAGGCGATGTCCGATGCCGGAGTCCGCCGGCTGGTCTTTTCCTCAACCTGCGCAGTCTACGGCCCGCCCCAGCGCCTGCCCATCGACGAGGATCATCCCCACGCCCCGATCAGCCCCTACGGTCGAAGCAAAGACATGGTGGAGGAGATCCTGGCGGCGTGTCGGGAGCGGGAGGGCTTCTCGATCACCGCCCTGCGCTACTTCAACGCTGCGGGAGCGACTCCGGACGGTCTCCTCGGCGAGTCTCACACCCCGGAGTCCCACCTCATCCCGCTGGCGCTGGACGCCGCGCTGGGACGTCGCCCGGGTCTCTCCCTGTTTGGTACGGACTACGAGACCCGAGATGGCACCTGTGTGCGCGACTACGTGCACGTCCTCGACCTTGCCTCCGCTCACCGACTGGCGGTGCAGCGCCTGCTGGATGGCGATCGCGGAGACGTCTACAACCTCGGCACCGGCCAT
>JBLHNG010000746.1:0-4399 GCA_047621685.1 Myxococcota bacterium | reverse complement strand
TGTCGACGATGAAGGGCTGATCAGGCATCACCGTGGTGAGGATCAGAGCCCGGTCACTGGTCTCAGCGTTGATGAGGACCGCATCAGGGGCATGGGTCCAGAAGCGCTCGAAGAGCTCCGCAAGCTGCCCGACCGTCTCAGACGGGGTGTTGCGTTTGTGGTAGGGCGGGCGGATCTGCCGGCCGATGGTATGGACGAACCGCTCAAACAGCGAACGACGAATAGCATCGGGAACATGGGTCTGCTGGATAGCTTCCAGCATCTTGTTGGTGTAAGCCAGGACCGGCATGTGCCTCTCCGAGAATGAGGGTTCGCATTTGCAAGTTTGGCCTATTAACCCCGCCCCGTCTGAACCACAGGCTTTTTCACGGGGCTGTTGCAGTGGCGGGATCAGGCAGGTCAACCTGACCGTGTGGGTAGATCGCGACAGCATCTCCGCTGCGGATCTGGACGGCGGAATGGTGCCCGCCGTAGTGGCTGGAGATGCCGGTGTCGATTCCGAGCAGCGCCCCCCCACACCGGCTAGCGACCTGGCCCGAAGACTGAGTGGTGTGGCCGACAATCATCCGGTTCGCCCCCATCGCGGTCAGGGCACGGGTCAGCTCTTCGCAGGCGATCGGCTCTGGTGCCTGGAGGTAGCCGCGGTACCACATCGGGCCTTCCTCGCTGAGCACATCGGGGGTGCCCTGGCCGGTCAGCGCGCCCCGGACCTGTGCGGAGAGCGCCTTGGCTCCCTGGCCGGCGTAGCGTGCTGAGACCCCACCGTGTGCGAACACGATCCCCTCGACCTGGGCCACCGCGTCGCGCTTCATCAGCCAGCTCCCCAGCGCCCCATCGGGTGCAAACGCAGCCTTTCGGGCCTCCACGGAGCCGAAGTCCGCGATGTCTTCGGGGCTGACGTAGCGCCAGTCACCCACGAGGTTCATCATCTCGTGGTTGCCCATCAGGGCGATCACCTGGCCGCCAGCCGCCTCCGCTTCGTCCTCCAGGCGGTCGAACAGCTCGATGAGTTCCAGGCTGTCTGGACCCCGATCGGTGATGTCTCCAGTCTGGACGAGGGTGTCGCTTCCTCCGATCCAGGTGCCAGAGGCATCGATCAGTCCAGCCATCTGCAGGGTTGACAGGGCCGCAGGGAGATCGGCGTGCAGGTCGCCGATGGCTACAATACGGTTGGGTTGTTGGGTTGGAGCGGCGCGGCAGGCGCCAGTCAGCATCATCAGGCTCGCCGCAGCCGCGTACATCTTCATCTACGAGAGTATAGCGCCATGTCCTCACTCAGCCCGATCGTCGAGCAGCTCGTCAACGCCGCCCAGCAGCAAGGGGCAATCGCTGCGGAGGCATATATCCAGCAGGAGCGCCGACAGCGGTGGCGGTTCGCTGGCCTCACCCGGGGCCGATCCAGCCCGGAGATCTCCTCTGATGACCGCACCGAGTCCGTGCTCAGCCTCCGGGTCTACCTCCCCGGCGGTCGCCTCGGAGTCGCCACCCGACGGGGAGAGGGCGCAGACTCTCTGGACACCCGGGGGGCGGTCACCGATGCCCTCGCGGTCGCCAGCGAGGCCGGAGAGAACCCGGAGGTCGGCCCGCCCATGCGGCTCGACATCCCGACCCGCGGTATGGAGATCGACGATCCCCGCCGGGGCAACCTCGAAGACGACGACCGTCGGGATGTGATCTCCTGGAACGTCGGTACTGCCCGGAGCGTGAGCCCCCGGATCCGTCCCCAGCGGTTCGTGCTCTCGGAGTCCTGGCAGGATCGGGCGTACTGCTCCAGCCGAAGCGCGCCCTCCAGCGAGCGCAGCACCTACTACAGCCTCGACGGCTGCGTGTTCTCCGTGTCCCGTCCCGATCGGCTCATCTCCAGTCGCCTGGACAGCCGGCACTTCTCCGACGTCGCCAGCCGTCCCCTCGGCGCGGAGCTGGCCAACCGCCTGGAGTCCGGCGACCGTGCGGCGAAGATGCCCGACGAGGCGCTGCCGTTGGTCATCGAGCCTCACCTCATCGCGCTGCTCATCCCGATGATCACCCCGGCCTTCGATGCCGTCCGGATCTCCCGGGGCGAGTCGTTCCTGCACGACCGCTTCGGCACCCGCATCGGACCGTCGTGGCTGCACATCGTCGACGACGCCTCGCTGCCCTCTGGTCTCCAGACCCGGACGTTCGACGACCGCGGGGTCTCTCCGGTGCCGCTGCCGCTCATCCGCGAGGGCATCGCCAGCAGCGTCTACCTCGACCCGGTCCAGGCCCGAAAGCGCAACGCCCGGCCCACCGGTCACGTCCGACACGATGGCTCTCTCTGGCCGGGCAACCTGCTCATCCGCCCCGGCAGCCGCTCTCGAAACATGCTGTTCGCCGACCTCGGCCGCTACCTCACTGCGCTGGACTTCATCGAGCCACCGGTGCTCGACCTCACCACCGGCGAACTCACCATGAGCGTCTGGGTGTTCCTCGACGGCGTGGACCGGGGGCGGGGGCGTCTGGGCGGGTTCCGCATCAAGACCACGATCTTCGAGCTGTTTGACAGCCTCAAGTCGCTCGCCTCGGATCAGACCCGAATGGGCATGGTCGACACCTGCACCTGGATCACAGAGGGGCTGCCGCTCGAGCCGCTGTAGCGGCGTTGGCGGACCACCGGGCGATCATCAGCGCACCGAGGGTCGCCGCGATGTAGGCGAGGATGTCGAGCACATCGAAGGTGCCGGGGACCAGTCCGACGATCTGCCCCAGCTCTCCACCGATCGCCATGGCCGGTGCTGCGCCGATCCAGGCTGCGCGAATCCACAGCGGGCCGTCGTGCCACAGCCGGGCGAAGAACGCGGTGGCGGAGAACACCCACACCCCGTCGGGGATCGAGAACAGCACAAACCCCGGAACCCATGGGGTCAGCGGAGCGGCTGCCGCCCGACCGCGGGTGATGGAGTCGCTCAACGACAGGGTCTCTGCCCACTGAAACATCAGCAGGGTGTCGGTGCGGAACAGGATGTAGATCAGCCCGCCCACCACGATCGGCAGCACGACCGCCAGCAGGAAATAGCGCAGGCTCATCGGAGTCGGTTCAGTTTGTCGGAACCGAGCAGTTTCCAGCGTCAGCCATGTCTGGAATGGCGCCGTTGCAGCGCGAGCCTTCGACCATGCACTCGTAGTAGCTGGCCATGTCGATGGGGGTCATGTCCAGGGACGGCGGGCACATCTCAGAGGCGTCAAAGTCGACAGGGTAGCAGGGCAGGGAGTTGCTGTGCGCAACCCAGGACTCACACGCCGCCACGTTGCCCGCGCCCGAGCCCCCCCCGCCGGTTGCGGCTTGCTGGATCTGCTCGATGAATCCCGGGGTGCTGCCAAGCGCCAGGAAGACGAAGCCAGAGAGTGCAGAGAAAGAAATGAGGTTTCGCTTAAGCATGGAGGGAGTCTACTCCATTGAGGCGGCGACTGGTGTCGGGTTGGGGTCCGCTGGGCGGGTCGTCCAGGGGGAGCGGCGACTGGTGTCCTGCTGGGGGTCGCAGGGGAGCGGCGACTGGAGGTGAGCGCAGCCGCAAAGCGGCGCTCAACGCAAGAAGTGCAGCCCCCTCGAGCGAGCGTCATGAGCAGCCCGAAGGGCGCAAAGTGATGCGAAGTGGCCAGAAAAAGAATGGCGCGGAGGATGGCGGACCTCGGGCCATGGGTGAGGGAGGACCCTTCGGAATCGAGAGCCACGAGGCTGGGAAGACCGAAGGGCGAGCAGGACAGGTCGGCAAGATCAAAAGCAGAGATGGGCGAATCCTCAACTGGCGGCGGTGATTCCAGCGACGTCTCCGTCCTTGGGCTGAGGGCGCCCCCGGCGCTGATCGCCACGGGTCCCCTCCGCGGTCGCAGCTCCGTTGCACTCCGCCTCCGCTTCGCTTCGCCTCTCACTCCCTGTCGGCGTCCCCTGTTCTGAAACTGCCCACCTCTCAAGCCTCGGGTCGCTTGCTGCCTCCGGGGCCGCCAGAGAATCTGGCGTGGGCTAGGGGCGTCCCCGACTGAGGGCGCCCCCCGGCCCTCCGACACGGCCCACTCCGGTGTCCCCTTGCGCGCGCCCGGGCGGACCGAGACTCCAGGTCAGGCGATCCAAAACAATACAATCAACAAAATTGGGAGGAAGGCAGCCACCTGACCGGCTTCGTAGAACTCACCCCGTCCCCGTGCCTCTCCACGAATCAGCAATCAGCCCGTCTACGACCGGCACTTGCTGAACTCACCGGCGGGGACACTGAGCCAGCCACCTGACCGGCTTCGGATGCCTCACCCCGTCCCCGCACCGCTCCCCGAATCGACAATCAGCCCGTCTCCGACCGGCACTTGTCGAACTTGATGGTCAGTGAAAGAGAAGGCAGCCACCTGACCGGCTTCGTAGAACTCACCCCGTCCCCGCTCCTATCCCCGA
>JBLHNG010000745.1:0-4410 GCA_047621685.1 Myxococcota bacterium | reverse complement strand
CTCATCCAGGCAGAGATCGGCCTGCTGTCTGAGCGCATGGTGAGAGACCTCTCAGCCGTCGAGATCCGAGCCGCGATGGGTGACTATCGTTAACACTGGATCGGTAGAGAACGAAAAAACGGAGTGCCCATCTGGCACTCCGTTTTCTTAATTATCAGCAACTTACACTGAACTGTTCATCGGCTGCTCGAGTCTATACTCAGCCGTGGTCGTGGTCGTGATCGTGACCACCGGACTCTTCCCCGGCCTCCGTCTCCGCCTCTCCCGCGATGTCCTCGCCGGCCTTCATCTTCCGGTAGAGATCGCGCTTGGGCTTGTGAAACGAGCTGGGGGCGTCCGCAGAGGTGTCTGCCATGCCGGAGACCAACCGGCCACCGACCCGATCCATGAACCGGGTCCAGGCCCGACCCGTCAGCTTCTTCATAGCGCGGGAAGCAAGGCTCATGGCTCTCTCCGAGGGGGTTGTTCAGTGGGGACTAACGGAATTCAACGTGAGAAGGTTGGTTGAGATCATTGTAGACTGTTTCCATCGTTCTTCGGGAGATGGTGGCAGGGAGCGAAGACGCCTGCAGCTTCAGCTGTTTGGCTTCGTCCAGATGCCAGAGAGGCCTTTGATCTCAAATTCAGCGTCAGCGAGGGGCGCGGGATCTTTCGGATCTCCAGACCGGGGATGCTGGTGGATCGACCGGTAAGCGCCACACGGTTCCTGCTGCTCCCCCGGCGCGGCACCCGGCAGAGCTTCCTGTTCAGCGACCTGAACCAGCGACACCTCTCCGCAATGACGATGGATGCCTGGAGTTCGCTGGAGCCGGAGATCGTTAACGGTCAACGCAGCCTGCTCGATCGGCAGCTCCGAAAGGTCAGCCACCATGTAGACGACCACGAACTTCTATAAAGTTCAATAACTTAGCCAGCACATCTGCCATAGACTGTCAGGAATTTGAGTGCGCGTTATATGCGCGACCATGCTCGCCCTCTTCCTGTTCATCTTCTCCGGCGCCGCCTCTGCACAGGCCCCGGAGCCCTCCTGCGCCACCCCTCGCGACGCCGCTGCGTCGCTGCTGGACTGGCTGCAGACCGACACCTGGGCACCAAAGAAGGCCGCAACCTGCCTCGATCTGCCAGAGAGTCGCCTCAAAGAGGCCCCACGACTCGCCATCCAGCTCAAGCAGATCCTCGACGCCCGAGCGCTCTACGTGCCCGTCGAGAGCCTGCCGATCGATCCAGACTACGTCGATGAATATGGAGAGCATCGTCTCCTCCCCCTCGCCGAGTTCCCGGTCCTGGTCCTCGAGAAGAAGGACGGACGCTGGCTCTACAGCAGCTCGACCCTCAACGCGATCCCCAGCCTCTACGAGCAGACCTTCTCCAAGCTCCTGCTGGAGCTTCAGCGGCAGCTTCCGGAGGTGTTCTTCTCCCGGGTGTTCAGCCTCCACCTCTGGCAGTACCTCTACTTCTTCCTGCTGCTCTGCACCGCCTGGCTCATCGGACGGCTGGCCCAGTACCTCCTGAGCACCCAGGTCGTCCGCTTCACCAGCCGCCTGAGCCTGCTGCCTGACACCGACCTCCTCAAGCGCATCCACAAGCCGCTGACCTGGTTCATCATCGGGCTGATCTTCCGCTGGGGAGTACCAGACCTGCAGCTCGGGGTGCGGCTGACCTTGTTCCTGGTGCTCATCGCGACCACAGTGCTCTCGCTGTCGGTGGTGGTCATCGCCAACCGGGTGGTCGATCTGGTCTCGGACCTGTTCGCCAAGCGAGCAGAGCTGACCGACAGCAAGCTCGACGATCAGGTCATTCCGCTGGTCTCCCGTGCCATCAAGGCCGGGCTGTGGGTTCTCGGCATCGTGTTCATCCTCCAGAACGTCGGGGTCGAGGTCACCGCACTGCTGGCCGGTGTCTCGGTCGGCGGTGTGGCTGTTGCCCTCGCTGCAAAGGACACCATCTCCAACCTGTTCGGCTCGCTGACCATCTTCACCGACCGGCCGTTCCAGATTGGTGACTGGGTCATCATCGGCGACATCGAGGGCGTCGTGGAGGAGGTCGGCTTCCGCTCCACGCGAATCCGCACCTTCCCCAACTCTCAGGTCACCGTTCCCAACGCCACCGTCGCCAATTCCCCCGTCGACAACTTCGGTCGCCGAGAGGTTCGTCGCCTGAAGTTCGACCTCGGCCTGCGCTACGGCACCCCGCGCGCAAAGCTCGTCGCCTTCCAGGATCGCATCCGTGCTTTCCTCAAGGAGAACGAGAAGATCGCGGACGGCACCCTGGAGGTGGTCTTCACCGGCTTCGGCGCCTCCTCGCTGGACATCATGATCTACACCTTCCTCGACGTGCGCGACTGGTCGGAGGAGCTTGCTGAGAAGGAGCGGTGCTACCTGGAGGTTCTCCGGATTGCCGAAGAGCTCGAAGTTGAGTTTGCCTTCCCCAGCACCAGCATCTACGTCGAGAGTCTGCCGGTCTCAAAGGGCTGAACGAAGCGCCTCGGCTGTGCGAATCGGCAGCCGACAGGAGGTACCCTCGCAGATCCACACCCGGGGTGCCTCCCCCTTGCCCGCCAGCGCCGAGAACCGCTCCGGCAGCGGGCTGTCAGGGTGGACCTCAATGAACAGCGTGTCTGGCTTCCAGGTCCGCCGAAGGATGGCACGCAGGGCCGCATGCTCCGGATCGCCGGGGCTGCCGGTGAGGACCACACAGGTCAGCGGGGTGTGCTGTCGGCGCAGGGCGCGAAGGGCGGTGGTGGTCGCGTCGGGGTGCTTGTTGATGAGGACCGCGCCGGTGCCGAGCATGGTGTCGAGCAGGGCGTGATCGAAGCGGGGGTCTCCGAGGGCGTGGAGGACCTGGAGGATGCGGACAGCCTCAGGCGCGGCGGCGATCTCAGCGGAGTCGACCCACTGCGCTCGGCGGACCGGGAGGCTCTTGTCTGCGAGGGGGGCGAGGCTGAGCACCTCACCGTCCCAGAACCGCTCGACGATCTCCCCGCCAAGCTCTGCAAGAGCCAGCAGCCAGCGGGGCTCCCCGGTGGCCTCGTGCAGTGCGAGGGCCGCTTCAGCCAGCGCGACGTAGTCATCGAGCACCCCGAGCGCATCTCCGCCAACCACTCGCAGCATGGCACCATCTCGACGAGCAGCGAGCAGGACATCGAGGATCGAGACCGCGATGTCGGTGTAGCGCACCTCTCCGAGCAGCCGCCCGCCCAGGGCCAGGGCCGCGACGGACTGGGCATTCCAGGCAACCACCCGCTTGTAGTCGATCGCCGGAGCCGGGCGTGCGCTGCGATAGGCAAGGAGCCGCCGTCGGACCGCAGAGAGCAGGTCGGGGGCGCCGGTGCGGTTCAGCACGCTGCGACCCTCGAAGTTCCCGCCATTCGTCACCGACCAGCCGGCCGCAAACGGCACCGCAGCCCGACCGACTGCCTCGGTCAGCTCATCCATCGTCCAGGTGTAGAACGCCCCCTCCCCTCCCGGGTCATCCGCATCCCGGCTGCTGGCGATCAGGCCATCCTCTCCGCGCAGATCGTCGAGGATGTACTCCAGGGTCTCGCAGCCCACCGTCATCAGCCGACGGTCCCCGAGGTGTGCCCATGCCTTGAGGTAGAGCGCAGCGAGCAGGGCGTTGTCGTAGAGCATCTTCTCGAAGTGCGGAACGGTCCACTCCATGTCCACCGCATAGCGATGAAACCCGCCGCCGATGTGGTCGTGGATGCCGCCCCGATCCAGGGCCGCCAGGACCAACGTCAGGCAGGCAGTGCTCTCCTCACCCGGCGTCTCCAGCAGGAACAGCAGCCGGGGGACCATCGGGAACTTCGCACCGTAGCCCCAGCCGCCGTAGCGGTCGTCTGCAGACTCCAGGATCGCAGCCAGCCCGCGCTCGACCACTGCAAGCTCCGGCGGCGGACCAGCCTCTGGTGGCGCCAGCTCCGCACACAGCTCACCGGCCCGCTTCAGCGAGTACTCGCGGCTGTGCTTCCAGGAGTCCGAGACCCCCTTGAGGGCGTGGGAGAACGCCGGGACGCCATAGCGGAAGAATGGTGGGTAGTAGGTCCCGCCCTGGAAGGGACGGCCGTCGGGGGTCAGCCAGATGCTCGCCGGCCAGCCCGCTTCCCCGTTCATCTTCAGCAGCACCTCCATGAAGAAGGCGTCCACATCCGGCCGCTCCTCCCGGTCTACCTTGATGTTGACGAACCGGGCGTTCATCAGGGCGGCGGTGGTCGCATCCGAGAAGCTCTCGTGCTCCATGACGTGACACCAGTGGCACGCCGCGTAGCCAATCGAGAGGAAGACCGGAACATCCCGGCGGACAGCCTCCGCAAAAGCGGCATCTCCCCAGGGGTGCCAGTCGACCGGGTTGTCGGCGTGCTGGAGGAGGTAGGGACTGCGCTGGAGCGCGAGGCGGTTGCACCAGGGGCCA
>JBLHNG010000744.1:0-4413 GCA_047621685.1 Myxococcota bacterium | reverse complement strand
GTTCTTGTAGAGCGGACCGAGCAGCCGGGCGGCCTCGCCGTACTGACCAGCATTGGCGAGGTCGTAGGTGGTGCGAAGCTCGGGCCACTGGGAGCGGCTCTGCTCGGCGGCCCGGTAGAGGGTCGCCATGGCGGCATCCGGGTCGAACCACTTGCAGGCGGTGTAGCCGTCGGGCAGACCGCCGACGGTGGTCGGCTGGCTGAGCACTGCACTGGCGGGGAGCACTGGGGGAGGGGAAGCCTCCACGGCGGGCGCTGCGCCCCACTTCAGTGCTGACCAGTCCACCGCTGTGGCGACGGGGGTGGTGAGGCCCTGTCGGTTCTTGCCGTCGATGGTGAGGATCGGGAAGGACTCAGGCCACCAGCCGGTCGCGGTGGTCATCGCGGGCTCGGGAACGGTCCACGTCGGGAGAGTGGCATTCACGCCGCCCTGCCAGCGGCCGTTGCGGGCCACCCAGCCCTCGCCCTCGGGAACGGGCTGCTGGAGGAGCCAGTACCAGCCCGAGCGATCCGCATCGATGGCTGCGGCGCGATCGGCTGCAGCCTCGTCGGGCAGCTCCAGCGCATCGTGGACCGCGGCGCGCCAGTAATAGCCGGCGGCCTTCCAGTGCCCACCGCCCTGGATGACAAGATCAAACCGGGACTGTGCGAGGTCCCAGTCCTCGGACTTGTAGGCGCAGAAGGCGGCATAGAACTTTGCGTCGGTGCCGGAGATGGTGCCGTAGCGCTCGCTGGCTGCGGCGAAGTCTCCCGACAGCATCTCCGCCCGGGCGATCTGGGCATCGGCGTTGCGCCACCGGAAGTGGGTCTTGTGGTTCTCCATCGCGATCAGGCCAATCTCCGCAGCCTTGTCCCACAGCCCCTGCCGGGTGTAGGCGCGAAAGATCTTCCAGGCGGTCTCGGCGTCTGGTTTCTTGGCGTACTTCTCGGCGTACAGCGCGGCGTAGACGTCGTAGCGGCGGTTGCCCCACGACATGCGGCTCTCGTTGTTGGTCACCCAGGTGGCGACAGACGCATTGGTCTTCCCCAGCTCGGTGAGGGCCTCGAACTCCGCCCAGGAGGCTATAAACTGCCCGCTGCGCCGCAGGGAGTCGGTGCGACGCATCCGAGAGCGGGGATCGTCGGGGAGGGCGACGTCGAAGCCCGCTTCCCCCAGCCGGGCCAGGGCGCTGCGGGCGGCGAGATCGGTGGAGGGGTAGATGTGGCTGAGCATCAGCTCATGCAGCCGGGGGATGGCGGTGGTCGGTGAGTGCTGAGCGAGGGCCAGGACGTGGGCCAGCTTCAGCTCTTCCTCCCGGGGACTGTCGGGGTGGTCATCGAGGTAGGTGCCGTAGGCCGCCGCTGCCGAGCTGGTCTGCCCCGCTGCTCCATAGGCATCACCCATCAGGACGAGGCACTCATCGGCGTAGAAGGCGTCCGGCCAGTTCTTTCGATACGACGCACACTCCCGCGCTGCGACGAGGTGCCGGCCCCGACGGTGGTCAGAGACGGCCTCATACCAGGCGCCGTACTCCGCCAGCGGTCCACCAGAACGCCGGACTGCGTAGAAGTGACTGGAGGCGATGTTGGGGTTGCCCAGATCCAGCTGCGCCACGCCAGCGAGCAGGTTTGCGGCATCCCGGGTGCGACCGCGCGGGGTGCGGCTCTCCAGCCACGGCGTCAGCAAGGTGATCACCCCGGCGGCGTCGCCCTGCACCCAGCGCTGCCGGGCGAGATCGAGGAGGTCGTCTGGAGATGCAGAGACCACCCCAGGGGGGGCAGACGGTGCCATCGGAAGCACCATGCCGATTGGGGCGGGTGTGGCGGGCTCGGCTGAGGCCGGGGTGCTCAGCAGGAGCAGCTCAGTCAGCCAGCGCATCATCTCCCAGCGGACCCTCCACAGCTTTGGCGACCCAGACGGTGTACTGGAATCCGCCGCCGACAGGCTCCACGGAGTGGATGTGGCCGGTGCGACCGTCCACGAGCTTGACGGTCTGGCCGATCTGACGGGTGGCGCCCGGGGTGGGCTTTAGCTGGTCGATGGTCTCGCCCTGCTCTAGCCACTCGGCGTAGCCACCTCGCAGGCGGCGGGCCATGGTCCACCCCTGCTCCTTGAGCCACTCTGCGACTTCGATGGAGCCCTGCTCGCCGGTCTGATCGTAGATGGTCACCCGCTGGGTGCGATCGTTGGGGAGGAGCGCAGTGCGCTGCTTGACGGCCTCTCCGCTCATCAGCAGGGCGCCGGGCAGGATGCCGACAGCGGCGACATCGGGGGGACGGATGTCGATGAAGAAGGGCGGCACCCCACCGGCGAGCTGCGCGGACACCCAGGTCCGTCCGATGTCGTCGCGGTGGTTGGGACCAGGGGTGTCGCCGTCGCCGTCGACGAGCTTGGGGATCTTCGAGGGATCGAAGTTGTTGGGATCCACCACACCGCGGGCGTTGGGGTCCCGCTCCTCGGTGTCGAATTCCATGTTGAGGATCTTGATGGCGGCCCGACGGGCGACTTTCTTGAATCGATCACGGATCATACGGCCAGTCTACCGGGAAATTGGGTCTACCGGGAAATTGGGTCTACCGGGAAATCGGGTCTACCGGGAGATGCCGACGCTCAGCCAGGCGGTCTGTGAGGCCTCGGGCGTGAAGGTCGAGCCATCCTCTTGGGACAGCGCCAGGGGGAGGCCGTAGACATAGGCGCCGGTCAGCTCCAGACCGAGGGACTCGGAGAGGGTGAGGTGGGCGCGCGGGCCGACACCGATGTGCCAGGGCAGCATCATCCCGGCGGTCAGCTGGAGGCTCTGGATGCCAACAGCGAGGTGGGGATAGGGGCGCACCCGGATCCGGGTGTCGCCGGTGGGCAGGTCGTGCCACTCCCCGGTCGGGAGGAGGGTGTCCACGCCGACTCCAACCACCGGTGTTCCGAATCGCCACTCGACCCCTGCCGAGAGCAGCGGAGCAATGGCGTTGACGGTGGAGACTGTGCTGGGGGCACCGCTGGCGGCGTTCTGGAGGTAGAAGTCGCCGTCGTTCATCCAGCCGGTGCCCACAGACACCCGCCAGCCGAGGCCGGTCTCTTCGGTCCGCTCCTCGACCCAGGGCGTCGCGTGCTCCCCGCTGACGGTGTAGGTCAGCCGCTTGCGACCCTCCCCGGTGTGCAGGAGGACGGGAGCCTCCAGGACAGCGAGCGCAGCCTGGGTGGTGGCATTGAGGGCGATGCTGGCTTTCCCGGAGGCCATCGCCTCGGTCAGCCGGTCGAGGTCAGGAGACAGCAGAGGCCGCTGGAACGTCACCGAGCCGGTCTTCTCCGTGCGCGCCTGCTCTCGGGCGACGATCTCATCGCCGATGGTCAGCGCCATCCAGTGCCGACCGGGCAGGGTCTGGACCGAGTCGCTGACGGCCTGCTGACCATCAATGACCAGCCGGGCGCCGTCGGGAAGCTCGGCGGAGAGGGTCGTGGTGGTGCGCAGGAGGTGCCGGGCGCGGATCTCCTGAAACTTCAGCAGCTCCGGCTCCTCGGGGATGTCTGCGAGGCCAGGCTCCCGCTGGGAGTCAAAGGCAATGGCATCAATCCAGGGACGAACCTCGACCTGTCGGGCGATGATTGTCCGGTAGCCCTCCGCGCCATCCTCGGTGCTGAGACCGTCCTGGAAGTAGCGGCTGACCGCGAGGCCCTGGAACAGCAGCACTTCGTAGATGAGGTCGCGGTCTGAGGGGCGCACAGCCTGGATGTTGCTGAGCGCCTGCTCCAGACGCAGCATGATCTGAAGCTCACCATCGAAGACATCCAGCATCGGGCGGACTGCAGTCAGCTCGCTGGCGAGGTTCTCGATTGCCCGAGCGTCCTCGTCGGTCCAGGACGGATTGGAGAGCAGGTTCTCTCCGGGGATGTGGGTGGCGGAGGGGTCGAGGGTGGGATCTGGCGTGGTGGAGAGCCAGATCGCGGTCCCGTCTGCCATGGCCTCGGCGAGGGTGAGGAGGATCAGCGACAAGTCAGCGCGCCTCCGTCGAGGGAGCAGGTGAACCCTGAAGGGCGCTCGACGGTGAGGGTGGTGGAGGCTTTGGAGCCGTCGACGGTGGCGGTCACCGAGCAGCTCCCGGCAGGGATGTTTCGCAGGTTGACGGAGCCGGTGCCGTTGCTGGAGACGTCCCCGCAGCGGGCGGAGATTGCAGTGGCGCCGGCTGGAGCGGTGAACTTCACCGAGCGGAGTCGAGGGGCATCTTCGGCGGGCTCTGCGATGGCGACTGGATCACGGACCACTTCAACCGGCTGGGAGGCGGTGGTCGTCGTCGTCGTCGTGGGCCTGGGGGTCGGAGGCTCCTCTACTGGCGCCGCGACGGGCTCTTCCACCAGGGGCTCCTCAACCGGCTCCTCAGCGGGCTCCTCGACCACAGGGATCTCGGCAGAGGGGACTTCGACAGGAGGTGAGAGGACTTC
>JBLHNG010000743.1:0-4420 GCA_047621685.1 Myxococcota bacterium | reverse complement strand
ACAGATGGATTACCCACCGCGATCAGTAGGCCACCGTAGGCCTGCCTACCGCACAATCCTTCTTCGAGTTGAGACTCCCGGTCAAGAGATTCACGAAGGCGCCTCCAGCAGGGCGCCTTCTCTCGTTGGGACCGGCTTCAGTCGGTGTAGTCCGACCACTCCCGGAAGTCCCCGTCCTTGACCGCCCGGCTCCAGTCCAGGGTGTTGGTCTGGTAGGCCTTGTAGATCTTCGGGGTCAGCTCCATCAGGTCGATGATCGCGACCTCTCCGTTCTTGGAGAACATGACCTTGACGTCGAAGCCCAGCGAGTCCGCGAGGAGCTGAAGCTCGGGCAGCGCGGAGGCGTCCTTGTCTCCCTCATCGGTGAGGATGATGAGCTGGCTGGTGTAGGGCTTCGTCGGAGGCTCTTCGGGGACGGGGTAGGTGCTGAGGACCTTGATGGCGTTGCGCATGCCCTCCTCATCCTGCACCCCATCGACACCACTGTAGATCGGATCCCGGTTGCGCTTCAGCGAGTCACCTGCCCGCCCCGGGGTCATCTTCTCCGGCGTCTTCTCCAGGACCCGCTGGCGCTTGTTGAGCGCGCCGACCTCTGCGGAGATCTCCTTGAGGCGCACAGTGTGATCGCCGGACGCATCGTCCATCAGCTTCCTGCGCTCTGCCATCAGCGCCTTCTTCTCCTCCTGGATCTCGGTCAGCTCCGGGGAGCGGGTCATCTCGTTGAAGTTCAGACTTCGGTCATCGTCGTAGAAGGTGGCGATGCTGACGTCTCCGGTGACGTTCCCCGCATCCATCAGCCGGCCGAAGTTCTTGCGGTCGTCCTCCATTGAGCCGCTGATGTCCGCCAGCAGGATGGTGTGATCGTAGCCAGTCAGCTCGTTGTCGCCGGGATCATCGGAGACGTTGTCCATGAGGTGGCGGGTGGTGAGGATGGTGGCCCGGCCGTGCAGCCCGTCGCCGTCCTTGAGGGTCTCGTCGGTGCCGGGCAGGGTGAACTCGGTGTCCTGCATCTCGGTGTTGGAGTTGGAGACCTTGACCAGCTCGCTGTCCAGCGCAAACAGCATGCCCTGCATCTGGGCGACGTCGGTGTTGCCCTTGATGTCCATCCCGGTGCTCGCGTAGCTCCAGATGTTCTTCGCCAGCCCCTCCACCTTCGCCTTCTGGGCGGGATCCGCGTCGTCTCCGTCCAGCTCGTAGCGGACGAGCACCGCGTCTACGAACAGCTTGCCGCCGGCCTTGGCGTTGCCATCGGCGAGGCCGATGTAGCGGGAGATGGTGCCGGAGAAGTTGAAGTCCTTCTTGAGCATCTTCCGATAGTCTTCGATGTCCTCGATCCCGACGTCCTCGCCGCCAGTCACGGTGTACTCGTCGTAGACCCCATCGCCGGTGGTGTCTACGCCCTTGACCTGGATGCCCAGCCGCCACGCCTCAGGCTGCTCCTTCTCCGGCAGGGTCAGCTCATCGGCCTCGTCGTTGAACTTCTTCCAGACCGGGTCCTTCCGGCTGTTGGAGCGGCTGAGCACATCCCCGGCACGGGCGAGGTTGACCTCATCTACCGGCGGCGGATCGATGCCGGTCTCCTTCGTCCCTCCAGTCTCCATCTCGGTCTTCGGCCCGGCGAGCGGGTCCTTCGCGAGGGGGTCATCCTCCAGGCGAGCGGTGGAGGGTGCCGCGAGGGGATCGTCGATCCAGTCGGTGCTCAGGGAAGTGGTGGTGACGGGCATCTTAACCTCGGGGTTGAAAGCCCCTTATTGTACACCATTACCGTACATTCTCCGCCTCACAGGAGCCCCTCAGACCATCATCTTCACTTCCTTCGTGTAGACCTCGCCCGGGGGCTGCTCGCGCTCGGCGGCCCGAAGGAGTCGGTAGATGTGCGGGCCGAGCACATCGAGCTCCGTCGAGACAAACCGGGCATCCTGAAACCGCTTCATGCTCTCGCTCTGCTGGCGGAGGATCACCTGGTCCTGTCCGAAGATGCGCAGGGCAAGGGGCTCGGCGAACGGGCGGATGAGCCACAGCGGGACCCGCGCCTGGATGGAGACGACCGCGTGCAGGGCGGTGCGGTGGTCCGACAGCGGGGTGAGCGCGCCGTTGACCAGGATGTGGTTTTCCTCCCCGATGCGGTACTCCACCTCGATGATCGAGGGCAGGTGGAACCGGTCGAAGTGGGTGACGAGACCGCCGGAGGGGGCGAGGATCTTCCCGACGATGCCGGCGGGTCGGGGCTCGCCGACGTACTCGCACTCCGCGCTCTCTGAGTCGCGACGAATGCGGCAGGTGATCTCGTTGCGATCCTTGTCCACCCGGAACAGCCCGCCATGCAGGAACGCGGTGTGGGGCACGTCGAGGGCGTTCTCGGCGACGGCGTGGAGGGAGCCGTCGGCTTCGAGGGACTTGCGGATGGTGAGGTAGCTGGGATCCTCTGCGAGTCGGAACCGAAACGGCTCGCCGATGGGCTGGCTGTTGCGGTCTCCCCAGATCCAGACGAAGCCCTGCTGCTCGATGACCGGATGGGACGGACAGCGGCGGGCGGGGCTGTCGGGCTCGCCGACGAGGGCGGGGATGTGGCGGCAGCGCCCGGTCGGATCGAACTGCCAGCCGTGGTAGGCGCACTGAAGCCGTCCATCGACCACGGTGCCCTGAGACAGCGGGATGTTGCGGTGTGGGCAGCGATCCAGCAGCGCCCCGGCCTTGCCCTCCCCGTCCCGGAACAGCACCAGCGGTTCGTCGAACAGGGTCATCGTCTGCGGAGTGTTGGTGAGCACATCGGAGGCGCAGGCCACATACCAGGCCTTGCGGACCCGGGGCTGCTGGAGGGGATCGCGTTCCATGGGGTGGAGTATTCCACAATGGCGGCCGGATCGATGGTGTCGTGGAATGGAGGGGCTAAAATCGAAGACTGACGCCAGCTTCGAGGCCGGGCTCTCGGTCTGGTCGGAGCTGCGGGGAGGGTCGGGCGGCTCCCACACGCGAAAACGCCCTACTCAAACGAGATGTTGCCCCAGTCGTCGATCGGTACCTCACCAACCAACCCGGCCCCTGTGCTGCGGGTCTGAAACGCCCCCTCCACCCAGCCCTGATCGTCGAGGGCGTAGTAGGCCGGGCGATCGGTGGGATCGGGACCGGTCGGCTCAGGCTGGAAGGGAGCAAGGCCGATCGCGTAGGGCTCCTCAGGCTTCAGGCAACGCTTTGCCAGCTCGGCAAACTCTGGGACCTTGTTGAGAATGATTGCGAGCTTGCGCTGCTCGTGGGTGGCCTCCTCGTCAGCACCAGCGGCCATGAAGGTGCCGAACTTCGCGATGCTGCTCTGGGCGACACCATCGAGCGCCTCGATGCTCTGCCTGCGAGACGCCACACACTGCACCGCGTCTGACGAGACCTCCAGCGCCGAGACCTCAACCTCCGCGAGCACAACATAGGCATCGGCCAGGGCTGCCTGCACGGAGTCGATCAGCGTCGGGGTGGGAGTCTGGGCTGCGGCGATGGCGATGAGCAGGAGCATCTTTGAGTCTAACGGCAGCGGCTCGGGGACACCACGCTGTAGTACCCAAGCTCATCCTCCCAGAACTCCCCGTTGAACGGCCAGTACACCTGACGTGGATCCACCGCATAGCTGACGGTGGTCTCCTGGCGCAGCCGCTCCAGCTCCTGGGCCGGGTCGTAGTCTCTGGCCACGATGTACTGGGCGTTGGTCGATTCATACCGGATGATGTCTGCCTGCATGAACAGGTCGGAGATGCGGGCATCCTGGCGGGCCATCTCAGAGAGGACGAGGCGGCCGGCGCGGTTGGTCAGGCGCTCCTGATCGTGCTCCAGCACGGCCACGAGGTCGTCCTCCATGACCTGCCGCCACGCGCGCTTCTGGCTTGCGATGGCCGCCATCTCGGCATCGATCATCTCCAGGTGGTTGGCGACCCCGGCGAGGTCGTGGTTGCGCAGCATGCGGCTGAACAGCGCCTGGGGGAGGACGGTCTCGACGGTCTCACCAGCCCCGAAGGTCTGCGCCCAGACCCGATCCGCACCCGCCAGGGACTCCCGGGAGTCGTACTGACCCAGGGTGTCGCGCAGGGCTTCCTGGATGGGGGTGTAGGTCTCGTAGAACTGCGTGATGGACGCATCGACAGCGCCGGTGTCGCAGGTCGAGTACCAGGTGATCGCTTCGAGGATCTTCAGCTCGGGGTTGAAGTGGGACTGCGAGAAGTAGGGGCTCTCGATGGTCAGCAGGTGGCCCAGGGTGTGAGGCTGATCCCCCACCCGGTACAGGCTCCAGGCCGCCTCGAACAGTGCCTCGGGCCAGTAGTCGCTGTCTCGGGGGACGAGGGCGTAGAAGGTCCGGGCCTGCTCGTACTCCCCGGCGGCGTAGAGGATGCGGGCGATGTTGAGGATGGCGAGGTAATGGAGCTGGGCGTCGGCGTCT
>JBLHNG010000742.1:0-4425 GCA_047621685.1 Myxococcota bacterium | reverse complement strand
GGGAATGTCGGTGGGCAGACCGAGCAGGGCCTGCCGGTTGTAGTCGAACGGGGAGGGGAGGGTGGCGAGCTTGATGCTGAGCTGCCGGGTGCCCGGCTCGCTGAGGCCGACCCGTCCGAGGAAGTGATCGAACCGGTTGTCGACGGTCATGGTTGCTGAGCAGGTGGCGATCGCGGCGAGGGGATCGAACACCTTCGCCCGGATCAGCGGACCGACCTCGACGGGCGCAGAGCACAGGGCGGCGGACGGTGCGCGGGAGCGGCCCCGGGCCTCCTCGATCCAGCGGACCTGATCGGTGTTGCTGGAGAGGAACTCATAGAGGAAGCTGGCGTGCTCGCCGATCTTGCGCCGGGATCGGGACAGGTCCAGCATCGGCTGGGGATCCTTCAGCTGGAAGCTCTCCGGCAGCTCCTTGAGCACGCTCTCCAGCCTGCCGAGGGTGTGCGCCGCTCTGGCGAGCCGCTCAGCGGCGCCGGTGACGGTTGGCTGGACGTTCAGCTCCCAGAACGGCTCCTCCTCGGTCTGCGGAGTGATCCGGATGGTGCGCTTCTCCGGGGAGAGCACGGAGGCGGCGAGGTTCTCCATCCACCAGCTGATGCGATCGTGGAGGTCGGTGAGGTCGGCGGTGGCCTGGTCCGCCAGCTTCCGGGCGACCTGCTGGCGATCGGGCGGGAGCGGACTGTCGGCGGCGATGTGGAAGCCCTGAATCCGCTCCAGGGCGCCAGGGCGCTTGCGGCGCGGGATGAGCCGACCGGTGGCCCGACGGATCGCCCGGGCGGTGGTCTGCTGGCGGAACAGCGAGGTGGCGGCGTCTTCGAGGTGGTGGCCCTCGTCGAGGATGAGCCGGTCGAATCGGGGCAGGATGCCGTCTCCGCCGGTCTCGGACTTGACCAGCAGATCCGCCAGGAGGAGGTGGTGGTTGACCACGATAAGATGGGCGTTGGCGGCCTCTCTTCGGGCCTGGTAGTAGAAGCACTCGTTGAAGTGCGGGCAGCGGGCACGCAGGGTCTGATCGTGATCAGAGGCGACGAGATCCCAGGTGTCCTCCTCGACGGGGAACGCCATGTCGCTGCGGCTGCCCTCCTCGGCATGGTCCGCCCACTTCGCGATCCGGGCGATGAGCGGGTCGGTGTTCTCCCGAGCGGCCTCTTCCTTCAGACGCCTCCGACAGATGTAGTTCGACCGCCCCTTGAGCAGTGCGTATCGGAACTCCAGTCCGGCGCGCTGCATCACCGGGATGTCGGAGGTGACGAGCTGGCTCTGGAGGTTGATGGTGAAGGTCGCCACCGCCACCCGGCTCTCGTTCTTGAGCGCCCAGAGCGTGGCCGGCACGAGGTAGGCCAGCGACTTGCCCGTCCCGGTGCCTGCCTCCGTGACCGAGATGTTGCCCACGTTGAGGGTCTCGGCCACCCGCAGCGCCATGTCGACCTGAGCATCTCGGGACTCATAGCCAGGCATGGTGCGGGGCATGAGGGTGCAGAAGAAGTTGCGGATCTCGTCCTCGGTGACCGCCTCCATTGGCTTGCGGTAGGGCTCGACGACCCACAGCGATCGCTGCACGGTGTTGTCGACAATGACCACCCCGACACCGTCCTCGCCGTAGCGATTCGCCAGCATCATGTCTGCCTGGGAGGCCTCCAGCCGCCCGGAGGGGTGGTTGTGGATGACCACCTCGCCGCTCT
Source organism: Myxococcota bacterium (assembly GCA_047621685.1). Lineage (GTDB taxonomy): Bacteria > Myxococcota_A > UBA796 > UBA796 > UBA796 > JAQXDW01. The sequence goes on along the minus strand of JBLHNG010000742.1, from coordinate 2,743 downwards.
TCGGACGGCTCAGCAGGGCGGGAACCGAGTCGTGGTTGCCCCGACAGTGGACCTCCAGGGTGTCCACATCGCCGTCTTTGTTGAGCTTCCCGATGCAGAAGATCTCGATGCCGCCGGCCTCGGTGATCGCTGCGCGCATGGTCGCGGCGGCGCGCCGGGTGAAGCGGAGACTGGAGGCAGACATCGTCGATCCTTATCCCGCCAGGACTGAACAGAGGTGCAGAACCTGTCCGCTCTCAATCTCCGATCAATCCCCGGGGCCTTCACCCAGCAGCGAGAAGCCGGACTCCAGCCAGGAGACCACCATGTCGCGCATCACCAGGGCGGGGGCCTGAGGGCGGGGATCCTCGACCCAGGAGGTCAGAGTCTGGTGGTTCGAGCCGCTGTCGGGGGTGAAGCTGCGCTGGAGGAGCCGGTCGGTTCGGGAGACCTCCAGGGTGATGCTGAAGCCACGGATGGTCAGCTCTTCCTGCTCACACAGCCGGAGATCGCGCTCCAGGCGGAGGCGCTCGGCCTCAATAAACGACAGACCCGGCATCGCCCGACGGGCCTCTGACAGTCGCTCCTGGGCGGCGTCGAAGTTGCCCTCGTAGCGACGCCAGCGACACAGCGCGGTGGCTGCGGCGGACTTGAGCGCGAGGTGGGTCTCCAGCCGGGGCATCATCGCTTCGAGCTGCTGGATGGTGTTGGCCGGGTTTGGGGCCATCAGCGCGGACAGCAGCTCGATCTGGAGGCTCGTCTGCTCTGGGATGTCGTCGTCTTCTGCCGAAAGCATCCCGTCGAGCATCCGCCAGGTGTTCAGCTCGATCTGGTCGAGCAGGTCTCCCTCCTGCTCCAGGATGGCCGGGAAGCCGGGCAGCTCGATGGGAAGCTCGGGGGTGGCGGAGCGAAGCCGGAGGGTGAGGTTCTTCATGCCGATGTTCAGCGCCTCGCCGAGGGAACCTTCGGAGGCTGGTCGCAGCACCCGGGCCGCACCGAGCGCCCGACAGCCCGACAGCGCCACTGCTCGCTCGCTGGCATATGCGGCCTCGGCCCACTGTCCGCGGATGAGGTACACCAGGATTCGCATCCCCCAGGCGGTCACTGCGTGGGGCTTCTCATTGAGGACCTCGCTGGCGAACACCAGGACGTCGTCGAGTTTCTCGGCGTCGTACAGCGCAAAGAAGCGATCGATGTCCACCAGCGGCTCGATGTCGGGAAGCTCGACGTCGTCTTCCTCCTCGCCGTCTTCAGGGAGTGCGCCAACCTGGATGATGCGGTGGGAGAAGCCGGTGCCGATCCAGGAGGAAGCGAGGTCCTTGAGGAGGTCGGCGATCTGCTCCTGGGAGCGGTCCTCGTGGTCGGTCAGCTGCGCGGTCTCTTCTTCCCAGGAGAAGCCGGTGCCGGTGGCGGTCCGGTAGATCGACAGGGTGATGCCGAAGCCGCTCAGCTCGATCTCGCCGGCCTCCAGCAGCCGACGATCCCGGGACAGCAGGCTGCGCTCCCGGCGGGGACGGTGGCCGGTCATGCCCTCCAGGATGCGCCCGGCCTCCATGAAGTCGCACCGCCACCGCGCGCAGCGGGCGAGGCCCAGCCGGATCGCGTCTGACCACAGCGGGGTGGTGGCCACACCACGGTGCTCATCAAGCAGCAGCCGGGACTGGCTCAGGGAGGGCGCGAGCAGTCCGATAAACAGCATCCGGTGCCCCTCATCGAGCCCGACATCGTCGAGCCACTCCAAGGCCATCTGCACGATGGTGATGTTGACCTGACGGATGGCCTCGGCCTTCTCCCGGGACAGCGTGCGCAGACCGGGGATGCGGAACCAGGGCTCGGGGCGGCGGGCCTCCAGACGAAGATAGAGGCCATCCTGTGCCCGGGCGAGGGCATCCTCCTGGCGACCCTGGAGCATCGCGGCGATGGCGCTGAGCGTGACGACGTGGCGTGCCGGGTAGTGGAGGACGAGGGCATCGGCGGTGGCCAGGGCATCGGCGAGGCGGCCGAGGCAGAGCTGACTGGCAGCGGTGAGATAGGCTCCCACGATGCTGCCCGGATCGGCTCGACACTCGGCGTCGGCCTGTTGGAGGAGGGCCTCGGGGTCGCTCTTGAGGAGGTCCATGGCCTTGCTTGGATCGAGCAGCACGCTGCCCTCCAGGGTGGCATCAGACATCGGACGAACCGCTGCGATGCGCTCGCTGACCGACAGCGCTTCCTGGAGGGTCAGCCAGATCTGCTCGTGGTACTCCCCCTCAGACAGGTTGTCTCCGATGGCAGAGAGCTGGCCGTGGAGTCGGGCAAACCGTGCTTGGACCCCGGCATCCCTGCTCTGGTGGAGGGTGGCCTCGCGGGTGAGGGCGACCAAATCCTGGAGGGGGCCATACATCTCATCGAAGGCTTCCTCCGGGGAGAGGGGCTCGGAGAGGATGCCGTGGAGTCGTTCAGTAATTTCGACGATGCTTCGGTAGCTCATCAGGTCAATACGCTCGCTATCTCTTCACAGTAACGATTGGGGAGAGCGCAGCCATCCGTCGGGCGGCGCCTGCGGCCTCCAGAGAGGCGATCACCGGCTCGATAGCCTTGTAGGCATCGGGGTGCTCGGCGTAGAGAAGATCGCGATCCGCGCACATCACCCGTCCGCCCAGCGCAGTGTAGGTGAGACTGGCCCTGGTGTAGCGGTCGCGGAGCTTCTCGATCGCTTCGTTGCGCCCCATCCTTCGCCCCGCACCATGGGCCACCGAGCAGAGGCAGGCAGCGTCTCCGCAGC
>JBLHNG010000741.1:0-4430 GCA_047621685.1 Myxococcota bacterium | reverse complement strand
ACATTCGCGGCTGGCGGCTGGAGCTGACCGACCGCTCAGGTGAGGTGGTCACCCTGGAGCTGACCGACGATGTGCTGCTCTCCAGTCTCGCCGCCGGAACGCTCTTCACAGTCGCCGCAGCCATGCCCGAGGACGCCGCCTATGACCCCGACGGCGGGGACTGGCGGTTCCACCTCCAGGCCAGCGCGACCGCTTCCGGGCAGTACATCTCCGCGACCGACTTCACGGTAAACCACCGGGAGTGGACGCTCACCATCCTCGACGCCGACGGCCGGATCCGTGCCGGGGCCACTGGAGAAGGAGTCTCGCCGACTGATGGCCTCTCCAGCAGCGAGGTCGGTCTCCTCGCTGCCACCCCCGACGACACGCTCCGGCGGACCTCATCGGACTACACCGACAGCAACCTCTCCAGCTTCGGTGCTGCCAACGTCTGGTCGGACGGCGAACAGGATCTGTCGTATCTGAGAAGAGGCGAGCCGACAGTCACCGACATCGAAGACACCGCTGAGCCCACGGACACCCCGGGTCTGCTCAGCGGCCCACACCCTCCAGACTCGCTCGACGCATCAAGCCCGACGCCTTCAGACCGCGGATGCAGCACCTCTGGCAGCTCTGGCGGGCTCATCGTGCTCGGCATCGTCCTGCTCGCGCTGAGGCGACGGCGTGCGGTGCCGCTTCTCCTGGCCGCCTGCCAGCCTGTGACGGAGGATGTGCCCGAAGCGCCCGGCACGTTCGAGCCGATTGTCCACAGCCAGACCACTGCGGACACCAGCACCGACACCGCCCTGCCTGACGACTGTGATGAGGATCCCGCCATCCACCCCGACGCACCAGAGGTCTGCGACGGCATCGACAACGACTGCGACGGGGCCATCGACGATGAGGACGACGACCTTGTCGATGGGCTGCCGTTCTTCGCAGACGAAGATGGAGACGGCTTCGGTGACGCACCGCTCACCGCCTGCACCGCCGAGGGGCACGCCCTCATCGACGGGGACTGTGACGACACCGACGCCTCAATCCACCCCGATGCCGTCGAGCTGTGTGATGGCCTGGATCGCAATTGCAGCGGCAGCGGTGACGATGCTGTCGGCCTCTATGAAGACTGCCCGGCACAGAGCTGTCAGGCGATCATCACCCTGCAGCCCGGTGCAGCGAGCGGGTCGTACTGGCTTGAGCTGCCCTCCAGCACCATCGCGGAGGTGTACTGCGACATGACCACCGACGGCGGCGGCTGGACCCTCGGCTTCGTGCGAAACACCGCCAGCACGGACAGCCAGGGCGACTTCGGGGCTGGAGAGGTGTCCATCTCAGCGGTGTCGGCCTCTCCCGGAGCCACCAGCAGCGACAAGACCGCGGTGATGGGCTGGCTCGACCTCAACGCCATGCCCTGGAGTGACCTCCAGGTGGCCGCCTACAGCGACGGCTGGGAAGCCTGGCGATCGACCGCCATCTCCGCCGCTTCGTTCCGGATCTCCTTTGGAGAGCCGGGCTACCTCCTGTATGGCGAGGCCGGGTACTACTGGTGCGGCGGGGATGTCAGCTACACCGTCAGCGGCATCGGTGCGGTCAACAACCCGGCGGGCGCGACCTCGAATTGCAACGGGCACGGGAGCCTGGGGGGCGGGTGGGACTTCTCCACCTCCACGACCCCCAACAGCGGCCTGACCCTCTGCGGCAGCGACGGCAGCGGCTTCCTCAGCACTGCCTGGGGCGGGGGCTGGGTGTACTACGGCACCCCGGGCGGAGCGCAGGCGATCTGGGTGCGGTAGCAGCCCTGCCTCAGACCTCGTCCGCGAACAGGTAGCGCATCCACCACGCCTCAAAGTCCGCCCGCTCCAGCGCGGTGCGCTCGCCAAAGAACTGCAGCAGCGCATGGAACGGCGGCTCCCGGTGACCCGCCTCCAGACGGGCACGCTCAGCGGTGTCCTCTCCAGCGGTCAGGAAGGTCCAGATCGCATCGGCGAGGGCGACCACCCAGACCGGAAGCTCCTCGAACGTCTGCACGATCCGAGACAGCTCATCCCAGACCGCCACCCACTCGTCCTTGACGATCTGACCGTTGCCGTTGAGATCACAGCTCCCGGCGAGGCCGTCATAGAAGGCGAGGTAGCTGTTGGTCAGCCGACGGGCCTCGATAGAGCCGGCCTCAAAGCCAGCCTCGGAGACCCGTCGCTGTGCGCGAAGGGCAAAATCCCCGCGCTCGATCGCGCCGCTGCCGTCGGTGTCGTAGATGTCGAACATCAGCCCGAGGCGTCGGGTGCGTGACTCGCTCATGATCATCGCTGGCTCCTGGTTATCGGCGGGCACTCAGCCCAGCAGGTAGAGGCCCTTCATCCTGGCGGCTATATCATGGTCTCCCGCCCTCACTGCAAACCGGAGCCCCGATGAACACCGAGCCCACCCCCGACGGCAAGATCTGGCTCGTCTGGGACGGCGACTGAGGATTCTGACGCCGCATTGCTGCCTGGGTCAGGCGGCAGGACACCGACAATCAGATCGTCACTCACCCCTACCAGAGCCTCTCCGCCCCGCTGGATGCTCCAGAATACGCCGCAGCCTTTGACCTCGCGGTCCACGTCGTCCTCCCCGACGGCCAGATGATCCGCGCAGGGCGGGCGGTGCTGCATGCACTGTCGGTGGTCGGCTATGGGTGGCTGGTCTGGCCGCTTCGCTTCCCGCCGATGAGCTGGTTTGTCGAGATCGGCTATGGAATCGTGGCGCGGAATCGCAAGTTCTTTGCGCGGTATCTGTTCCGGGAGGAGTGAACATGGTCCTGCTGATGGCGCTGACGGCGCAGGCTGATGAGGGGGCGGCCCTGTATGTGGAGCGGACTGCCTGGACGGCCCACCGGGGCGGCGTCGTCGCGGCGATCCCGGAGTCAGCCTACATCGCGGCGGCGAGCGGGACGATCACCTCGGGCCTCGACGGGGATCCGGCCTCCGGGGTCAGCCGGGCCTGGGGCGTGGGTGTGCTTGATGCCCCCATTGAGGCCGTCTGGCGGGGTCTGACGGACATGACCGGGTTTGCCGACTGGATGCCAGTGGACTTTGCCAAAGCGATCGCTAGCGGCGGTCAGTCCGGGGCGGTGGTCTTCCAGTACATCTCCCTGCCCCTGGTCAGTGACCGGTGGTGGTGCGTCCAGCAGACCCACAACCCCACGCTCTACAGCACCAGCGGCGGCAAGGCGTGGGAGCTGACCTGGGCCGACCAGCACAACAAGCCGGCATGCAGCAGCCTGCCCGCGATCAGCGAGGATGGCATGTCGGTGAAGTGGAGCCGGGGCTCCTGGATGCTCGTCGACCGCGGAGATGGAACCACCCTGGCGGAGTACACCATCTCCTCCCACCCCGGCGGCAACCTCCCCGCCGAGCAGCTCGCCCGGTTCGCCGCCAGCCGAGTGCCCGCCACAATCGCTGGGGTCGAGGCCCTGGCGAAGTGGAAGCAGAGCCAGCCAGTCGCGAACTCCTACCGTCCCGACGGCACCCCGATGCAGTGAGTCAGCGGTCCAATCCGACGCAGGGCGAAGAAGCTCGGGGTCGGCAGTCGGATGCTGCCGAGCCGCACAGTGCTCCAGCCCAGCAGCAGGTCGGTCTCCCCCGGATGCAGCGCGACCAGGGGATCCCGGATGAAGCCTGCGGGATCCCACCAGGGGTTGCCGCCAGCACCGTAGTCCAGCATCAGCCCGCTCTGGATGTCCCGGAAGACATCGTCTGGGCCGATGGTGCGAGCGGCGTAGTGGCCAAACGTGATCGCCTCACCGCCCTTCTCCATTGGCCGGGGTGGTGCGTCGAGGCCGTCCTGCTCCAGCCGAACGTTCCAGCCGCGAAGGCCATGCTGAGGGTCGGCATGGAAGGTCTTCATGAAGGTCTTCCATGCCAGCGCATCGACCCAGGCGGGCATGCCGAGGCTCACCCCGAGGTACTCGGTGTCCGCCATGGCTTCCAGATCGATGGGGTGGCCCTCCTGGACGGTGCGCAGCAGGTCAGGGCGCGGGAGGGCGAGGAGGTCGTCGAGGGTCACGAGGAGAGTCCTGTGTGGAGGTCGAACAGCCCCGCCCGCCAGGCCCGGATCGTCTCCGATGGGCTCTCCGGCTGTGCCGCACACCACCGCAGCCAGGCGCTGAAGGTGATGTCGGGATCCTGGAGGGCACGCTGGCTGAGGGTGGCTCCAGACAGGACATCGCGCACAGTGGCGGCGAGTCGGGCGTGGTAGCCGGCGTAGACGGTGAGGTCCTTGAGCCAGCGGCTCCGGGGACTGCGCTCCTCTGCCACGGCCATCGCTTCTTCCAGCAGCCGCTCCATCGCGCCAGGGTGCAGGTCGAGGATCTGGAGGTCGTAGACGAACTGGTCGCCGTCGTGGTGGGCGCCGAGGAGGTGTCGGGTGATGCGCTGGGGGGTGGAGAGCATGCCGGAGAGGTCCCACGGTGC
>JBLHNG010000740.1:0-4433 GCA_047621685.1 Myxococcota bacterium | reverse complement strand
AAGAGCTGGTGCTCGTCTCCCTCGTCCTCGATCTCGGCGGTGATGTCCTCGGCCGGCTCCTCAAGCGCGTTGAGGAAGGACACCGACAGGTCGTAGTCTTCGGCGTCCAGCAGGATGACATCGTCGATCACGGGATCGCCGTCGTTCTCCGGATCGGCCCAGGTGTACTCAAGGATCGAGCCGTCTGCCTGGGAGGTGAGCGTCAGGGTGACGGTCGTGATGACCTCTTGGTCGTGGTGGTCGTGATCGTGCTCCTCGACATCCGAGCAGGAGGACAGCAGCAGCAGCAGCGTGGCGATGTGGGCGATGTGGGTCATGATGGTCTCCTCTGGGTGAAACAGGTCAAAAGTCCAGGCCGACACGAACCCGAACATCACGGCCGGGCTGATCGGCGTAGTAGCGGAGCAGGCTGGTGTACTCGCGGTAGGCGGTGTTCAGGAGGTTTCGTGCCTCCAGGCCCACCCGGATGGTCTGTCGACGCCCGATCTCAGCGTCGATGCCGCCCCCGAGCAGCACGTAGCCCGGGGGCGGCGGAGCAAAGTCGTCGTCCGGGTCGACGCGGGACTGCTCAGCGACGAGGTCTGTGGTGGCCCGAATCGTCAGCTCCCGGACCGGTCCGAGCGGAGGCGGGCGCCCGACAAGGGCGAGCTGGACATGGTCCGCCGGGGTGCCGATGAGGTGGTCTCCAGTGCTGCGATCCGCTGCGCGAACGAGCCCCCACCGCGTCTCCAGACCGACCGGCAGATGCGGCGCCAGGCTCACGGAGCCGTCTGCCCCGTAGAACACCGCACCGATGGGCTGATAGCCCCAGCTCGGCCAGGATCCCCGGATCGTGACATCGAGTCGCGGCTCACCGGCCTCGTTCAGCTCAGGAGCAAAGTAGATGTAGTCGTCAACGAGCTGCCCGTAGACAGAGGCCTCCGTCTCGACGGCCTCAAGCCTCAGGCCTGCGGTGGAATGAGCTGCCCCAGGCGGTCTCGACGCCGAGGTCCGGGTGGCCGTTGGCGTAGACAGGGAACGAGGGTGCGCTGCCGAGCATGTAGAGCTCGTCGACGTTGGGGAAGCGGCTGGCGGTCGACAGATCCAGCTTCAGATCGAGGTGCTCGGGGACCGCATGCACCAGCGTGCCCACTGAGAAGGAGCCGGTGGTGTAGGTCGCCGGGCACCGCACTGTGGTGTCGAGGGCCTCGCAGCTCGCCTCGTCCAGCGTTCCCCGCCGAACGTGGGCGTCGTAGTCGTTGTCGCGGAGGTATGCGGCCCGGGACAAGCCATCCGCGCGAGCACCGGCCTCCACATCCACCCGGCCCATCGACAGGCGCTCATAGGCGAACACGCCGCCCGACAAGCCCCGAAAGTTGGGAATCAAGGAGAGGCCCCGGTACACGTTTTCCTGGAAGGAGCCCTGAAGACCGATGCCGCCCTTGAGGTCACCGACCGCAGGGTAGAGGGTGGGGGGCTGGTAGAGGACATCCAGGGAGTGGGTCCGCAGCGTAAAGTCGAACTGAGGACCGGTGATGGAGTCGCGGACCTGGTCATGCTCCTGGCGGAGGTTGATCTGGAAGGCGTAGGTCGCCTCGATGCGGCCCCAGTCCCCGAAGACATCGGCGCTCAGGATCCCCACGTCGTGGGTCACCGCCTGGTATGGGCGGTCGATCGTGTAGCGAACTGACCACAGGTCTGCAGTGACCGGTCGATCAGCGTCGAGCTGGGCCTGAAAGTCATCCGGGGTGCTGTTGTTGACCCCGTAGAACACCCCGGCGCGGAAGTCGTGGTGATGCCAGGAGACCTGGATCTGCCCCGCATCCCACCGATAAGCAGCCGCTCCGCCCAGGTTCCAGGAGCGAGAGGCGGTGTTGCCGAGGATGTAGTCTGGAGCCGTCAGGCTGGCCCCGATCGCGGCGCTGCCCTCCATCCGGGCCGACAGCCCCGACTCTGAGGCGCCATCAAGACGCAGCGCGCCGTATGGGCGCCGTCCGTTGCTGCTGTAGGACGACAGCGCCTTGCCAACGACCCCGGGCTCGGTCCGCATCGGCGGCGGCTCCACGAGGATGACCCCGCCGATGGCATCCGGTCCATAGCGGGCACCGGCTGCCCCGCGGATCACGCTGATCGAGCCCGCGGAGAACGGGTCGATCTCAGTGGCGTGGTCCGGCCCCCACTTCTGGCTCTCGTGGCGCACACCGTCGTACAGGACAAGCAGGCGCCGCTCCTGCTGCCCCCGGATGATCGGCTTGGCAGCGTCTGCGGTGCCTTGAGCCATGCGGACTCCGGGCACCCGGGAGATGGTCGTCGCGAGATCATCGCCAGCCGACTGCTCCAGCGCCTCCTCATCGAGCGTCGTGCGCGCATGCATGTCCTCTCGGTCCGGGTCGGAGGAGTGGACCACCATCTCTGCGATGGGCTCCTCGGCGGGAGACTCGGAAGGCGCGAAGTGAAAGAAGATGCGGGTGGTCGCAGCCACCGGGATCCCGTCTGTCGTGGCGGGAGAGAACATCAGGCCCGACGCGGCCTCCAGCGAGACCGCCTCGAACACTGCCAGGCCGCGCTCGAAGCGCACACCGGTGACCTGCCCCTCTGCATCAACATCGACGAGCACGCTCACATCGCCGTGCTGGTCGATGGCTCCCTCTGGGTAGGTCAGCTCGACCTGCCTCAGCAGGCGAGGAGGCTGGATGCCGGTGGATGCCTCCGGTTCGACCGATGAGCCCGGCGGTTCAGCCTGTGCGGTGCCGGGCAGAACGCAGAGAACGCAGGCACATCCACAGGCAATCAGACCACACACACCCCAGCGGATCGCCCCGGCCATCGCCCCCGCACACAGGCAGCGCACACGAGAGACAGCGCCAGGTGCGTTGGTGGATCGGGGGATGAGGTTGGTGGGCATGGCGGACACCTTATCGCCACTGAGCTGTTAAAGCAATACAGTTGCAATAGCGTTCAGGAAACAATAACTCTGGACCACTGGAGGACAAATGACCGCCCCGCTCTCTGTGACTGTGCTCACCGACGAAGAGCTCGCCGATCCAGAGCGCTGGCGTGCGCTTCCCCACCCATTTTCCTGGCCAGAGGAGTCGGCATGAACACCGTCTGGATGGATCGACTCGGCAGCGTGGCGAGCGCAGCCTGCGCAGCTCACTGCTTCGTGCTCGCCGCGATCCCCTCGATCATCTCGGTGCTCGGGCTCAACGCTCTCACCCATGAGGCCTTTGAGTGGGGCTTCTTCACCCTGGCGGTCGGCTGTGCGCTCGTTGCCGCGGTGCTTGGCTACCGGATCCACCGCACCCGGTGGCTGCTCACCGGGTTTGGCGTCGGGGTGCTCGTGCTCCTGGCCGGTCGGCTCGGCGAAGCCCTCGCGCTGTACGAGGGCGGCGCTTTCCTGGCTGTGCTGGGGGGCGGCCTCCTGGCAACCAGCCATGTGGTGAGCCTGCGTCAGACGCGAGAGCAGGCCTGCTGTCCATGAAGGCGCCGGCTCCCGTCACTTTGGTGACGAGCTTCCCCGGTGCCGGCAAGACCACCGTCAGCCACCCCAGGTCGGCGCCCCTCGGCATGGCACGAGATGTTTCGATCCGAAAGAGCTGTCGCCAACGGACCGGACAACCACACCCAGCCCCCTACCATTCGTCCCTGCCATCAAAACCAACCTTCATCGGCCATTCGCCGAGAAGTGCTGGTAGTCCTTCAGGCTCGACCAATTCCCGCCCCACTTCCATCCCGCCGCCCATGCTGGCACACGAGGACCTGGCGGCTGGCCGGCTCGTTCGGGTGCTGGCGGAGTGGAACATCGGGTCGCTGCCGATGTATGTCGCGTACCCAAGCCGAAGTCACCTCGCGCAGAAGGTGCGGGCTTTCGTGGATCTGCTGGCCACTCGGAGCACCTCAGACCACCAGATAGAGCGCGATCGATGCGGGCACGGCCAGGACGAGGAACGGCGGGATCTCCATAAACTTCCCGTCCAATGCCTTGGCCACCACGTCGAGGACCTGCCGGATCAGCACGCTGGCGAGGCCCACCTCGAAGAGCACCGGGTGGCCGAACAGAAGCGCGGCCCAGAGCACGATCCCGGTGGCCAGCTGCCGTGCCCCCCACCCTCGAATATTGGGTGCACGGACCGTCTCGCCATCGCGGGTAAGCTCACCACCATCGACCAGCAGCGGCATCCCACGATTGAAGAACAACGCCACAGCACCGGTGATCAGCGTGGCGAGTCCGAAGAACACCGTCACCCCAAGCACGAACCCGGACACCTCAAGCGGAGCATTCGAGCCACCGTCTTGTGCTGCATGTGCCGTCGCCGTCATGAACAGATGAACCATGAAACCTCCTCTCATCGGACGCCTGCCCGACAAGAACAAGGTAAAGTGAAGCAGGAATAGAAACCATTCCCTCAGAGGGTATGAAGACAATGCAGACCCAATCGTTCGGCTCCGCGCTT
>JBLHNG010000739.1:0-4439 GCA_047621685.1 Myxococcota bacterium | reverse complement strand
CGACACACCCTGTCTGCGACCATCGGGAGATTGCTGGAGGAGGGCAAAGAAGACGGCACCCTCGCCGCGTCGGGCAGCACCCTCGCGGAGTCCCCAAAACCGAACCTCACCGCGCTGTCCTTTCCCGAGAAGGTCATGGTCTGGCCCGGTCCGCTGGTCCAGGCCGCTCGCAAGGCCGATCCGTTCGGCATGCACAGCCGGCTGTACGTCGCCGACACCGGCAACCACCGCATCATCGAGTTTCGGATGAGCCACGGTGCGAACGGCTGGCCCAAGGCACGGGTCGTGCGCATCTTCGGAGACGGCACCCCCGGACTCGTCGACGGTCCGGCAGCGTCCGCCCGCTTCCACGCCCCCCGGGGTCTTGCCCGCACCCAGAACACCCTGTGGGTCGCTGACACCGAGAACCACGCCATCCGGTCCATCGATCTGGAGTCTGGTGAGGTTGCGACCGTTGCCGGGACCGGCGAGCGCGGCGAGGGTGGTCACAAGCCCAGTCCGCTCAAGACCACCGCCCTGCGCTCACCGTGGGATCTCGAAGCCATCGTCAACAGCGACGGCGAGCCGGTCATCTTCATCGCGATGGCCGGCGCCCACCAGATCTGGCTGCTGTTCCCCTCCCGCAACCACATCGGCCCGTTCGTCGGCTCCGGGGTCGAGGAGCACATCGACGGCGCTCCCCAGGAGGCCGCCCTCGCCCAGCCCAGCGGCATGGTGCTTGCCGGGGACTACCTGTTCTTCGTCGACAGCGAGACCAGCAGCGTGCGGGCCTACCGCATGGACGAGCGCACCCTGGGCACCCTGGCCGGTCAGGGGCTGTTCGACTTCGGCGATGTCGATGGCACTGGCACCACGGTCCGACTCCAGCACCCCCTCGGAGTCACCATCGGCGAGTCCGAGCTGTACATCGCCGACACCTACAACAACAAGATCAAGACCCTCCAGCTCAGCAACGCCACCATCGCCACCCTCGGCGGGGGAGACGCCGCCGAGCTGTCCCACCCCAGCGGCCTGTGCCGTGCCGGAGACATGCTCATCATCGCCGACACCAACAACCACCGGCTGAGGGCCATGCACCGGCGGACCGGGGTGATGTGGGACATCCCGATCACCTGGTGAGTCTGGCCACGGCGATGCATCAAGCTCTACGGGTGAGCGAGCAGGGCGGCTCCCTGCTCACCCCATGGCGCTCATTGAGCCCTGCCAATTCTCGACCACCTCGGGCTCCACCATCGTTGGCTGCTGCGACGCCAGCGGCTCCACCCCGCTTACCTCGGGAAAGGCCACCCGCTCGGGCCAGGTCTGCTTCTCGTTCATCTGCTGCAGCAGGGCCTGGTGCAGGCGCTGGCGCTGCAGGCGCGTTTCCGGCGTGGCATAGCGGCCCAGGATGAGGTTGCGGATCTCCAGGGGGTCGCCCTCCAGGTCGTAGAGCTCGTACTGGCAGGCATAGCCGTTGAAGGGGTCGAAGTAGACGGCGTACTTCCAGCGCGTCTCTCGGATGCAGCGGATCATGCCCGGTCGCTTGAGGGGGTAGTTCTCGAGCAGGTCGTCGTAGGTAAAGTGCACGGCGTCCTGGACCGTGCACTGAGGGTCATTGAGCAGAGGCACCAGGCTGTGCCCCCGGAACGTCCAGCGGGAGTCACACCCCACTCCCGCCAGCTCCGCCAGGGTGGGCAGGATGTCTACAGCGCTGCTGAGGGCCTCGGTGCGCACGGGCTCAGGGAAGAGGCCCGGGTTGGAGATGACCAGGGGCACAGCGATGAGCTCCTCGTAAGCGTTGCCCATCTTCTGGCGCAGGCCGCCGTGGGCCAGGCCCAGCTCCCCATGGTCTGAGGTGCGCACAATGACCGTGTCCTCCGTCAGCCCGGCGGCGTCCAGCTCATCGAGGACCTCACCGATGAGACCGTCCACCACCGTGTGCAGGTATGCGTAGAAGCGCACGTAGAGCAGGCGGTCCTCCTCGGTCAGGAGCGGCCCGAGGCCAGTGGCGAGGAGGCTGCGCACGCTGGCCTGCACCAGGGGCTTGGTGGCGAGGTCCTCCTCCCAGGTCTCGGGCAGCTCGATGGGAAGGTCCATGAAGTCTTCCTTGCGGAAGCCCGCCTTCTCCCACAGGGGCACCTCGTCGCCCTGACCCACCAGGCCGGTTCCTGGGAAGGCGTAGATGTCGTGGGGATTCACCAGGGACACCACCAGACAGAAGGGCGTGTCCCCCCGATGGGAGCGCAGGAAGTGGCGCACGCTCTGGAGCTGGGAGGCGGGCTGAGGGGCTGCCACCAGATCGATGCTGCCCTGCGCCTGAACCAGCCCGCCGCCATGCACGGTGCGTCCGTCGTTGTCGGTGTTTCCGCCGCCGAGGCCCTGGAGGTTGGTCTGGGCCACGTCAGGCTGGGTCCAGCCTTTGAAGCCCCAGCGGGCCTCCATCTGCTCGTTGTCGGCCTCGGTCCACCAGTGGATGCCCTGCTCCGTGTCGTAGTGGACGGGGTAGGTCAGGTGCATCTTGCCCTTGTAGAAGACCTCGTAGCCAGCGGTCTGGAGCACCCGAGCCAGGTTCTGGGTGGTGGCAGGCAGGGGCGGCTGAACCGCAGCACCCGTGGCCTGACCGGCGTTGTCGAGGGTCTGGGGCACGCCGGCCTCTGTGGGGAAGAGACCTGTGAACAAGGCCGCCCGCGACGGAGAGCACATGGTGGACGCCGTGAAGTGCCGGCTGAAGTCGAGACCGTGAGCCTTGAGCCGCTGCATGTTCGGCAGGTTGGCTTCGGCCCATCCCTCGGGCCAATGCATAGGTCGTCGCTCCTGATCGGAGAGGATGATGAGGAAGTTGGGCTTGCGGGACGCGGGGGACATGAAGTGCTCCGGTGTGTTGGGCCTCTTCAATCTGGGCTCTCCCGTTCCGCAGGACCATGACCAGACATGACTGACGATGGAGCCACCCCATCCAGCGTCATGATGCGCTGTCGTGACGCCACTGCTCGGTTAGCCCACCTGCCACGGCAGCACTGATCATCATCCACACACCGGGACATTGCATGCCATCCAGCGACAAAGGTTCAACAGAAAAACGAGATCCCCGCTCGCTCGCGGTGGTCCTGGTGGTGGTGATCGGCGCACTCGCGCTGCTGTTCCCCAAGCCCAACCGCGCCCCAGCCGCGCCGGTCCAGCAGCTGACTGCGCCGGAGGGCTACACCCTGCACTCCCTCGCCGATGCCGACGAGAGCACCTGCCAGCGCGGTGCAGCGGACAAGCCGGACTGCAAGCTGCTGGGCATCTCCGTGGAGGAATCGATCCGCCTCACGCTGCGCTGGGCGACCCCGATGGGCGAGGATCACGAGGTCGGCACCCCGATCGAGGTGGTCGGCGCGCGGCTGCTGCTCATCGAGAACCACCAGGACGACTACCAGGGTCCGATGCTGCTGGAGGGGCGCATTGAGGGGGCGCGCATCGACGACCGCACCTACCGCTTCCCAGCCTCAGGCACCTCGCCAGAGCTCGACGCCCTGCTCTCCCAGCAGCTCACCGACGGTCTGCTGACCCTCACTGTCACCCCCACCGCGACCACGCCCTCCAGCATCGACGAGTTCACCCCGTCCCTGGAATTTGCCTGGAGGTAGGGGCGCCTGGAGGTCGGTGGGCGCCTGGAGGTCGGTGGGCGCCTGGAGGTCGGTGGGATCAGCCCGCGTGTCGGCGCATCTTCACCACGAACTTCGTGCCGCAGTAGTGGGCCATGTCGGCGAACGAGCGGTTGATCTCCTCGTCGCTCATCTCGTTCAGCTCGCGGATGTTGTTGACGATGCCGAGCACCATCTCGCCGGCCTCCGGATCACCCGCGCCAACCTCACAGGTCAAGGTCTTCTTGTAGACCCGCTCGCCGTTGTCCCGGTACATCCGGGCGCGCACGGTGTAGGTGAACTCCCCCGGCGCGCCGAGGTAGGGCACATACAGACCGTAGGAGAGCACCTCAAGCTGGAGGGTGGCGTCGGTGTCGGAGCCAGAAGAGTAGGCGAACGGGGGGCCAGCACCGAGGGTCTGGCCGAGCCCGGCGGTCATCGAGCTGTTGACGTCCTGGATGTTGACGGCGTTGTAGATCCGGGTGGTCTGGTCGATGGCCTTGATCTCCTGGGAGACGTTGACCGCGAGCGCCGCGACATCCATCAGCAGGTTGAGCGTCGGGTTGCTCGTCTCCGGGGTCCCCCAGACCTTGCCCAGCTCAACATAGGGGCCGCCGGTGGTGACCACCTGGACGTTGATGTCGTCGATGGTGGGCACAGCCTTCTTGAAGCGAGCGTGGCAACCACCGATCATGGCTGCGGACAATGAGAGTGCGATGAAATTGCGCAACGGGTGCTCCTGAGTAGTGACCGCAGAGACGGTCCATCCCGCATACTATTCGAGACAAATGAACCCAATGCCCTTTAGTGCCGATGAACACGGCATTTTTGCAA
>JBLHNG010000738.1:0-4458 GCA_047621685.1 Myxococcota bacterium | reverse complement strand
ACAAAAACGCACCAGTCGGGCCGGATACTGTCCGGCCCGATGACTGGTGCACAAAGTCCTCCAGCGCCGGTCCGGTCAGCCCCGAGCGCCGCCAGGCCCCGGAGTACCCCATCACCCCGACCACATGCCGTCCGCCAGCGGCCTTCCAGGTTGTGAAGCCGGAGGCGTCTGAGATGTCGGCATCGGTCTTCACCCGCCACTTCGACCACTGGCCCATTCGCTCCTCCCATCACACGGTGTATCCTTCCCTCCCCACCCTGCGAGGTCACACTATGTCCGCTGCCGCCTTCCTCGATCGCGTCTTCTCCAACCTGCCGAGATCCGGCTCAAAGTTCAGCTTCAACGCCTGGCGTCACGCGGGTCGGCCGACCAGCGAGGGTGTGGGGGTGCTGCCGGTGAGTGTGGACCTTGACAAGATGGTCGCCCGGATCATGAACGTGGGCAGCTACCGCGGCAACATCGACTACGTCGAGGAGAGCCGGGTGGTGTCGGATCCGGCCCATGTGCCGCCGGCCTCGGTGCACTTCTACCAGCGCATCAAGGTGCCGGTGCTGGCGGAGATCCAGATGGAGCTGGTCCTCACCGACCACGGCATCCGTGACGGCTGGCGGGTCCTCGCCTGGCACCAGCTCGCCGCTGAGACCGAGCGGCTGAACACCCGCAAGGGCGCCCGGTCGGAGTACAACGTCGGCGCCTGGCTGCTCAAGTCCGGTTCGGTCGGCTACGCGCTCTCCAGCGCCCCCCGGAAGTCAGATGTTGGCCGCCTCAAGTTCGCTGCCCTGACGAAGGGTGCCGATGCCTCTGCGGCGAAGGTGGTCAAGGCGAACATCGAGGGCATGATTCGCTGGAGCAACCGCTAAACCGCCGCCAGGTTGAGTCCCTGAGTTGTTTGGGAGCAGCCGACCGAGGTGGGCGAGCGGACGTTTGGAGGAGTTGCTTGTGGAGGCGGCCGGGAGCTGTCTGACTCCTTCACTGACCTTGAAGTTCGGCAAATGCCGGTCGTGAGACGGGCTGATTGCCGTGCTGGGTAAGCTGCTGATTCGTGGAGAGGCACGGGGACGGGCGGAGGCATCCGGAGCTGCCTTCCTCCCCTGTTTTGTTGATTGTATTGTTTTGGATCGCCTTGTTTGGAGTCTCAGTCCGCCCGGGCGCAAGGGGACCCGTAGCGATCAGAGCTGGGGGCGCCGTCAGCCAGGGGCGCCGCTGGAATCACCGCCGCACTTTAAGGAATCGCCCCTCTCTGCTCTAGATGTTGCCGACCTGGACTGCTCGCCCTTTGGGCTTCTCAGCGTCGGGGCGATGGACTCCGAAGGGTGCTCCCTCACTGGATGGTTGAGGTGCGCCATCGTCGGCGCCATTCTTTTTCTGGCCACTTCGCACCAACGCCGGCCTTCGGCCCGCTTATGGCGCTGCGTTCAAGGGGGCTGCATTCCTTACGTTCGCCTTTGGCTCTCTCCAGTCACCGCCCCCTGCGACCCCCAGCATGACACCAATCACTCACCACCACCCGCACTTTCACAGGACCTTCCTGTGCGTCAGCAGGCTCCCAAAGCGCCTGGCGAACTCCAGATCTCACCCTGGCCGCCGTTTCACTTACCCCGGCCACGCCACACAGGCCGAGCCACTCCGCGCAGCGTAGTCCACCCCGGAAGCAAACGTCGCGAGCTTCGTGGGATCGAGCCGTCCGTCGGTTCGAAGCCCCGAGCAGACATCCACCCCGTAGGGCCGCACCGCGCGGATCGCGGCGCGCACGTTGTCGCCGGACAGGCCGCCGGCGAGGAACACCGGCACCCCGGCGGCGCGCACGATCTGGCGGCTCACGGTCCAGTCGTGGGTGAGGCCGGTGCCGCCGAGGATGCCCTGCGACGGGCGGCCCGAGTCGAGCAGGATCGCATGGCTGTGGGTCGCGGCTTCGCGGACTTCGTCGAGGGACTTCGGGCCGGTGACGTGCACGACCTGGAGGATCTGCACCCCGGGCGCGCCCTGCTGGATGGCCTGACGGACCGCCGGGGTGGTGGCGGCGACGAGCTGGATTGCGCCGACGCCACAGCGGCGCTGCTGGTCGAGGATGCCTGCGGCGTCGGTGCGGCTGGTGAGCAGGGTGGCGGTGACCCCGGGAGGCAGGGTGGCGGCGATGTGGGCGATCTCGGCTTCGTCGATGACCCCGGGACCCGACGGCATCTCGGAGACCAGCCCGAGCAGCGAGGCGCCGTAGCGGATGGCGAGCCGGGCCTCCTGCACGGAGGAGATGCAGCAGATCTTGATGCGAATGGTCACAGGAGCAGCTCCTCGGGGACGGGCACGGTGGGCTGGCCCAGCGCGGGCTCAGCGGCGACGGCGGCTTCCCAGCATGGAAGACCCCGCCACAGGGACGCCATGTCTTCATACAGCGGCGCGGTCGCTTCGAGACGCCCGCCCTGCCATGGCAGCGACAGGTGGAGGCAGTGGAGCTGACAGCGGGTGAGGCCACGAGACTCCCGCCAGCGTCGGCTCTCCCGGATGTCGCCGTGGGTGGCGTCTCCGAGGATCGGGTGGTTGAGCCCGCGGACGTGGCGGCGGACCTGGTGGGTGCGGCCGGTGGTTGGCTGCACCTTGAGGATCGAGCAGCGGGGCTCCTGGCTCCGACCCAGACACCAGACCACCGAGCGGGCTTCCTGCACCACCCCGCGGTCGTCCTTGAGTGCGCGCTCCACCACCACCGGCCCGTCCGCCACCAGCTGACCGCGGACGAGGCAGACGTAGACCTTCACCGCATCGGGGTGGGTGAGGGCGGCGTGCAGCGCGGTGGTGAGGGCGAGGTCGGTGGCAAACAGCAGGCAGCCAGAAGTCTGCCGGTCCAGGCGGTGGATCGGGTTGACCCGGGTGTCGAGCTGGTCGCGGAGGAGCTGGAGCGCGGCGAGATCGCGGCGCTGCTGGGGGGTGCGGTGGACGAGCAGCCGCGGCGGCTTGTTGATGATCACGAAGCCGTCGGACTGCGTGAGGATGGGCAGGATCACAGGGCGACGCTTCGACGCCACGCTGCGGGGCTCATGCCGACCTGTCGCTTGAACGCCCGGGAGAACGCCGCCTCCGAGCCATAGCCGACGCTCGCCGCGACCGCAGCGAGCCCGTCGCGGTTGCCCCGCATGTGGGCGCGGGCGAGGCACATCCGCCAGCGGGTGATGTAGGCGGAGGGGGGCTCGCCGACCAGCGAGGTGAACCGCGAGAAGAACGCCGATCGGGACATGCCAGCCTGCCGGGCGAGGGTCTCGGCGGTCCACCGCTGGGCGGCGGCAGTGTGGAAGCGGGTCAGGGCGCAGCCGATCTGGGGGTCTGCGAGGGCGGACAGCCAGCCCCGATCCGGGTGCGACATCTCCTCGCGGAGGATCTGAACCAGGAGGATGTCCGCGAGCCGGGCGATGACCGCCGAGCTGCCCGGGTGGTTTCCGGTGACCTCGTCGACCATGAGGCGGAGGGTCTGGTCCAGCCAGCCTGCCGTCGCCCGGCCCTGGACGTGGATGAGGGAGGGCAGCATCGGGAGGAGGAAGTCGGCGAGGTCTTCTGCGAGGGTCAGCGAGCCGCACAGGATTGAAGTCTGCGCGCCGCCGCCGTCGAGACGGACGCAGGGCAGCCCCTCGTCGTGGTCCCGGGGGAGGCCGGTGATCGGGGAGGGCAGGGAGTCATCGCCGCTGCTGAGGACGTGGGCGCTGCCCCGGATGAACAGGAGGATGTCTCCTGCGGTGAAGTGGACCTCCTCCCCTTCGCTTCGCGCGATGCCCCCGCCACGGACGATGACGTGGAAGATCCCCCGGGTCGAGCCCTTCGTGGAGACCGCCCACGGCGCGGAGAATTCCCCACGGGAGAACAGGCTGCTGGAGACGTGAACGCGGGCGAGGATGTCGCTGAGTGGATCCATGCGGGTAGTTTAAGCAGATCATCCGGTGGATGGGGCAGTGCTTGGACGAATGGTCATGTTTTGTGGACTGTTGGTCACTCGATCGTCCAAATGGTTGGACGATCGAATCCCCAACCATGGGAGCACCGATGCCGGAGCGTGAATTCGGCTTCGGTCATGCTTCGGGACACGACCCTCTTGAGATTCGTCCAAGGGCCCCACGCCCGGAAAAGATGGGGTCGTCCCAAAGGGACGAGGGAGTGGGGAAGACACCTCTTCACCATCAAAAAAAGAAGCCACGGTCATGGGACACGGCGGGGGGCAAGAGAGAGCCACTTGGGTGGAGGGGCTGATGGGATGGGGGAATGGGGGCTTTCGTTGGGTTTGCGGACTCTGCCTGAAAGCGATTGATCCGCTTTGCGGATGCTTCACGCTTTCAACATGATCCATCCCCTCCTCCGTCGTCATTGCATCCATACAGACCGGAGATCCCCATGCTCTTCCCCCTCATCCTCCTCGCCTGTCCCGCCCCCACCACCCCCATCGACAGCGGTCCTGCCGACACCGACACCGACACCGACACC
>JBLHNG010000737.1:0-4460 GCA_047621685.1 Myxococcota bacterium | reverse complement strand
CGTCAGAGAATGGCTGCGAGGAGTACCTCATCGGGGTTGCACAGGTTCGCGATGAGCACGGGCGCTGGTATGAGATCAACATGACCGAGTGCACCGGCTGCGGGATGGTCTCCCAGGATGGCGTAGAGCTGGGAGAGGGCTGCCTGACGATGAAGGGCATTCCCGCGCTGATCGCCAACACCCTGAAGGAAGAGCTGTGATCGTCCTCCTGCTGTCCTGCACATCCGAGCCGACGCCAGAGCCGGTCGACACTGGCACAGAAACGGTCACCGCGGAGTCGGGGCTGGTCCCGCTGTCGGACACCGCGCTCGCCCGGCGCATCAGCCTGGATCTGCGCGGGGTGCTGCCGGATGTCGCGGACCTGGAGGCTGTCGAGGCAGACCCGGCCGCGCTGGAGGGACTCATCGCGTCCTGGATGGTGGACCCGCTGCTGGAGGAGCGAATGGTCTCGCTGTACTCCGAGCGGTTCCAGACCCGCCTGGAGGAGTTCGAGACCCGCTACTTCGACTACGCCCTCGACCCCTCCCGGGAGTTTGAGTTTGAGCGTGATGTCGCTGACGAGCCGCTGCGGCTGATCGCCCGGGTCATCGCGGAGGACCGTCCCTACGCCGAGATCGTCACCGCGGACTGGACCATGGCCTCGCCGCTTCTGGGGGAGATCTGGCCCCTGGCGCGAGAGGAAGGGGAGGGGTGGCAGCCGGCACAGTACACCGACGGGAGGCCCGCAGCCGGGATCCTGGCGACCAACGGGCTGTGGTGGCGCTATCTCTCGGCCCCGACCAACAAGAACCGCAGCCGGGCCGGCATCATCATGGATCGGCTGCTGTGTGAGGACGTGCTGAACCGGCCGATCTCGTTCTCAGGAAGCGGCTCCATCGATGTGGACATCGACACCCTCATCTGGCAGGATCCCGCCTGCCAGTCCTGCCACTCCACCCTCGATCCACTCGCGGCGAGCCTGTTTGGATTCTACTGGTACATCCAGTACAACAAGCAGGAAATGACCACCTACCACCCGGAGCGGGAGGTGTCGGGTGAGGAGATCCTGGAGGTGGACATGGCCTGGTTTGGCCAGCCCCTCGGTGGACTCCATGAGCTGGGCGGAGTCATGGCGGCAGACCCCCGCTTCTCCTGGTGTGTCGCCCAGACCGCCGCGGAGCTGATGTGGCGTCGACCGATCCAGGATGCTGCGGACTTCGCAGCCATCGCCGTGCTGGAGCAGGCTTACCAGGAGACCGGTCGCATGAAGCCGGTCCTCGAAGCGGTGATCGCCGGGGACACCTACCAGGCTGGTGGGGTGACCGATGAGGCCGATGAAGCCACCATCGATCGGGAGCGTGCCGCTCGCATGCTCTCTCCCGATCAGCTCCACAGCGTTGTTGAGGCACTGACGGGCTTTCGCTGGGAAGAGGACGGCTTTGATCAGCTCGGCAACGACACCTGGGGCTACCGGGTGCTGGCTGGCGGAGTCGATGGCGCCACCCTGACCGCACCGCAGCCCGATCCCGGGGTTACCTGGACGCTGGTGGTCGAGCGGCTCTCGCAGGGGGCTGCTTCCTACGCCGTCTCTCAGGCCGCCACCGGGAGCCCTCCCCCGATCCTGGAGGGCGTCACCCTGACTGCCCCGCCCGATGTCGACACCTTGGAGCGGCTGCACTTCTGGCTGCTCGGCGTGCGCGCAGATGCCGACTGGCTTGAGGCTGCTGGTGAGCTGTGGAGTGCTGCAGAGGCACAGTCCGATGCGGACACAGCCTGGGCTGCGGTGCTTGAGGTGCTGATGCGTGACCCCGACTTTGTGAGCCGATGATGGACTTCTCAAGACGAAAATTCGCAACGTTACTGGCGGCCTCTGCCGGTGGTGTCCTGCTGCCTCGGCCCCTGCTGGCTGGGCTGTCTGGAGAGCGGAAGTTCCTGTTCCTGTTCTGTCGGGGCGGCTGGGACACCACCTATGTCTTCACCCCGATGCTCGATAATCCCTCGATCATCCCCGAGCCCGGCGACGAGCTGGTGACGGCCTCGGGCATCCCGTTTGTCCACAATGAGAGCCGCCCGTCGGTCACTGCGTTCTTTGAGGAGTACGCCAGCCGGGCCTGTGTCATCAACGGCCTCGAGGTCCGCAGCGTCACACACGAGCGCTGTCGTCAGCTGGTGATGACCGGCTCCCCTTCTGGCGGAGACGACTGGCCCAGCCTCCTGGCCGCCCACTCCGTCGATGAGCGCCTGATCCCCCACATCGTCGTCGCCGGCCCGGCGTTCACCGCTCGTTATACCGGCTCTGTGGTGCGGGTCGGCGACAACGGGCAGCTCCCGGATCTGCTCGACGGCACCGCCATCCTCAGCGGTGAGCTTCCAGTCAACCTGCCGCCACCGGGTGTGGAGTCGCTCACCGATGCCTTCATGGCACAGCGACTGGAGCGGGGTGCGGCGGTGTCTGATCGCAGCCAGCGCGGCGACTACCTCACCAAGTACGCCGAGTCGCTCCAGCGCGCCGACCTCCTCTCGCCCTACACCGATCAGCTCGACATCACCAGCGAGCTCGGCTGCCGTCGGGACAACGCCGCAGACGCCGGGATCATCTTCGACATGTTTGAGCTGGGCCTCGCCCGCTGCGGGATGATCGAAGACAACGGATCCTGCTCCGCTGGATGGGACACCCACGAGGGCAACATGGCGCAGGACTGGCACTTCGAGGAGCTGTTTGAGTCGCTCTCCAGCATCATGGCCGACCTCGACAGCCGCCCCGGAGAGTACAGCGACAGCCTCGCGGATGAGGTGACCATCGTCGTCTTCTCGGAGATGGGGCGCCACCCGCTGCTCAACAGCCGTGGGGGCAAGGAGCACTGGACGTACACCTCCGCCATGCTCCTGGGGGCTGGTGTCGCGGGCGGGCAGTCGCTGGGTGGCCTGGACAGCAACGGCCTCGGACTGCCCCTCGACCTGGGCACGGGTGGCTCGGGTGGGACCCCGCTGACCGGCGCACACCTCGGCGCTACCCTGCTGGCGATGGGCGGAATGGATCCGACGGAGTTCCTGTTTGACGCTCTGCCGTTGACCGCCGCAATCCGCTGAGCAATTCTGGTGAGTGTCAAGGTTACGACATGGTTATGATAGCCAGTCGTCCTCGATTCGAGCCTGGAGGAGATCCGAGGTGCTGACGAGCTCGAAGCGGGCGGTGCTGGCGAGCTGCTCGGCGAACCGGGAGCGTCGGGGGGACAGGGCAATGATGCGTGCGCCGGGAACGGCCTGACTGAGCCGGAGGGCGGTCTGGAGGTTGGTGCTGTCGTCGCTGCTGCCGAGCACGAACACCGGCTCCTCCTGACTCGTGGCGGCCAGGGCCTTCTCCCAGATGCGCGGATCGGCCATGTCTCCTTCGAAGATGTGCACACGGTGCTGCGGATGGAAGCCGATATCTGCATTGAAGATCGCGGCCTGTCGGTGGGCATCGCTGTCGATGATGGTGATGTCCTGGAGCGAGTCGGCGGCTTGAGACTGGAGCGTGTCGAGCACCGTCTGCCCAAACCGCCCGAAGCCAGCAATGACCACCGCATCCAGTGCCTCAGTGGCCTCGAAGTGAGCGAGCAGCCGGCTCTGGACGAGGTGGGAGGCGGTGAGCTGGTGGGTGTTGATGAGGGTGAGTCCGTGGAGGGCGTCGGTCGAGGAGAGCAGGCGCTGCATCCGGATGTTGGAGACGTGGGCGAGGATGCCTGGCAGCAGCGTGGGCTCCAGCTCTGCGATCTTCGCGGCGGCTTCGAGGTTGGTGAAGTCGTCGCCGGTCAGCAGGAGCACCCGGCGGGCGCGCTGGAGGCTCAGGGTGCGCAGCAGGGTGGTGCTGGTGATGTCGCCTCGGATGATGCGAACCCCGAAGCGGACCCGGAGAGACTCCAGGTCGTTTCGCGTTGATTTCTCGACGACAATCACCGATACACGGGGGTCGGTCTGACGGATTCGCTCAATGAACAGCCGGGAGGTCCGACCACCGCCGCCGATGATCACATGATCCCGGAGCTGCCACAGCACCCGGGAGGGGAGATTGAGCAGGGTGGCGACGGCCTCAAGCAGCGCGGATGCGGTGACTGCGGGGGCCAGGAAGTAGACCGCCCACAGCAGCTTCCGGGCCATCGGTGGTCCGCCTGCTGGGACCCCGAGATCCAGCCCGCCGAGGAGGAACAGCCCTGCGGTGTAGTACAGCCGGGCCAGCAGGGGGATCTCGCCAGGACGCTCGGAGAAGCCGACCCCGAGCTGGAGGGCGACAAAGCCGCAGAAGAACACCAGCAGCACCGGCAGGATGCGCACTGCCACGCCGCGCCTCCGGGTGATGGACGTCGGGCGGCTGGGCGGGGCGGTGCTCAACAGGACACCTTCAGGTTCCCCACAGCGCTGCCGGGGGCTGGGGGAGGGGGGCTGCGAGGCGGAAGATGTGGGCTGGGAGCAGGGCGTCGGGGGCGGGGTACTTGGGGAAC
>JBLHNG010000736.1:0-4460 GCA_047621685.1 Myxococcota bacterium | reverse complement strand
AGACCAGCCCGCGCTCCAGATCGGCCTCCACATCCACCATCTCCATGAACCACGACCCGGGAATCTCCTGGATGTGCTGATCCTCTCCAGCCAGGGTGATGGGGTGGGTGCCGAGGGAGTCCGGGGCCTCGCAGCCCTCTGGAAGCGCCGTCCAGGTCACCGGCTCGTCGGTGTCCGCAGTGTCCCCGGTGTCGATAGTGTCGGTGTCTGTGTCGTCGGGGTTGGTGTCAGGAGCCGCAGTGTCGAGCGGGTCGGTGCCCTTGTCGCGACATGCCGCAAGAAGCATCAGCAGCCGAATATGCATCCTCCTGGGTATCCCAGCCAGCACAGCGGGCATCCTATACCCCAGTAACGACTACGGGTTATCCGCCGCGGGTTACCATGACGGCATGAAGAAGAGCAGACTCCTCCTTGTGCTCCTGCCGGTGTTGATGGCGGCCACCTGTGGTCCCGAGGAAGACACCGACACTCTCATCTACGCCGATGGCGGGCAGGTCTGGGAGTCTGATGCAGACGCGGATGCCGACACCGACGCGGATGCCGATGCAGACACCGACACCGACACCGATGCCGACACGGATGCGGACGCGGACGCAGACTCGGATACCGACACTGACGCGGATGCAGACGCCGATACTGACGCCGACACCGACGCAGACACCGATGTCGACGTGGACACGGATGCGGACACCGATGCCGACTCAGATGCAGACATCGATGTGGACACCGACGCCGACACCGACGCGGACACCGACGCCGACAAGTAGGCACCCCGGTGAGGTCAGAGGTGCCAAACCGCTGCAAAGCTGAGAGCTGGAGTTCTCTGGGGCACCCGTTGATGCACAGGACGGTCCGTTGAGTCTGCGGACGGTGGTGAGTGTGTGGGTGTCATGCTGGGGGTCGCAGGGGAGCGGCGATTGGAGGCGAACGCAGTGAGACGCAAAGAGTGCAGCCCCCTTGAGCGCAGCTCCATGAGCAGGCCGAAGGCCGGCGTTGGGGCGGAGTGGCCAGAAAAAGCATGGCGTCGACGATGGCGAACCTCAGCGCATGGGTGAGGGAGCACCCTTCGGAATCGAGCGCCACGAGTCTGAGAAGACCGAAGGGCGAGCAGGACAGGTCGGCACTATCTAGAGCAGAGATGGGAGAAGCCTTCGAGTCCGGAGGCACTGCCAACCCGTCTCCGTCCCTGGTACTGACGGCCCCCAGGCTGACGCCCCCTCTGACACAGCCCCCTCCAGGTATCCCCTGCGCCTGGGCGGACTGCGACTCCAACTCCCGGCACCTGGCACCGGTCACAGCGGTTCAGAAGCCCATTTAGCAACACACCACCGAGGTCACTTTAGACGTGCCAGAAGCCCATCCGGCAAGACTAAACCCGGACCATTGGCTGATCTGGCACGAGAAACAACCCGACACGCAAGCTGTGATTGCACGCGTATTTTGTGGAGTGGCGAACCCTGAAACGGCTTGCAACGCCTTCGGCGAAGCGGCACCGTTTCAATCCTTCGGTTCAAACCCGGGCAGCGGCTCGCCCTTCTCATCGATCTTCTCGCCCGCAACCCGCCGGGCAAAGATGTCGCGCTTGTCGCGATCATGGAAGTCGTTGAGAATACGCGCGGTGGTCAGCCCCTCCGCCTTCACCCCGACCACACCGACCAGCTTCCAGTCGCCCTCGGCCCACTGCACCGTGAAGCTGCGCAGCTTGTTGGAGCGCCGGTGCTTCATGGAGACGTGGTACATGCTCGGGTTCTCGCGATCCCGGGTGGGGCGGGAGAAGCTCTCGAAGTCGGTGACGGCGTACTCCAGCCACGGATCCGCATCGCCAGCCTTGACTGAGCCATGGGCGATGATCTCTGAGACCGCGCAGGCCTCGTAGGGAGCGTCCTCGAACAGGTTGTAGCAGGAGACCATGTCCCGGGCGGCGAGGTGGCCGTTGCTGGCGAGGGCCGCATCGAACGCATCAGCGAGCTTCTTGATGTCGCCAGCCGTGGGCGCACTCGGGGCGGCAGCGACCGGCTCCCGACTTGAGCGGCGGGCCTGGCTGGTGGGCAGCGGATGGGGGCAGTCGCCCTGGAACAGCGACAGGTCGGTCTCAATGACCGGGGCGTCGTTCTCCACAAGGACCTCGACCACCCGCTGCTTCGCCCCGCTCTCCAGGCACTCGAACCACGGGGTCGGGGTCTTCATGGAGATGGTGGCGGTCACCCGGTAGCGATCCGCGCTCCAGACCACATCGCCGACCTCGACGGCTGGGTCGGTGCCCAGGTCGATGCAGTAGCCGGTCGGGGTCGCGGCAGTGATTGCCCACTGGTTTACGTAGGTCGGTGAGATCCGAGCGGTGGCCTTTGCATTGGAGGGACGGGAGCCCGGGTCGTCGTTAAACGCCAGGTTTTTCTGCTCCAGGCAGGACTTCTCGAACATCGAAGCCTGCCACCAGACCACCCCGGAGCGACCCTTGATGAGCAGCCCGGTTCGTCCTGGCGGATTGGCCTGCTCAAAGTGCTGCTGAACCGCTGCTTTGACCTCAGCCTCGTCCAGACCGCCATCACAGCCAGCCACCATCATCGCCAGAATCACCGTCCGCATCACACCCTCTCAATCGGTCGAGACTTCTATCCTACCGCATGTGCAGGGGGTGTCAGGATGGCATACGGACGGGATGGAGGTGCTCATGGCCACACCGAACTACTGGGACTATCTCAAGCTCAACACCCTGCTGACCCTGCAGAATGGACTCGAAGAGGAGTCAGAGCTCGCCCCTGATGAGCTTCACTTCATCATCACCCACCAGGTCTTCGAGCTGTGGTTCAAGCTGGCCCTCGCCGAGCTGCGCTACGCCCGGGACCACCTCGCGGCACCTCAGGTCCCCGAGGAAAAGATCCCCTATGTGGTCCACCACCTCCGCCGGGTGAACCGGGTGATCAACCTGCTGGTCAGCTCGTTTGAGGTCATGGAGACCCTCACTCCCCAGGACTTCCTGAGCTTCCGCGACAAGCTCACCCCCTCCTCCGGCTTCCAGTCCTTCCAGATGCGGGAGCTGGAGATGATCATGGGCATGCAGAGCGTCGGGCGGCTCCGCCTCGGCAAGACCGACGCCTTGGAGCACATCCGCGCCCTCTCCAAGAGCTCCCCCAACGGCGCGATGGCCTGGGGGCGGCTGCTGAAGGCCAGCGAGGAGCAGTCCATCCGCTCCGCCCTGCACGAGTGGCTCTACCGCACCCCCATCCAGGGCAGCAGCCCCGACGATGACGGCGACACCGAAGTCGTCGATGCCTTCCTCGCCAGCTACCTCGGCGCGATCAACCACCACCACACCCAGCAGGCCGATCGCCTCATCGCCATCGGGCTGGGCAACACCGACGACATCCGCGCCCGGTTCGCCAACAACACCGAGCATGCCCGGCTGTACCTGTTCGCCGAGGACCTCGACGAGGCGGATCGCCCCCGTCGGCGCCGGATCCGGGCCGCGCTGGTGTTCATCGAGTCCTACCGGACCCTCCCCCTGCTCGCCTGGCCGCGCCTCCTGGTCGACACGATGGTCGAGTTCGAGGAGCAGATGGTCCTCTTTCGGACCCGCCACGCCCGGATGGTCGAGCGGATCATCGGCCGACGGGTCGGCACCGGCGGCAGCTCCGGGGTCGACTACCTCGACAAGACCACCCGGATCCGCATCTTCACCGACCTGTGGGGCGCCCGGACCCTCCTGCTTCCCAAGGACCGCACCCCGCCGGTCCACAACGCCGACTTCTACGGCTTCGCCACGGATTGAGCGGGGCGAACCTTCCATTGGGTTTGGTAGGAGGTGGTCAGGTGGCAGCCTGATGTACCCGCCTGAAGTTCGACAAGTGCCGGTCGTAGACGGGCTGATTGTCGATTCGGGGAGCGGTGCGGGGACGGGGTGAGGCATCCGAAGCCGGTCAGGTGGCTGGCTCAGTGTCCCCACCGCTGAGTTCAGCAAGTGCCGGTCGTAAGACGGGCTGATTGCTGATTCGGGGAGAGGCGCGGGGACGGGGACGGGGTGAGTCCGACGAAGCCGGTCAGGTGGCTGCCTTCTCTTTCACTGACCACAAAGTTCGACAAGTGCCGGTCGCAGACGGGCTGATTGTCGATTCGTGGAGCGGCGCGGGGACGGGGTGAGGCATCCGAAGCCGGTCAGGCGGCTGGCTGATGTACTCGCCTGAAGTTCGACAAGTGCCGGTCGCAGACGGGCTGATTGTCGATTCGGGGTGAGGTGCGGGGACGGGGTGAGGCATCCGAAGCCGGTCAGGTGGCTGCCTTCCCCCCTAATTTTGTTGATTGTATTGTTTTGGATCGCCTTGTCTGGAGTCTCAGTTCGCCCGGGCGCGCGCAAGGGGACACCGGAGTGGGCCGTGCTGGAGGGGCCGCACGCCAGATTCTCTGGCGGCCCCGGAAGCAGCAAGCGACCCGAGGCTGGGGACGTGGGCAGTCGCACAACAGGG
>JBLHNG010000735.1:0-4463 GCA_047621685.1 Myxococcota bacterium | reverse complement strand
GAACAGGATCGTGTCCTGAGCCTCGTACAGGTAGTAGAAACGCTCGAGCTTTCCACCCTTCTCGAAGAGATGGTGCTTGTCGTCGAGCATCTTACGAAGGATTTGCATCAGCCCTCCTTCCGGATGGTTTCGAGGATGTTTCCGAGGTCGCTGCCGTAGTCCTGCTTACCAGGGCAGACGAAGGAGCAGAGCCCGAGGTCTTCTGGTGCAAGCTCCAGCGCGCCGAGCTTCTCTGCCCGCTCGACATCGCCGACGAGGACAGAGCGCAGCAGGAAGGTGGGGATGATGTCCAGCGGCATGACCCGCTCGTACATGCCCAGCGGGACCATGTCACGGTGCTCGCCGTGGGTGGTGGTGGTGAACGCGAATCGTCGACCACCGGCCCGAGCGAGCAGACCGCCGAGGTAGGCACCCACGGTGGAGAATTTGTCCGCCCCAGGCAGCAGCCAGCCGATGAACTCGCGCTCACGGTCTTCCTTGAGGACGGAGACCTGGAGGTCGTAGCGAGAGAGGAAGCGGAAGACTTCTCCCATCGCGATCCGACCAGAGAGGACATCGCCGGAGATGATTCGGTGCTCGCCGTCGGGGTACTCGCCGTCGGTGAGCACTGTGAGGTCCGCGCCCATGCGAGTGCGGAGGAGGCGGGCATTCTTGACCGGCGGACCGGCCAGGGACACCACCCGCCGAACATCGAGCTGGCCGGTGGCGAACAGCGCGCCGATGGCCATGATGTCCTGGTAGTTGATGCTCCAGACGGTCTTCTTGCGGCTGACCGGATCCAGAAGGTGGATGTGAGTCCCGGGGAGACCGGCGGGGTGTGGCCCAGCGAACTCCTCGACAGTCACACCGCTCGTGGTGGAGAGCACCGGTGAGCCGGTCGCCTTGCAGAGGTAGACCTTCCCGCTGAGCTTCGCCATGGCGGCGAGACCGTTCTGGAAGTCCTCCTCACGCTCGGCGATGATCGCCTCTGGATCCGCAGCCAGAGGCCGAGAGTCCATTGCATTGACGAAGATGGAGCTGGGGGTGCTGTCGATCTCCGGCACCTGGCTAAACGGCCGGGTGCGAAGCGCGGTCCAGAGTCCGGACTCCACCAGCAGTGCCACGACCTGTTCCCGATCCAGTCCGCTGATGGACTGACCGGTGTAGGACGTAAACGTGATCTGCTCGGTGTTGTTGCCGGCGCGCTCAGACTCGCTCAGCGCGATGACAACGCTCTCCAATACGCGACGAGCGCCGCGGTTGATCGCTGTGATTGTGCCGGCACCCGGAGCGGTGTGATTCACTCCAGGGGTCTTCCGGTTCTCGAACAGGGGCTGACCCCGCTTGACCACGTCACCAACCCGACAGAGCATCTTGGGCTTCATGCCCACAAAGTCGGTAGCAACAATGGCAACCGAGTCCACCTGGGGGCCGTCGTAGATGGCCTGCTCCGGGGAACCGGTGATTGGGAGATCGAGCCCCTTCTTGATCTTGTGTAGGGCCATGCCTGTTCAGGCCTCCTGCACCCTCGTGGGGCGAGTAGGGGGAGGGCTATCTATCGAGAAACAACAGCCTTTCAACAGT
Source organism: Myxococcota bacterium (assembly GCA_047621685.1). Lineage (GTDB taxonomy): Bacteria > Myxococcota_A > UBA796 > UBA796 > UBA796 > JAQXDW01. Next base: position 2,900 of record JBLHNG010000735.1, on the reverse strand, counting down.
GAACCTCACTACCGGCTCGAATGAGTGCTCGGAACAAAGCGTAAAGCCGGGATAATGGCTGGTTGTGGGAGTTTTGTACGCGATGAACTTCCCGGCGGGGTATTTGCCTGACGCCGACGAAGGAGTTCAAGAATGCTGCTCGCGCTGCTCATGTTTGTGTCCTGTACGACCTCAGAGCCTGTTCCCGAGGCCCCTCCGGAGGTCACCCTGGAGTCGAAGGCCGAAGCCGTCGTGCTTCAGCCGATCCGGATCGGCTGGCAGACCACCTGGGCGACTCAAGGACAGCTCGCCGTCATCCTGATGAAGACCGACATCCTCCGCAGCAACGGGTTCGAGCCGGAGTTCATCGGCTTCAGCTACGGCGGACCGCTCAACGAGGGCGCCCTGGCGGGAGAGGTGGATGTGCTGTTCACTGCAGACCAGCCCGCCATCTCCCTGATGAGCCGTGCACCGGACTGGCAGGTCCTCGGGCGGCTGATGTACAACCGCGTCGGAACCTTCGTTCCCCCCGAGTCCCCGGTCCAGACCGCAGCGGATCTCAGGGGAAAGACCGTGGCGATCCCGTTTGGGGCCGCTGCCCACCGGGAGACCCTCTCCGCAATTCGCGACGCCGGGCTCGACCCGGATGCCGACGTCAAGGCGGTCAACCTCGGCCTCCAGGAGCTGGTCGCCCTCATCGGCGCGGGCTCAGAGGACGGGCGGTGGGGCTCCATCGACGCTGGCTCGGCCTGGGATCCGGTCTACGCCGACCTGGAGCACAACGAGACCGTGCGGACCATTGCGTCGGGGGTCGTGACCTCGGTGGTGGTGATGGATCAGGACTTCGTGACCGCAAACCCCGATGCCGATCGTCGGTTCATGATCGCGATGCGCGAGGCCTACGGCTGGTATCGGGCACATGCTCCCCAGGCAAACCGCTGGTTCAAGGACGAGTCCAAGCTGCCCTTCGACCTCGAAGTGCTCGACCTCGCCGCCAGCGTGGAGCCCAACCTCCAGGTCAGCAAGGCCTCTGAGATCCGGGTCTCGCTCAACGACGAAGACCTCGCTGGGATGCAGGCCGCCGCGGACTTCATGCTGCAAGCCGAGCTGCTCAAGGCTCCGGTGATCGTCGCACCGCTGATTCGCACTGAGTCCACCACGGACCTCCCCGTGCCCACACCCGGCAAGGTGAAGCTGCTTGAGTAGACTGCGCACGCTCTTCGCCCTGCTCGTCGCGCTGTCGATCTGGCAGCTCGGAGCGGTGGTCGCGGACTCTCCGACCCTGCCTGGTCCGGTGACGGTGGTGGTGGCTGGTGGAGAGATGCTGCTCGACGGCGATCTGCTCGAAGACATTGCCGCAAGCCTGAGTCGGGTGGCGGTGGGCTTCTGCCTCGCTTCGACCCTCGGTGTCGGGCTCGGGGTGGTGACCGGGGTGGCTGGCAGGGCAGGGGAGCCGGTCCGCTCGGTGCTGGAGCTGCTCCGCCCGATCCCGCCGATTGCCTGGGTGCCGCTGTCGATCCTCTGGTTCGGGCTTGGCGACAAGGCTGCGTGGTTCATCGTGTTCGTCGGGGCGTTCTTCCCCATCTACATCCAGGTCGCACTCGCCCTGGCCCGATGCCCGCCGGAGTGGCTGGAGCTGGCCGAGAGCCTCCAGGCTTCCCCGCGACTGCGGCTGCTCCGGGTCCGACTTCCGGCGGCAGCACCTCAGATCGCCGCGGCCCTTCGCACCGGACTGGGGCTGGCCTGGACGAGCGTCATCGCCGCGGAGCTGGTCGGTGCACAGAGCGGGCTGGGCTACCGCATCCAGATGCACCGGCTCATCCTGGAGACGGAGGGCGTGATGGTTGGAATGGGCTGCATCGGCATCCTCGGCTTTGCGATGAGCGGCGCGGCATCCTGGCTGGAGCGGAGGCTGATCCCATGGCGCTGATGGCTGCGAGCGGACTGAGTGTTGCCCTGGGTGGCCGGGACATCTTCGCTGGGGTGTCCCTGTCGGTCGAAGCGGGCGCGATCCTGTCGGTGATCGGCCCGTCGGGCTGCGGGAAGACCACCCTGCTGCGTGCCCTCGCTGGGCTGACTCCGACCCACGCTGGGACCATCACTTCACCAGTCGATGAGCCAGAGCGAGCTGGGGTCCGCATGGTGTTCCAAGACCCCCGGCTGCTTCCCTGGATGACGGTGCGCGGCAACATCGGCTTCGCCCTGGAGGCCGCTGGAATCCCGTCGGAGGCCTGGGACGATCGCATCACCCCGCTGCTGAAGATTGTGGGCCTCTCGGATGCTCAGGCGAAGTACCCCCGCCAGCTCTCCGGGGGCATGGCCCAGCGGGTCGCCCTGGTGCGTGCCCTGGCAGTCCGACCCCGGGTGCTGCTGCTCGACGAGCCATTCGCCGCCCTCGATCCCCAGCGACGGGAGCAGCTCCAGGACGACCTCCAGACGCTGGTCACCACCACTGGCTGTGCGGCGATTATTGTCACCCATGACGTCATGGAGGCGCTGGTGCTTGGAGATGAGGTGGTGGTTCTGGCGGGGAGCATCCAGCGCCGGTTCACGGTCTCTGAGCCTCGACCGAGAGGGGAGGTGTTTCGACAGGGTGTGGTGGAGGTCGCTGCTGAGGTGCGGGCTGCACTGCGAGAAGTCGGTATCAGTGAGGGCTGACGACATTGTGAGGCACTGGGCGCTCTGAGGTCATGAGGACGGGTCGATGAGTGAGCCGACGTGCGATGCTCAAGGCGGCTGCCAGGGTGGGTCCGGGTGGGGGTCACAGGGGAGCGACGACTGGAGAGAGCCGCTGTAAAGCGGAGAACGCAGGAAGTGCAGCCCCCTTGAGCAAGCGGAAGAATCCAGACCGGAGGGAATGGAGACTTCCGCGAAGCGGCCAGAAAAAGCATGGCGCGGAGGATGGCGGACCTCAGCCCATG
>JBLHNG010000734.1:0-4474 GCA_047621685.1 Myxococcota bacterium | reverse complement strand
GCTGCACAACTGGCTCCAGGACGGCTACCCCAACGCCACCGCGACCGGCACGGTCTTCCTCTCGGCGTTCACCACCAAGCTGGCGATCTATGCCCTGGCCCGGGGCTTTGCCGGCACCGATGTGCTGATTCCGATCGGCTGCCTGATGACGGTGTTTCCGATCTTCTTCGCGGTCATCGAGAACGACCTTCGGCGGGTGCTGGCCTACAGCCTCAACAACCAGCTCGGCTTCATGGTGGTCGGGGTGGGTGTGGCGGACTTCGTGACCAGCCCCGGCATCGCCCACATCGCACTCAACGGCGCCGCCGCTCATGCCTTCGCCCACATCCTCTACAAGGGGCTGCTGTTCATGGCGATGGGTGCGGTGATGTACCGGGTGGGGCACACTCGAGCCTCGGATCTCGGCGGGCTCTACAAGTCGATGCCCTACACCACGGTGTTCTGCATCATCGGGGCGATGTCGATCTCGGCGTTCCCGCTGTTCTCTGGCTTCACCACCAAGGGCCTGACCCTGTTCGCGGTCGGCGAGGCCCACCTCGCGGGTGCCTCCCTGATCCTGCTGTTTGCTTCGGCCGGTGTCATGGAGCACTCCGGCATCAAGATCCCGTTCTTCGCCTTCTTTGGCCACGACGGCGGTCACCGGGTCAAGGAAGCGCCCTGGCACATGCTCGTCGCGATGGGCATTGCCTCATTCGCCTGCATCTTCCTGGGTGTCTACCCCACCGCGCTGTACCACATCCTGCCGTTTGAGATGGTTCACTCCACAGCAGGGGCGGGTGGGCTGGCAGAAGGGGGCGGCTTCATCGTCAAGGGTCAGGAGGCGCTGGCGTACCACAACTACACCGCCACCCACGTCATCACCCAGCTCCAGCTGCTCATGTTCGCGGTGCTCGCGTTCGGGGTGCTGATGCGCATGGGCATCTACCCGGCAGAGAAGCGTTCGATCAACCTCGACTTCGACTGGGTATACCGCCGGGCGATCCCCCGGTTCGTCGCCTGGGTCCGTCGGGTGGCCGCCGCGATCCTGGCGCTGTTCATGCCGGACCTGACCCGGAACGCCCAGGCTGCGATGGTGCGGTTCGTCGGACGGTTTGAGGGGCCGGATCGGCTGTATGGCCGAACCCACCCGACCGGAACCTCCGCGCTCTGGGCGGCGCTGCTGCTCTGCGCCTTCCTGCTCCTCTACTACCTCTGACTCTGCTACCCTGAGCCCTCAGCGCAGGGGGGCAGATGAGTCGGACGCCGGTACAGGCAAAGGTTGCGATGGTGGCGAATGCGCTGCTGGCGACCGCGCTGCTCGGCATGAGCGCCCAGCTCATCTCCGGGGTCCTCAACACCTGGTTCCTGGTGAGCGGCCAGATCCCGCCAAGCAGCTACAGCTCGACTTCGCCGGAGATTCAGATCGGCCTCGGGTTGGCGTTCAACTGCATGGGGCTGGGCTCCGGCCTCATCGTGATCATCGCCGCGAGCCGAATGAAGCGCCTCACCGGTCGGACCTTTGCCATCTTTGCGTCCATCCTGGCGATGCTGCCGTGCATCTCGCCGTGCTGCTTCATGGGACTGCCCGTTGGCATCTGGTCGCTGATGCTCCTCCTCGACCCCACGGTCCGAGACGCCTTCGACGGGCGTCTCGGAGACATGAACTGGTAGGCGCAGATGTTTGGAACCCTCCGCCCCCACGGCTGCTCCCTGCCCACTGTGGACCGCCAGCAGCACCGGCACCTCTACTGCGGGCTGTGCAAGACCATGGGCGCTGACTACGGCACGCTGACCCGCCCCCTGGTCAGCGTGGACGCCGTGCTGCTCGGGGTGGTGGTGGATGCGCTCCAGGAGGACGCCGCGCCGCAGTCCTCCTGCCGCTGCCCGATCGCCCCGCATCGCTTCCGCACCACCATCGATCACGACAGCACCACCATGCGGTTCTCCGCTGCGGCCCAGGTCCTGCTGACCGATCAGTGGCTCGCCGACCGGGCAATGGACGGACGGACCCTCGCCCGCATCGCCCGTCCCCTCGGCGGAACCACCGTGCAGCGGGCCTGGGAGGTGCTGGACTCCCTCGGAGCGGACCTGTCGGGACTCATCGGTCTGGAGCGGCGGCAGGTGGCGGTCGAGGCGGCTGGTGTGACCGAGGAGGCCTCGCTGCCCAGCGAGAGCGCGGTCGCCCTGGTGTTCTCTCAGATCCCCCAGCTTCCCGGCTGTGCGGCGCTCACCGATGATGAGGAGGACGCCTTGACCGGGCTCGGTGCCGCCCTGGGCGCGGTGGTCTATGGGGTCGATGCCCTCGAAGACCTCGAAGAAGACCTCCTCTCTGACGCCTTCAACCCCTGCCTTCGCGATGGCGTGGTCGACCGGGAGCGCCTGGAGGCCACCGCCGCGATGGTTCAAGACAGCCTCGCCGCCATCCGCCGCTGCCTGGATGCGCTGCCGCTTCGCCGGCATGAGGCACTGCTGGAGAACATCCTGATCGACCGGCAGTCCCGCAAGGCTGACAAAGCCGCCGCCGCTGCCCGAACCTTCGCCGACTCCACCGCACCGCCGGTCGCACGCTGGCGTCGCAACCTCACTGCACTGTGGGCGATGCTGACGGCACTGTGGGGCATGGTCTCGATGGGCGGGGAAGGGGAGGGTGAGGATGAGAAGCGGCGTCGGAGTGGCTGCTTTGACTGTGGCAGCGGCTGTGACGGGACGGGCTGCGAGTGCTGCTGCGAGAGCTGTGACTGCTTGACCCGGGATCGTGGGGAAGGTGGAGGCTGCGAGGTCTGCGACAGTGGCTGCGGGGGCTGCGATGCCTGTGACGGCGGCTGCTGCGACGTGTGTGACTGCTGTAGTGGCTGTGACTGTGGGTGCTGACTGTGGGCTCTGTTAGGCTCTGCAAGCGCAAGACAGCGCCTCACAGCTGAGGTCATGTGTCCTACCCTTCCGTCGTGCGGGTGTTTGCGACCACCCAGAGCCCGGACTTCGACAACCCCTGGCAGTCCCTGAGCCCCTCCAGCAGCACCGGCTCTGGGGTGATCATCGGACCTGGACGGGTCCTGACCGGGGCGCATGTCGTGGCCAACGCCACCTTCCTCCAGATCCAGAAGGGCGCCAACCCCGACAAGATGGTCGCCCGGGTCGAGGCGATCTGCCATGACGCAGACCTCGCGCTGCTGGCCGTGGACGATCCGCGGCTGATGGCGGGCGTCACGCCCAGGAGCATCGGGGAGATTCCCGTGCTCCGGGATCGGGTGAGCGTGGTGGGCTATCCGGTCGGCGGCGAGGAGATCTCGATCACCGAGGGGGTGGTCTCCCGCATCGAGGTGCAGCGCTACTCCCACTCCCAGCGCCGACTCCTCGCAGTCACCGTGGATGCCGCGATCAACAGCGGCAACAGCGGCGGGCCGGTCTTTAAGGACGGCCAGGTCATCGGGGTGGCGTTTCAGACCCTCAACGGCGCGGAGAACATCGGCGAGCTGGTCCCCGCCAACCTCATCCGGTGGTTCCTCTCCGGCGTCGAGACCGGGCGGGTGCCGAGCATTCCCGGCATCGGCATCACCACCCAGAACCTGGAGAACCCGTTCCTCCGCGCCCGGCTGGGCATTGCCGACGGTGAGAGCGGGGTGCTGATCCTCGCGGTGGTGTTTGGCGGCAGCGCCTGGGGAGTCCTCAAGGAGGGCGATGCCCTGCTGGCCATTGATGGCCACACCATCGCCAACAACGGCTCCATCCGGTATCTCGACCGCATCCGGACCAGCTACACCGTGCTGCTCGGCGACCTATACGTCGGCGACACCGTGGGTGTGATGGTGCTGAGGGATGGCGAGCGGGTGGCGCTGACCCTGACCCTGAGGCCGGTCGTTCACCTCGTGCCGCCCAAGCGCTACGACTACGTGCCTCAGCACTTCATCTACGGCGGCCTCGTCTTCCTGTCGCTGTCCCGGGACTTCCTGGGGACCTGGAGCAAGTGGCGCTATCGGGCGCCGCCGGAGCTGGTCCACAGCTACTTCTCCGGGCTCCGCACTCCCGAGCAGCACGACGTCGTCATCCTCGCTCAGGTCCTCGCCGATGAGATCAACGTCGGCTACCAGCACCTCCACTCCGAGGCCGTGGTCTCCATCAACGGACAGCGCCCCACCGGCCTGGCCGACTTCATCGCCCGCCTCAAGGAGGCAGCCGGTGCGGTCGAGCTGCGGATGTCCAGCAACGGCCTCATCGTGCTTGATGCAGATGCGGTGAGGGATGCGAACGAGCGGATCCTGGAGCGCTACCGGATCCCGCTGACACACTGAGTCCAGTAAGAACCGTCCAGAGGGACGGTCACACAATCGTTGCTGGTCGAGTCGTGTCCGTCGTCGCATATACAAGTCCGTAAGAACGAACTCCCCCGGTGCGATCATGCCGAGGTGGAGGTTCGTTTTGTGGAGGGGACGATGACCGTACTGCTGCTGGCCCTTGGGGCTGCTTCCGCTGGCGTGGAGCCAATGCTGGAGACGGA
>JBLHNG010000733.1:0-4475 GCA_047621685.1 Myxococcota bacterium | reverse complement strand
GACGGTGGTCTCGGTGATGCCCCTGCCTGCCCTGGATGCCGCGGCGCTGTTTCGAGCCCGCGCCCGCCAGCTCAGACCGCAGCTCCGCCTGCAGGAGGCTGAAGAAGCCGACATCGCGGCCATCTGCTCGATCCTCGGCGGCCTGCCGCTGGCTGTGGAGTTGGCCGCGGCACGGGCCGGGGTGCTGTCGATCGCCCGGATCCGGCAGCGGCTCTCGGACCGGTTCCGACTCCTCCAGAGCCGCCACAGTCTCACCCCCCGGCAGTCCACCCTCCGAACGACCATCGACTGGTCGTGGCAGCTTCTGGAGCCCTGGGAGCAGTCCGCGCTGGCCCAGTGCAGCGCCTTCGCCGGAGCGTTCAGCATCGAGGACGCCGAGGGAGTGCTTGAGCTGGAGGCCTGGGAAGACGCGCCGTGGCCGATGGATGTGGTGCAGAGCCTGCTCGACCGGTGCCTGCTGCGGCCCGGCAGCCAGACCAGCGACGAGCCCACCTTCCAGATGTATGCCTCTGTTCAGGAGTACGCTTCGGAGAAGCTCGGCAGCGACGGGACGTTTGTCGGAAGCGGTCCGGGCATGCAGGCAGACACCTGGCGGCGCCACGGCGCGCACTTCGCCGCGCTGGGCTCCCCTGAGGCGCTGATGCTCCTCAGCGGCACGGACGGACTGGCACGGCGCCAGCACCTCAACAGCGCCCTCGACAACCTCCTGGTCGCTGCCCGGCGGGCGCTCCAGCGGCAGGACGCCTCGACCGCGAGCCCATGCAGCCTGGCCGCCAGCGAGGCGCTGATCCGCACTGGTGCGGGCACCCAGGCGGCGGCGCTGACCGCTGCCGTCGCGGCCCTTCCCTTGCTCTCCGATGTGGATAGGGCGTCGCTGCTGCGCCGAACCGGTGAGGCGTGGCTCTCTCACCGGCGGCTCAACAAGGCGGCGCCGTTCCTCGAGGAAGCGCTCCTGCTGGCCCCCGCCGGGAGCCGCGCAGAGGGCCTCGCGCGCAGCCTCCGGGCGAGGCTCGCGGTCTACCAGAACCGGCTGGAGGATGCCCGGGCGGACTATGTCGCCGTGCTCCAGCTCAACGTCACGCTCCAGGACTCGGTGCTGGAGACCCTCGGACAGGCCGGGCTGGGCTGGCTGGAGTATCGGCATGGCGAGCCGACGCTGGCCATCCGGCACTACGAGGAGGCGCTGCGGCTGAGCCGGGCACGGGGCGATCAGGCTGCGGAGGCCGACGCGCTGACCGGGCTGGGGCGGCTGGACCAGCTCCAGGGACGAGCGGAGCAGGCCATCGAGCGGTTCGCCCAGGCCCTCCAGGTCAGCGTTGCGCTCCAGGACGTCTTTGCCGAGGGAATGCTGAACAGTCAGCTCTCCTTCCTCTGCCGACTCCGCAGCGACCTCCCCCAGGCCACCATGCACATCCAGCACGCCCTCCGGCTCGCCCGGAGCCACGGCGACCGGGCCAGAGAAGGGATCTTCTGCACGACCTACGGGGCGATCCTTGGAGACGCCGGCCGGAGCGAGGAGGCCCTGGCGGTGCTGGAGGAGGCCCTGAGCATCCACAGAGAGATGGGCAGCCTTCGGGATCAGGCCCGCACCCTGAGCCTCATCGGCGCCCGTCGCGCCCAGATGGATCAGCTCAGCGCGGCGCTGACCAGCTACGGCGAAGCACGCACCCTCCTCCAGCAGCTCAACGATCGCTGGGGGGAGGGCCAGAACCTCGGCGAGCTGGCGCGCACCCATCGCCGCATCGGCGACCTGACGTCTGCCGAGCAGTACTACCTTGAGGCGCTGGTCATCACCCGGGAGCTGAAGTTCCGCCGTCACGAGGGGCTGACCCTCAACAACCTGGGCAACCTCCTGCTGGATCTTGGCCGACTCGACGAGGCGCGCCAGCACTTTGAGGACTCCCTCACCATCCAGAAGCGCGACGGCGTTCGGCAGCTGGAGGCGCTGCCGATCAGCGGGCTCGCCATGGCTGCGGAGATCGCCGGTGACCTCGACACCGCCGCGGCGCGGTATGACGAGGCGCTCCAGATCGCCCTGGAGGTCGGCAACAGCCTGTACATCGGCTGGCTGAGGAGCAGCCAGGGCTGGGTGGCGCATCGGCAGGAGCGCCTGCTCGCTGCCCGGGAGCACTACGAGGCCGCTGCGGAGCTGCTGGGGCGGTCCCATGCGCCGGGGTACTCGGCGGTCCTGGAGAGCCGCCGCGCGCTGCTGCTGGCGCAGACCGGTCAGTCCGAAGCGGCGCTCTCCACCATCGGAGCAGCCAGCGCGCTGATCGCCGATGTCCAGGTGCCCGCCGAGCGCCTGGAGGTGCTCTGCAATCAGATCGGGCTCCTCCGTCGGCTGAACCACCCGACAGCGAGGCTGCTCTCCGAAGCCGACACCCTCTGCGAGGGTGTCGGACTCTCCCCGCGCTCGCTCCTCGGCCAGCGGCTGGCAGCGCTCCACACAGGGGCGTAGCCCGGCTCAGTCGAGCCCGTGCTTCTTGAGGAGGCGGGCGAGCTGGTGGCGGTTTCGCAGCCCCAGCACCTCCGCGGCCTTCGACTTCACCCCGCCACACTCTGCCAGCACCGCCTGGAGGCGCTCCGGGGTCAGGGCGCTGGCGTCAGCATCTTCGTGTGAAGCGATCGCGGGCGGGGGAAGGAGATCTCCCTGCTCGCTGTAGTCGATCACCTGCCACAGCAGCCCCTCCAGCTCCCGGACGTGGGTGGTGTAGCTGTGCTGGACCAGCGCAGCGATCAGCGCACCGGTCAGCCGTGGCTCGTCGTCCTCAAAGAACAGCGCAGCCAGCTCCGCGTCGTCGCGCGCCAGCGACCGGAGGAGGTGTCGGGCGATGAGGGGGATGTCCGCGCGACGCTCTGACAGCCCCGGCAGCGTGAGGTGCAGGCGGAGGCGGGCGGCGAGGTCGTGCTTGAGGTCTGCTTCAGAGCGGTTGGTGGCCGCGACGAGCCGGAGGTCCGCGGTGCGGGTCCGGGCATCACCGAGCCGCTGGTAGCGACCGGTGTCGAGCACCCGCAGGAGGTGGGCCTGGAGCGCCTCAGGCATCTCCCCGATCTCGTCGAGGAACAGCGTGCCCTGGCTGGCCTCGCCGATCAGCCCACGGCGCTCGGGGGTGCCGGGGTTGGGGTAGTTCTTGATGTTGCCGAACAGCTCGGCGTCGATGAGCCCCTCAGGGATCGTGGCGGCGTTGCGGTCGACCAGCGGACCAGACCGCTGTGAGTGGCGGTGTATGGCCCGGGCGGCCAGCTCCTTGCCGGTGCCGCTCTCCCCGAGCACCAGGACGTGCGCGCTGCGTCGCCCGACGAACGCAACCCGCTGCCGGATCCGCCACGCTGCCGGGCTCTCTCCGACCAGCCCGTCCACATCCGGGCCGCCGAAGGCATGTCCGTCGTCGAGCCCTTCGGGCAGCACCACCCGCCGGCGCTCGCACAGCATCAGGAGCCGCCGATCCACTGCGATCAGATCGCCGGGCAGCACCACGCGCTGCTGGAGCCGCCGGCCATTGACCGAGAGGGGGGCGCTGCTGAGGTTCTTGACCAGCAGCGCATCGTCGGCCCGGGGAAGGACGAGGAGCTGGCGGCGGGAGATGTGCGACGAGGTCAGCGGTCCGGTGGGGAGGTTGCGACCGGGACGCTGCTGGATCAGGCTGGCCCCGGCACGCCCCAGCTCAGAGGGACCGTCGACCGGGAGCACCTCGCCAGCTCGTCCTGGCTCCCCCCGGATCCAGAGCACCACGAGGACAGTCCGCTCTGCGGGAACTGTAGCGCTCTGGTGAGTGGGATCATGGAGTGTTTCCATGCCGCGCAGTGTAGCGCGAGAGCAAAACTCTGAGGCCGGGCTCAGTACTCAAAGGCGAGGGTCTCGATGTGCTCAGCCATCGACGCGCCCAGTCGATCATGGGCCTCCGCGGCCTCTGGATCCGTCTCCAGCTCGCCCATGCGGTCGTCGCCATCCTGCCAGCCCTCCAGCCGGTACAGCTCCTCGGTGACCTCCCCATCCTCGTCCTTTCGGATGAGCTTCCACTGCCCGTCGGTGACCATGCGGTGGTGGTAGTCATACGGCGGCGCGCCGTTTGGGTAGAACTTCTCGGAGTAGACGATCTCCCTGGCAGACCCGGCGTCGGGATCGAGCAGGGTGGGCAGGAAGCTCACCCCGTCGAGCTCCAGCGCGAAGCCCGCGCGCGGATCGTCGAGCGGCACCTCAGCGAGCTCGGCGAAGGTCGGGAAGAAGTCCACGAAGTGAACCAGCGCATCGGAGGTCCGCCCCGGCTGAGCCACCAGCGGTCCGGTCACGATCATCGGCACGTTCACTCCGCCCTCATACAGAGTGCCCTTGCCGCGAGTGTCATCCCAGGGCGCCGTGATCGCCCCGCCGGGTGTGCCGTTGTCGGAGAGGTAGATGATGGTGGTCCGTGCGAGCACATCCGGCGGGATGCTGGAGAGCACGCGTCCGATCTCGGTGTCGGTCGCCTCCACCA
>JBLHNG010000732.1:0-4476 GCA_047621685.1 Myxococcota bacterium | reverse complement strand
GAGGATGATGTCAGCCTCCTGGATGGCGGCCTCGGCCTGCACCCGGATCTTGGCGAACAGGTCGTCTTCGGGCACCGGCTCAAAGCCGCCGGTGTCGATGAGTATGACCTCACGCTCGTTGAATTCGGTGGTGCCGTAGTTGCGGTCCCGGGTGACGCCGGGACGGTCGTCGACGAGGGCCTGGCGGGAGCCAATGAGGCGATTAAACAGAGTGGACTTGCCGACGTTGGGACGTCCGACGATGGCGATGACCGGGAGCATGGGGACTCTCTATGCTCCGGGAGCCTACGACTCGTAGCCGAGCTCACGGAGGAGGCTGGGGTTCTCAGTCCACTTCGGCGCGACCGAGACGTGAAGCTGGAGGAAGACGGGCGCGTCGAGCATGGGCTCGATGTCCTTGCGAGCGAGGGTGCCAATTCGCTTGAGCGAGCTGCCCTGCTTGCCGATGAGGATGCCCTTCTGGCTGTCGCGCTCCACCATAATCCGCGCCATGATGTGGTACAACGACGGCTTGCCCTCTCGGGGCTCCTCGGTGAACTTCTCGATCTCAACCGCGACGGCGTAGGGGATTTCCTGCCGGGTGAGGTTGAAGATCTTCTCGCGGATCAGCTCAGAGACGACGAAACGCTCAGAGACATCGGTGACCTGATCGGTGGGGTAGAGCGCGGGGGACTCCGGGAGCTGACCAGACCAGACATCGATGAGGCGCTTCACACCGCCGGAGAACCGCTCGGTGCTGTTCTTGAGGGCTGAGACCGGCACAATCACCGCATCGGGGAGCCGCTCGGAGAGGGCCGCGATCAGGGGCAGGAGCGCGGTGCGGGGGAGGAGGTCGATCTTGTTCAGAGCGATCGAGACATTCTCCACGTTTGAGCGCTCGATGAGGGCGAGCACCCGGGACTCGGCCTTGGTGAGGATGTTGCTCGGGAGAGAACCCGAGGTGATGCGGTGGGCAGGACCTGTGGCATCCAACACCCAGCAGATGGCATCGACGTCCTGGAGGGAGTCGGTCGCAACTTTCACCATCGAACGGTTCAGCTTGCCCTTTGCCTGGTGGATCCCGGGGGTGTCCACCATGATGATCTGGACCCCTTCGCCGTTGTAGATTCCCAGGATCCGGTTGCGGGTGGTCTGGGGCTTGGCGGAGATGATCGAGATCTTCTGACCGAGGACGGCGTTGAGCAGGGTGCTCTTGCCAGCGTTGGGTCGTCCGATGAGGGTAATGAAGCCTGCGTGCATCCCTGGCAGGTAACCCGGGCTGATCGAGGAGTCGCGGACAGTTTCAGGCTGTCACACTCAAGCACTCACCGCCGAGAGCCGGACGTCGCCCCGGGGAATGGCTTCGTCGGGGCAGATCCGGAGGGACGCCAGCGACCGCTCGGCGCGAAGCGCACGGACATTGGCGTTTGACGTTCCTTTTGCCCAGGACAGATCACGGGGGTTGACCTGAAGCTCCACTTCGCTCCCCCGAGGGACCAGGGCCAGTTCATGGGCCATGCGTGCATAGAACCGGCGAGTCTCGACGAGCTGTCGGAGGTTGGGGTGGGTGGGGCCGGCGGTCGCTCGGCAGGGAATGTCCTGCCCAGGCTGGAGCCCCAGGCGAGCGATCTCCACCCCCGCCTCTTCGAGAATTTCGACCATCGCGAGGGTGGTGGTGACCGCCTCAGACAGCCGCATCGGCTCCCATCGCCCGTTCGTGGCAAGCGCTGAGAGTCGGGAGCCCTCCAGAGCAAGTGCTGGCTCGATGCGCACGAAGCTCGCCCGCCCGATGAGGGCTCTGGCAGTCTTCAGCGCAGTCTCATGGGAGGCATCGGGGAGGCCCGGGCTGAGGATGACGCCCACGCGCAGGCCGAGGGCGGTTAGGCCGTCGAGCATCTCGATGATGACCGCCTGACGCACGCCGATCTGGTTGGTCCGCAGCACCCGCGCATCGAGGCTGCCCACGGCCAGCTCGATGGTGGTCAGTCCTGCCGCCTGGAGGTGTGCCACAGCGGCCCGGGTCAGGTCTGCCGGAGAGCTGGCCAGCCGGATCGGGAGTCCGCCAGCCGCAGCGAGGAGGGCATCTGCGGGGACTCCACCGTGGAAGAAGCCAACCTCCAGGTCTGCGCTCGGGGCGCGCTCGGTGCGGTAGTGGGTGATCAGCGCCTCGACCAGCTCAGGAGTCGGGGCCGGGCGGAGGGGCGGACGCCGCCAGCATTCCGTCGGGCTCCCGCCGAGGTCGATGGGGATGAGGGTCGGACGGGTCACAGCAGCTCCAGCTTCTCTGCAGCGACCGCGGCGGCGGCGCTGGCGGCGCTCTTCTTGGAGGTCCCGACCCCCTGGGCGATCTCCTCACCGTTGACCCACACCGCCATGGTGAAGCACCGGCTGTGATCCGGTCCGCTGGTGGAGACGAGGGTGTACTCGGGGGTGTCCTTGTAGGTCGCCTGGACCCACTCATGGAGTCGCAGCTTGGGGTTTACGACGGTCTTGATGCTGTCGAGGCGAGGACGGATGACCGCATCGATCACGGCCTGAACCGCTGGGAGCCCCTGGTCGAGATAGATCGCACACAGCAGGGCCTCGTAGGCACCAGAGAGGTTCTTTTCCCGGGTGCGTCCGCCGGTCTGCTCCTCGCCGCGTCCCAGACGGATCACCTCACCGAGTCGAAGCTCCTGGGCGAGTCGGGCGAGGAAGCCGTTGTTGACCACCAGCCGACGCATTCGGCTCAGCTCCCCTTCGTTGGCGTTCGGGAAGTGCTGCCAGAGCATCGCACTGGCGGTGAGCTGGAGGACGGCATCGCCCATGAACTCCATTCTCTCGTTGTGGCCGCCCCCGTTCTCCTGGGAGAAGGAGGTGTGGGTGAGCGCGCGGATGTAGAGGGACCAGTCGGTCGAGCGTTGAGACATGCCCATCAATCCAACACGCGACGAATCCACCCGCCACCAACAACCTCATCGCCGACATACAGCACCGCAGCCTGCCCCCGTGAGATGGCACGGGCGGGAGCGGTCAGCCGGATGGTGAGGGGGTCGTCTGTGGTGATCTGGCAGGGATGGAGTGCGCCGCGGTGCCGGATGCGGACCCGGAGATCCTCACTGGGCTCAGGTCGGCGGAACCAGTTGACCCCGAACGCCTCCAGGCCCTGCGACAGCAGCCGATCCGGAGGCCCGACCACGACCTGCCGGGTGTCGGCGTTCACGGAGAGCACATAGACCGGCTTCGACATGGAGAGGCCGAGGCCACGGCGCTGGCCCACGGTGTAGCGCCAGTAGCCGTCGTGGTGGCCGAGCACCTGACCTGACTCATCCACGATCTCACCTGCCCCTTCGACTTCGGGATGGCGTTCCTGGACGAACCGGGTGTGGTTGTCGTCTGGGATGAAGCAGACCTCCTGGCTCTCTGGCTTGTTGGCGTTGATGAGCCCGAGTCGGCGGCCATGCGCTCGGACCTCAGCCTTGGTCATCTCGCCGAGGGGAAACAGGGTCTTGAGCAGGGCCGAGCGGCGGACCGGGAACAGGAAGTAGCTCTGGTCCTTGTTGGCATCCACCGCCATCGCCAGCCCGCCGCCAGGCAGGATTCGGGCGTAGTGACCAGTGGCCAGTGCCTCAGCCCCCAGCGCGGCAACCCGCTGGAGAAGGACGGAGAATTTCAGCACCCCGTTGCACTGGATGCAGGGATTCGGGGTCTCGCCACGGATGTAGGTATTGGCGAAGTAGTCCATGACGGACTTCTTGAATTCCTTTTTAAGATCCATGACATAGAACGGAAAGCTCATGCGTTCCGCGACCCTTCTCGCGTCCATGACATCGTCGAGTCCACAGCAGTGTTTTCCGTCACTGACCGCAGGGGCATCGTGCAACTTCATGTGAACGCCGATCACATCATGCCCGGCCTCGCTCATCAGCGCCGCCGTGACTGACGAATCCACTCCTCCGCTCATCGCGACCACAACCCGCATCAGATACTCCCGGGAAAACCCTTAAAGATCAAAAGGTTACTGAACACTGCTGGATGACTTTCTCAAGGATAGGCAGCACCGCATCGACGTCGGTGTCTCCCCCCAGTGAGAACCGAACCGGTATCCCTGCTCGGCCCATGGCCTGAACCACATGGCTCTCCGAGGCGGCTCCGGAGCTGCAGGCAGAGCCATTGGAGGCATACACGCCGGCCAGATCGAGCGCCATCACAACCAGATCTCCAGGGACATCGAACAAGACCGATAACGTGTTCGGCAGCCGAGGCGCCCCCGCACCGAGGATCTCACCGCCCAGCGATCGGCAGCAGACCTCCAGGGCATCCCGACCCGCTGATGACAGGCTCCCTACAGCCTCTGCTGCGGCCCCCATTCCGGCGATTCCGGAGACATTGTGCGTCCCGGCCCGCCGTCCGCGCTCCTGTGGGCCCCCGATCAGCAGCGGGGCCAGCGCCCCCTCACCCACCAGCGCCCCCACGCCCTTGGGTCCGCCGAATTTGTGGGCGGATATGGTCAGCCAG
>JBLHNG010000731.1:0-4476 GCA_047621685.1 Myxococcota bacterium | reverse complement strand
ATCGCGTCCTCGTCCGTCCAGACCGTAACAGTGCGATACTCACGGCCAATCATCTTCTGACCAAGGCTGTAGGCGATCAGCCCCTCCGGCTCTGCATTGAGGGTGTCCTGGATGCCATCCATGCGGTCATTAAACAGCTTGCGGGCTGATCGGCTCACTGGCAGGTAGGTGGCGGCGACGATGAAGGTCTCGCCCTCCTCAGGGGTGAACAGCAGGCCGTCGCCGATGTCGTACTCGGGGCCCTGGAGGGGCTGGAAGATCCAGCCGTCTTCGGTGTAGGCGCAGGCGGCGAGGGTGAGGGGAGCGAGCAGGGTGAGCAGGCGCTTCATGGAGACTCCAGTGTGTGGCGCTCAGCAGGTGCCGAGGAAGCCGAAGAAGAGGACGGGGAAGTCGCGGTCGAGTCGGTCGGAGTGGAAGTCCTGGCGCTGTCCGTAGCGGACGAACTCGGCGGTGCTGCCAGTCGCTGGGGCTTCCTGGAGTGCCAGCGAGGCCAGCCAGCGGACCTCGCCATCCGACGCGATGTTGTAGCCGACGTAGCTGTAGGGACCGGCAGACAGAACCTCGGTGACGACGCCCGGCTCACACTGCCGTGGCTGACGAACAAACGGTGGTCTTGAGACATACGTCTCCACATCTGCGGCACAGGCCAGCAGGGCGAGCAGGATCATGGGGGCTCCGGGATTCGCCTTTGTTAGAACCCGCTCATCACGGAATGTGTCACCACCAATTCTACTGGCTGGTATTCATGCTGTGAATGCAGACTGAGATCGTCAGTGGTTAGAGTCATGACCATGAAGGTCGATCCCGCACTGCTGGTCAGCCTGGAGGCCCTGCTTCGCCTCCAGAGCGTCACCGCCGCCGCTGCCGAGCAGCACATCACCCAGTCCGCGATGAGTCAGCGTCTGAAGCGACTCCGGGCCGACCTCAAAGACCCGCTGCTGGTGTCTGCGGGTGGGCGCTCGGTGCTCACGGAGCGGGCGGTCGCGATGCAGACCCCGCTGCGGCTCGCGCTGGAGTCACTGGCCCAGGCGACCGAGGTCGGCACTGCGTTTGTTCCTGCCACGGCACAGCGCACCTTCACCATCGCCAGCGCGGATGTCGGTGAGCTGTTCGTCCTCCCCCTGCTGATGGCTCACCTCCAGGCCCATGCCCCGGGGATCCGGGTGACCTTCCGCCGACCAGAGCCCGAGTCGGAGCGGCTGCTGTCGCAGCTTGAACGCGGAACGCTCGATCTCGCGGTCGGTGCGCCACACATGCTGGAGCGCGCCGGGTTCCGCACCCGGGTCATCGGCCACGAAGGCTTCGCCCTGCTCTGCCGTGAGGACCATCCAATCCTCCACCCCGGTGCCACCCTTGCTGACTACCTCGCCTGCCGCCACCTCGTCGTCTCCACCGACAACAGCCCCGGTGGTCTGGTGGACATGGAGCTGTCGAAACGCGGTGTTTCGAGAGACGTGGTCGCCAGGGTCAGCCACTTCGTCTCCGCCCCGTTCGTGGTCGCGCAGTCTGACCTCGTCCTGCTGACGGGCCGCTCCATTGCCCTGCGGATGGCCCGTGACCTGCCGCTCCAGCTCCTTGAGCCACCCCTCCCACTTCCACAGATCCCAGTGCGGATGCTGTGGCACGACCGCAGCCACCACGACGCCGGCCATCGCTGGCTGCGCGAGCTGTCTGCCTCCGTCACGATTGAGGCGTTTGAGGCGTTAGAAACCGGGAGTCCTTGAGCAGCTTCGTCAGGATCGAGTGCGTGAGCCCCCAGATGATCCGCCCATCCACCGACCACGCCGGGGCGGAAATGGTCACCGGGCCGACACCCCAGGGTCGCCTGGTGACGTTGGCCGGGTCTTGCAGCTCAGCGAGTGGCAGCCAGAAGGCGTCAGTGGCCTCTTTCGCCTCTAAGGTGAACCTGGCGACTCGGTGGGTGGGCCAGACGAACACCGCGGGATGCACCGCCATCGGACGGCGCTGACGGTGGGCCTGGGTGAGGTGTGCGGGCTGCCAGCCGACCACGGACAGCCCGCCCATGTTCAGCCCTGTCTCCTCCTCCGTCTCCCGCCGGGCCGTCGCGCCGAGGTTGCGATCCGCCTTCTGTCGCCGTCCGCCGGGCAGGGCGATGTCGCCGGACCACGGATCGTCGGTGCGGACGGCACGCTCGATGAGCAGAACCTCCCGATCAGCCGGGGTGCCACGCAGGATGATCGCGACCGCTGCCTGGATGGAGACCCAGCGCCAGGGGATGCGGTTTGGGGAGGGGTGCATGGAGTCTCGGGGTTCATGTTGTAATGAGTATTAGTTACTTATTAAGTTTGTTATGATGAGTATTTACCGGCGATGTTGTCCACCAGCCGCTCAACCTCCCACTCCACCCACCGCTCCGTCGCCTCCGCATACGACAGCGCGAGGTACAGAAAGAACGGCGGGGCCTGCACGGCCTCCACCCCATCCTCCCCCACCGCATACAGCCTCCCCGAGGTCCGCAGTCGCCCCCCAAGCAGCGGCCGCCCCCAGTGCGCCCGGCCCGCGATCACCATCGCCAGATCCGACGCCGCGATCACATTGCGCTGGTCGGGGTCCACCACTTCTCCCCGAGCCACCTCCACCGCGTCTTGAAGCACCGTAAATCCCCATTGCTCCAGCCCCGTCGGGTAGACCACCTCCAGCGCCAGCACCCTCCGTCCCTGCCCACGCAGCACTCCAAGCGCCGGGGCAAGCACAGCCACCAGCCACGGCTCAATCACCGCCTGAAGCGCCGCCGTCCCCACAGCCTCCGGGTCGGAATCCACAACCGGCGGCACCGCCATCGGACGGAACCGACGGCGGTCGGAACCACCGAGTAACGAAACCAATGGGCTGTCATCCTCCGCAGTCACCACCCTCTCCGACAGCCGCCAGACCGCCCCGGGTCGCGCAGCATGGATCGTGGCGTCGGGACAGAGGCGGGCGAGGTCGCGGAGGATGCGGTCGGTGGTGACCGGGTAGGACAGGGCATTGAGCCAGTCGCTGCCCCCGACGACCTGACTGCCCGCGGCCCCGGGGATCAGCGCCGCGGCGTTACAGGCTGAGATTCGGCGAAGCTCGGCACTGTATCCGTGCACTGGGAACCGGGTGCGCTCCCCGAGGGCAGCGTTGACCTGGAGCAGCGGCTGCCAGCGCACGATGCCGAGGTCCAGCCGCTCAGCCAGCTCCGGTCGTCCCAGGATCGCAGACGCTCGGCTCAGCACTGCCCCGACCTGATCCTTCAGCTCGGTGTCCACCTGGTTCCACACCACCCCGTCCGCCGTCGCCAGCATCACCCCCCACTCCGCCACCGGGCAGTACGAGGGGGTGGTCAGCAGGTCGAGGCCCGGCAGGGCGATGTGCTGCCACTCCGAGAGCAGCGAGACGTTGGCAAAGCCCAGGCGCTGCACGGTGCGGCCGACCAGCGCATCGGCGGTCAGGACGATGGTGTCCGGGTAGCGCTGCGCGAGGGCGTGGAGGCTGTGCAGATCGAAGTGGTCGGGGTGGCGGTGGGTGACGATGAGGAGGTCGGGCCTCAGGGCGTCGATGTCGATTGCCCGGCGGGGGATGACCTCGAAGGTGCCGTGGTGGTAGGTCTCACCAAGCAGGGGATCCATCAGGATCCGAAGCCCGGCGGCCTCCACGAGCCACATCGCATGTCCGCAGCAGGTCCAGCGCATTGCCCAGAGCGTAGCGCAGCGCTGGTATCGTGGGCACACCCCGGAGAGAACCCATGGCCAAACCGATCACCATTGAGCTGACTGCCATCCTGGAGGTCGCCTCCAACAGCAAGAACTGGAACTTCTCGGTCACCGGGATCTGGGGCAAGGCGGTGGCCCATGAAAAGGGACGAGACCGAACCAGCGGCTACCTGTTCCTGTTTGAGCATGATGGGATCGTGGAGGGTGTGTCGACCACTCAGGGGTCGGTCTGGTCTGGCACCTTCAGCGAGAGCTGCCTCAAGGCAGAGTACGTCAACGAGTTCAAGCGCAAGGGGGCCGTGGAGATGACGCTGTCTGAAGATGGAGCAGACCTCGAAGGCAAGTTCTGGGCGATTGATGGCCTCAGCTCGGGAGGCGGGGTGTACACCGCGCACCGGTCCCTCGACATCAACCGGGAGGAAGTGGTTGCGCACCTCAAGAAGCGGCTGGGAAGTCGGGTCGTGATCCGATGAGGTGCTGACTCGAACCATCAAGCGCGAAGAGTAGCCGAGCGCAGCAACATCAGGCATCATGGAGGCATGTCAGGCCCGTTCAATGAGTGTCTTTCAATGAGCAACAGCAACAGCAACAGCAAGTCCCTCTCATCCAACATCCTGGTCACCCTCGGGCTGACCGGTGCGCTGACCACTGTAGTCAGCTGCGGACCGTGTCTGGATTACGCTGTGATCGATACGGGTGCTGACACCGGCGATACCGGTGACACCGCCGAAGAGGACCGACCCGACGGCGCCCAGAGCCGCAAGGCTGCGGCGGATCG
>JBLHNG010000730.1:0-4500 GCA_047621685.1 Myxococcota bacterium | reverse complement strand
CGGTGTCTTTGGTGCCGGTGTCTTTGGTGCCGGTGTCCCTGGTGCCGGTGTCCCTGGTGCCGGTGTCGTCGGGGGGCGCGGTGTCAGTCGGAGTGTCGGTGTCTGTGGTGTCCCCGGTGTCTTGAGGGGTTGTGGGGATGGGATCGGGCGTTTCATCGCCACGACAAGCACACAGAGCCAATAGAACGATCATGTTCTTCTCCTACAAATCGGATTCCGAGCCAGGGAAACTGGAACTTTCTATACGGTAATAGAGACTCAGTCCGCTCGCTGGTGAACCTGATTTCTGACTGTTCTACCTGATCAACGAAGCCAGCCTCAGGCGATCAGTCCGGCCACGGCCAGGCTCGTCACTGCGAACAGCACAATGAAGAACGGACACCCACACCCCCGCCGCCGGGAGACGACCCTGTTTCGTCTGTGCACCGGGTGGTGATGATCGTGGTGGTGCTCGTGGTTGTGCCCGATCGGACCACCACCGCGCGGTACCGGGCCACCGCGAGCATCTCGACCGGACTTGGAGAGCTTGGCGTCCTTACGCTTCTTAGCGGCCTTTGGGGAAGGGGGACGCCGTCGTCTGCCACCACCACCGCGTCTTCTTGCCATGAGAACCTCCGCTCGGGCAATCCTACCGCACCCGGATCCGGATCGTGGCGGTGACCTCGCCCCCGGTCCCGTCTGACAGGCAGGAGAACCGGGCGGTCGGCAGGAGCGCATTGAGGCACGACTGTGTCTGAGACACCCACGCTGGCCAGGATGCTTCAGACACCGTGGGGACCCCGTCAGCACCAACGACAAACTGCGCCGTCACATCCGCGCTCTCAGCTTCTTCCGCCCGGGCGAGGCAGGCGGAGAGCGCGTGGCTGCTGACACCAGCTCCCGTCCAGGTCAGTCCGACCGACTCCGACCGCAGGCCGCCCAGCGAGGCGGAGACGATCTGACCGGCGGCGTTGACCGCAGGGGGCTGGTGGGAGGTCGGCACGAAGGATCCGCGCCGCTCCGCCGCTCCAGCGCCCAGGCCCGTCTCCCGCAGCCGGGCACAGGCGCAGTCGCTCTCCATGGCGGAGGGGATGTGCGACCGCGCTGGCTCACAGCGGGTCACTGCACCGCTGGCGTCCACCGAGAGTGCGATCGGGTTGTCACGGGGCTCCCGACGTCCGCTCGCCCAGCAGGCATCCAGGTCCGCCGACTCCAAGGCCGCCGAGAGGTCCGACGCCAACCAGCCGCCAGCGGTCCGCACCTGCCTGGCCTGGACACCCCGGGACGTGGATGGGACGCGCTGCGACGTCTCCAGGCCCACCTCCAGCTCGCCATCCTCCACTGGCACCAGCATCGGGATCGCCGCCAGCACGGCCTCGATGGTCGGTCCGCCGACCATCGGCGCCGCCCACCGGCTGGTCACTCCCCAGGGCTTCACCGCCGGCTCGGTGTATGTGGTCAGGGTGACGGTGCAGCCCGCCTCGCACGTGGCCTCGATCCGGGCCGTGGTGGTGTTCGGGAAGCGGTGGCTGAGCAGGCGCGACGGGATCGGCGGGGCGACACAGTCCGCGGTCTGTGCGAGGACTGCCGCCACCTCTGCCCGAGGCAGCACGGTGTAGCCATGCTCGGCGAGGAACCCCGCCGCGGCGTCCTCGACCGGGTGCAGCTCATCGGCAAACACGATGACCCCCGCCAGCCGGGGCTGCTCGATGCGCACCGGACCCGCGATGAAGGCTGGCGGCGGCGGAAGGTCCGGCGCGGGACGCACGGTCATCGGCACACAGGCAGCGAGCAGGGCGGACAGCATCGGGGGATGGTATCGCTTCTGGTGTCCGCGCGGCACAATGCCACCAGACCCGCCCTGGAGATCGCATGCTCAGCCTCCTCCTCGCCTGCACCGGGGCCACCCCGGACGACGCTGTCGACGACACCCTCGACACGACGGACACCAGCACCACCGCCAGTCCCGGCTGTGGCATCGCGACCGAGCTGCCGGGAGGCGGCGTCCAGCTCATCCTCGACGCTGGAGATGCCGGAGACGGCGAGCGCTCCTACTGGCTCTCCCTGCCCGACGACTACGACCCAAACGTGCCTCACACCCTCACCATTGGCTACGCCGGCACGGACTGGGTCGGTGAGCAGATCCAGCCCTACCTCGACCTCGAAGACGGCGGGGGTGCCGCGGAGATCTACGTCTACCCCGACCCCCTCTGGCGGGCGTTTGAGGGCTGGGGAACCTACGGGGGCTGGGTGCTCGGGGACAACGCGCAGCCCGCTGATGGCATGGGCGACCTCAACTTCACCGCCGCCCTGCTCGATGACCTCGAAGCCAGCCTGTGCATCGACACCGACCGGGTGTTCGCCACCGGCCACAGCTGGGGCGGGGACATGGCCCAGGTGGTCAGCTGCTTCCTCGGAGACCGGATCACCGCTTCGGTTCCGGTCGCCGCCAACCGTCCGTACTGGTTCGAGGAGAGCGGCAGTTGGAGTGAGTGCGTGGGAGACACTGCGGTCTGGACGATGTTCGGAATCAACGATGACCACTTCACCTGGCAGGACTACCCCGGAGAGTATGGCGACGAGTGCCGGGACTTCTGGCTGGACACCCGGAGCTGCGAGGCCAGCAGCACCGACCTCGGCTACGGCGCGGACGGGGAGTGTGTGAGCTACGACGGCTGCGACAGCGAGGTTCGGTACTGCCTGTATGGCCCTCAAACGGGGCACCAGATTCCTGGCTACTTCTCCGAGGCGGCGTTGGCGTTCTTTCGGGGGTTTTAGCCGGTCCGCTCACTGGGAGTCCCCATCCCAGTGGGCACTTCCATCCCCCAGCCTTACGTTCCCCCGGCAACGCCCATCGGGAGCCCCCGTGCTGGAGAGACGCCGACAGCGCTCCCGGGCCATGCGCGAAGAGTCGTTCAGCGCCCGGGTATTCGATGCAGGAGGCGCGCTCAGTGCAGAGCGCCTGGCCGAGATCCGTCAGCAATTCGCCCTGCACGGTGCCCTGCACGTCACCAACACCGGCCTCTCAGACGCCTCAGCACTGCGGCCGAAGATGGCCGACCTCGACTTCTCCCCTGGCGAGCAGTTCTCCGCGGGCGGACGCACTGCCGAGGGGTTCCAGCCCAAGTGGTTCGCCGACGGGCTGCGGCGGCTGGACTTCTACCCCCCCGACCTCTACCTCCTGCCCAACAACGAGGTCCAGTACCAGCGCTGTGGTCCCGCCCGGGTGCTGTTTTACTGCCAGCGCGCCCCGGAATCCGGCGGGCGGACCTTCCTGCACAGTGCGGCAGCGGTCGCCGACGGTCTGGCAGCATCTGAGACCGGTCGCGGGCTGCTGGAGAAGCTGCGCGCCCACGGTCTGCTGATCCAGACCGGCTTCCTCGACGCCGGACATCCGGCAAAGTCCGCCAACTACTTCCAGTCCTGGCAGGAGCGGTTTGGCTCCTCCGATCCCGATGTTGCCCTCGCCACCGCCACCAGCCGCACCGACGAGCACGACCGCTGCTGGTGGAAGATCGAGGAGAGCGGTCATGCCACCCTGATGACCGCCATCGTGCTGTCCGCCTTCAAGTGCGACCCCCGGGACGGCAGGGACTACCTGCGCTTTCCCCGTCTCGCACTCGGAGCCTCCACGGTGGGGAACGGCTGGCGTTGCTACCCGCTGGGCAATCGCGAGGCGCTGACAGAGGCCGAGCGCGCGGTCCTCATGGCGGTCTACCTCGACACCCGGCAGGGCATGGACTGGTCCGACGGCGACCTCGTGCTGTTCGACAACATCCGCTACGGCCACTCCCGGGAGAGCTTTACCGGAGAGCGCCCGGTGTTTGTCGGCATGGCCGGAGTGGTCTGGGATGACGCCGTCGCGCCTCCGGCCCTGCCCCCCGCTCCCCGGATCCCACCCCGCTACACCACCGCGGGCCCAATCCGCTATCGGCTCCCGGTGGGTCTCGGTGCCGACCGCGTCAGCATGCGAACCTTCGACGCCCGGGGCCGCCTCACACCCAACCACCACGCCGTCATCCGCCGACAGCTGGAGCGGTACGGCGCGCTGCTGGTTCGTCGCACCGGGCTGCGCCTGGACGATCCCGGCGAGCTCTCGGTAGGCCTCCTCGACGCCCTCGGCTTCGGGGCTGACCAGGAGTTCGCCTGGGGTGGGCTGACCAGCGGACGCACCACCCGCCGTGCGCTGAGCCGACACGTCCGGGCCACCGACGACTACCCGCCCGACCACTGGCTGCTGCCCCACAACGAGATCCTCTACCAGCGCCAGCTGCCCGCCCGGCTGCTGATGTGCTCTGCCACCACGGTCGACCCGGCCCACGGCGGACGCACCTTCGTTCACAGCGCCGCCCTGGTCGAAGACCACATCCGGAGTGCGGGTGCCCCCGGTGAGGCCCTGCTGTTCGACCTCGCCGAGCACGGCTTCCTCATCGAGATGGGCTTCCTTGATGGCAGGCACCCTGAGAAGTCCGCCAACTACTTCCGCTCCTGGCAGGACCGGTTCGACACCACCGACCAGGA
>JBLHNG010000729.1:0-4502 GCA_047621685.1 Myxococcota bacterium | reverse complement strand
CACCCATCCCAGCGAGTCCAGACAGCAGGAACCGGCGGCGATCCATCACTGGCTCCACCCGCCCGGCACGACAATGCGCTCCAGCCAGCGAGACTCCACCGACAGCGGAAAGCCGGTCTCGCCGCTGAATGTCTCGCCGATCTGGATGGCGCTCCAGGTCCGGTCTTCGTCGAGGATCATCCACCGGGCGGTGAGCCCCTGGATCTCGGCGCGGTGCCAGCCGTGCTCCTCCTCCCCCGCCAGCACGACCACCTCGCTGAAGTCCCAGGTCGGCTCGCGGCTGTCGAGGGGCAGGGCATCCTCGTTGAGGCTCACACTCACCAGCCAGTCCTCGGTGATCACCGTGCCGTCCTCCTCCACATCGGCCTCTACAGACAGCTCCCCGGGCTGGGTCAGCGAGATCTCCGGGTAGAACGAGACGGATCGGAGGATGGCCCCATCGGGCTCGTAGAGGGTGTAGCCGTGCCACCACGCCTCGGAGCCGAGGACGGTGTAGTGCTCGGTGCTCCAGATCGCGCCAAACGCCCGGGTCCCCACCTCGGCCTGTCGGACCACCACCAGCGCTCCGGCATCCGTCTCGACGAAGACCGCGCCCACCATGGCTTCACCGATCGGAGACGTCTGGCCAGGCGGCAGGGGGGCGGCTTCTCCCGGTGCGCCGCAGTCGATCCAGGCGAGCAGCCGATCGAGCTGCTCGGCGGGCACACCACCGCCGGGGGGCATGGTGCCCTCCGTCATGCGGGCTGCGATGCGATCCTGCCAGGTGTGCGCCCCAGCAAGGGTCTCGAAGTCGGTTCCCGCTGGCGCCCCCCGCCGCCACTCCCCGGTCACCCCTGCGCTGTGGCAGCCGGTGCAGTAGGTCAGCAGCGTCGGCTGTCCGGCGGAGGCCCAGGTCAGCCCGTCGCAGACCCGCCCGCCGGTGTCGGCATCGGTGAGGTAGCACAGCCCGTCGTCGCCCAGGACGGAGCCCTCGGGGCAGTCGGTGGCACAGGCCAGCAGGAGGAAGATCATCAGTACACCAGCCCCGCTGGGTGGCGAATGACCGCCTGGAGCACCACCGCCCAGGACGCCGAGCCCCCCGCCAGTCCGCCTGCATCCTGCCACAGCGCATGAAGTCCGGTGGTGATGTCCTCGTCGTCGGGCCTTGAGAGAAACCGCCCCACCCAGGTCGCGATCAGCGCCTCTGCCGCAGCGTCGTCAGCAGGCAGACCGTCTGGAAACAGCACCCCGCTCGGCTTCGCGAGGTCGGCGTCGATGGCGAGGGTGGACTGGCGACCGACCCACTCCATCAGCACCACGCCAGACAGCGAGATGCCACCAGAGCGATACAGCACCTCCACGTCGTCTGTGCCGCCGCCCATCACCCGATGCTCTGCGCTCCACTGGAGGGCGTCGAGTCCCTCCAGCTCGTTGGTGGCCTGCGGTTGCCAGCCGGTGAGGTCGGTCAGGGCGGTGTAGAGCTGATCGGTGGACAGCACCTTCGGTCCGGCTGCACGGTAGGCATCCGAGGTCACGACCGCCTCGATGAGCGGAACCCCGCGCAGGCCCGCGTCGTTGAGGGTGTCCACCAGCGCGTCCCGCTCTCCCCCCAGGGGCAGCGCTGAGCCGACCAGCCCCTCGTAGAACCGCTCGGCCATGCATGAGGAAAACCGTGGATCTACAGCGATCATCGCGCCGAGGTCGATCACATCGCGGCCGGGGTGGCCGAAGTAGGCTGGCGCAGTCTGGATGGCGTACCAGTCGGCCATCAGCGGACTGTAGGCCAGGAACTGCTCAGCGGGCAGGTTGACCGACTGCTCGGAGAAGCCGCCGAAGAACGCCGCCAGCGGATCGAGGGCAGCGTGGCAGGTCGTGCAGGCCGGCACGGTGGCGACCGCCGACTCGATGTCGGTCAGCTCCCCGTCGAGGGTGAAGGCGAACGAGCCAGCCCTGTCGAAGAAGTCCGCACACAGGAAGATGCTGGCGACGGCGTTGGCCCGCTGGCGGTTGTAGTTGGTGGCGTCGGCGTTGTAGCGCATCCAGAGGGTCTTGCTGGAGAGCAGCCCAGCCATCGGCCGTCCGTCGGTGTAGTGCCCCCAGCTCCACTCCGACCCGCTGGCGGAGGACTCCCACAACACGGCAAGGGTGTCGTTGGCCGGGAGGCTGTCGTGGGTGACCAGGGCGCTCAGGGGGAGGTCTTCAGCAAGGATCAGCTCGACCATCTTCACCGGCTCCAGCCCCACGCTCCGCCAGTCATCGTAGTCCCAGCCCGCATCGTACTGCTCGAAGCGATCCACACTGCCTGACCAGACCCCGGTGTGCAGGGTGTCGTTCCACAGCCACCCCATTCTGGCGTAGAACCTCGGGTCTGACAGCATCTCATCGATCAGGGTCTCCACCGTGTCCGGATCGTCCTCGGCTGCGGCAAGCTCGGCGAGGGAGGGGCGCACCCCGCGCAGGTCGAGGCTGAGTCGGATCAGGAGGTCGGCTCCAGACAGCAGGATGGGCGCCGTCTCCTCGGTGTCGCTGGTGTCGACGGGAGCGGGATCGGGGTCGGGACCGCAGGAGAGCAGGAGAAGGAGCACACCCCAACTATACCCGCTACTCGCAGCGACCCGAGACACACTGCGGCGAGCCGCCGATGCCGAAGGTGCCGCGCTCACAGCACCCTCCCCCGTCCGCTCTCCAGGTCGTAGACGGTGAATTCCACCTCCGGAAGCGACAGGATCGCTGCAGTGTGGCTGTCTCGACTCCGACCGGTACACACTGAGCCGGGGTTGCAGATCCAGGTGTTGCCGTAGCGCATCTTCATCGGCCGGTGGGTGTGCCCCAGCAGCAGCACATCCACCTCTCGATGGCGGAGCTGACGCTTGAGCTTCTTTGGCGGCTCCTCCTCGAAGACGTAGATGCTGTTGTTGTCCGGGGTGCCGTGGGCGGCGAGCACCTGGAGGCCGGCCCACTCAAAGCGCCGGGACAGCGGGTACTGCGCGATGCGGGTGAGGGTGTCGGGGTGGAGGGAGTGGCCGGTGCGCATGGCAGCGGGGAGCTGGGCGTGGCGGATGGCGTTGTGGCCGTGGTTGCCAGCAACCACCGGGATGAGCCAGCGATCGAGGGTCTCGACCACCGCATCGCCGTCGCTGCCTTTCTCGACGACATCGCCGAGGCAGATGATGCGGTCTGCACCGTGAGAGACCAGGAGGTGCAGGGCGCGCTCAAGGGAGGAGAGGTCGGCGTGGATGTCTGAGACCACACCGACACGCATCCGGCCGTGTGGCCGGAGGTCTTGGATGAACATGAGGAGTTCCAGGGAGTGAATTCATGGCCGACGCCGCGCGATGGTGATCGCGACGTGTGCAGCAGGGGGCTGAATTCAGCTGTGGTTCACCGGTGCTCCAGATCGGGAGCCTATCCGAGAGCGAAAGAGGGTGCCCAACAACTTCGACGACTACTGCTCAGCAGCCCGTCTCAGTGAGGCGACCTTCCTGGCGAGGTGCTGCTCCTGGCTCGCGACAATGCCAGGCATCAGCGCAGTGAGCGCGTCGAGATGGACCTGCGGGGAGTCCCCCCTCAACAGGGCATGCCATCCCAACTCAATGTGTCCCCGAACCTGAGAGAGCAGCCCTCCCCGATGCTGTGCGTCCGCAAGCGCCTGCCGCGCGAGACGCTCCGCTCGTCCGGTCTCTCGCCCCAGCTTCCTCAGTGCATGCGCCAGCATGAGGCTGATCTGCTCTTTGATCTGGGGGTTTGCGTTGGGCATGAGAGCCTCCACCACCGTCACGAGCGCCTCCCACTCCTCACGAACCTCCAGCAGACTGGCGTGTCCGAAGCGGAGGTGGTTCTCAATCGGAATGCTCGCAAACGATCGGCCACCCACCCGGAGTCGCGCTTCTGCAGCGTCGAACATCTCGGCGGCTTCATCTGGCCGCCCGAATCCGAGCAGCCGAAGGCCGGTCTTTACGCTGATGTTGGCCACCACAAGATCAAGCTGCTGCGCGCTCGCCAGCGCCCGTGCCTGCCGCATCAGCTCAATGCATGACTCCCCATCCTCGAAGCGCGCGAGGGTCTCCAAGAGCTGGATCTCCGTGTTCTTCAGCCCGAGCAGCCGCGCGCGCCGGAGGGCCTCCAGGCAGACCTCCCGTGCCTCACTCGTCCGTCCGGTGCGGAGGAGCGCGCGCGCCAACCACAGCCCCACATGTGGCTTGTATCCTTCAGAGTCCAGAGCAAGCGCCTGCTGGAGGGGCTGGATCGCCTCCTCGCTTCGCCCTGAGAGGTGGTATCGCGTGCCGATCGTCCGCAGCGCGGACTGCTGTCCATCCAGACGCCCGCCTTCGCACGCAATGGTGTGCGCCTCCCACAGCACCGCGATGGCTTCATCGATGAGACCCAGGCGTGCGAGCACCTGGTTCTGGTTGGTGTACACAGCGAACAGCACGCTCTGATCGTTGCTGGCCCGGACCAGCCCCTGCAGCTCCTCCAAGACCGCCAGCGCTTCCTGGTTCTGGTTGTTGTAGCGCAGTCCCCGA
>JBLHNG010000728.1:0-4508 GCA_047621685.1 Myxococcota bacterium | reverse complement strand
CGAGCCGGTGTCGATCGGGGCGCCCTCGGTGTAGCCGATGTGGTCGTGGGCGTTGATGAGTCCGGGGCTGATGGTCCCCTCGGGACAGTCGATGACCGTGGCATCGTCGTAGCCGTCCTCGCCCGAGCAGTCGCAGCCGGTGCAGGCGATGAGGCCGTCGCCGTCGATGAGGACTGAGCCGCCGAGGAAGCCCTCGTCGGGTCCGAGCACCACACCGCGCAGGAGGATGCTGCTCCCGGAGCCGCTGGTGATGGCGCAGACTCCGTCCTTGGGGGTGGCGATGGTCACCCCGCAGTCGGTGAGGTCGGCGTCGGTGTCGGCGTCCGTGTCGGCGTCCGTGTCGGCGTCGGTGTCAGCGTCCGTGTCGGCGTCGGTGTCGGCGTCGGTGTCGGCATCCGCTTCATCGACGGTGCCGGTGTCTTTGTCGCCGCAGCCGACGAGGAGAAGGGCGAGCAGAGAGAATTGGCGCATGACCTGGCTCCGGGGCAATCAGGGAGAACCTGTATAGCAGCCAGCGGGACGCTCTGGCGGGAGAAGTTCGGGCACCGGTCATCTCATCCCCTTGTAGTGGACAGTCTGTTTCAGAGGATGCCTTCGCGAAGCGGGGGGGTTGGGGGTGAAACCCCCTTCTCAGACAAAGAGCACCAGTCAAGCGGGATAACTGTCCACCGCGATGACGGATGCCGACGTTCGGCACCTGCCGGAGCTTCGGGCGTTTTGAGCCCCGGCCCTCCGACACGGCCCTCTGCGGGATCCGCTTGCGCGCGCCTGGGCGGTCTGCGACTCCAGACAAGGCGATCCAAAACAATACAATCAACAAAACAGGAGAGGAAGGCAGCCACCTGACCGACTCCGGATGCCTCCGCCCGTCTCCACACCCTCACCCCGACGGGCGCAGGTCCGGGGCCGGGGTGAGCGGACCGATGCCGAGATCGAAGGTGGCATCGGCATACGCCAGCGCGGCAGCGGCACGGGGGGCCGCAGAGGGACCATGCGGGGTGCGGTCGGGGAGGAAGGTGACATTGAGGTAGCCACCCGCCGCTGCCGGTCCGAGCACCAGCTGGGCGTCGGGCTCTTCGTCTCCGGCGTGCACGAAGCGGTCGCCGTCCCACCGAAGCGGCTGTCGAGTCAGTGTCTCAATGGGATGGTTGACCAGGGTGCCGGACCGACCCGCCCGGTGGGTGTCCGCAGCATCGAGGATCAGCGCTTCGAGGTCCGCCGGCCGCCAGTCCAGTGGCTCTCCAGCGACAATGGCGAGGTTCAGGAGGTACATCGGCAGGCCGGGGATGCTGTTGGTCATCACCCCGATGGCTGCCCCGAACCGAGGGTTCAGCTCGGTGGGCAGGAAGCCCTCAGGGGTCATCACCCCATCGACGGTGAACACGCCCCGGTAGTTGACGGCCTGACGGAGGTGTGCGCCGACCCGACGGGCGATGTCTCGCAGACCCTCCCGATCCTCGGGGCGGGGATCCCAGAAGGTCGCCGCAGCGGCATAGCGGAGCTGGGTGGTGCCCGGTCGGCGGAGGACCAGCATCTCGCAGGGGCGCAGGGCGACCACCGCGTCTTCAAACACGATGCCGTGGATCGAGCAGGGGATGCCGTCGAGGAACGGCATGATGCGCGCCCGGTCGCAGTGGGCGGCCAGGAAGCGCCGGGCGTCGTCGGCGTCGGCAGGTGTGCGAACCCAGCGGAGGAGGGCCGCCCCGCCATGCCAGCCGTCCCGGTTGTCGCCGACCCAGACGGTGCCCAGCCCCTCGTCGAGGCTCACAGCAGCCTCAGCAGCCTGTGCAGTCGGCACGATGCGGGCCGGTGCTCTGGGGATGCCGATGTCGTCCCACAGGGCGTCGACGATGAGCTTGTCCTCCAGGGCCACCCACTCCGGGCGACGGCGACCATAGGTGGGACGACCGGCGACGTCCGCCCCCTCCGAGAAGAGCGCGCGAATGACCCGGGCGGTGTGGTCGGGGTCGAAGGCGTCGATCTGCGCGATGGCGTGAGCAGGAAGGGCGTCGAGTGCGGCCTCAGAGGCTCGGATTCCGCCCATCATCGTCTTCGCGACCACATCGAGGATGATCGCCTCCTGTCCCTCCGGCAGCTCCCCGGTCCCCCGGCTCGCCCCGACTGCGATGCAGCCCGACGCGCCGAGTGCCTTGAGCTTCGTGGCCACACCGGCCGCGGAGTACGCCACATCGAATGCAGTGATCCAGCGCCGGTCGGTGATGACCTGTCGGACGAGATCCTCGTAGTAGCCTGACGGGGTCATCCGTCTTCCCGCAGTCGGGCCAGGCCGTCGGAGATCGCGACCTCAGAGAGCTTGAGCCCCTGAGCGGCAGACTGGTGGGCCTCACAGAGCAGGGCGCGGCTGGGGTGGGAGAAGTACTGCGGACCGGTCCAGCCTCGCTCAGACTGCTCGTGGCGCTGCTTCGCGATGGCAGCGACCTCCGCGTCTTCGGCGGGGGTCCGGTGGAAGTCGAACGGGGAGGCGTTGCTGGCCCCGCAGACGTCGCAGCGGATGTAGTCAGGGTTGATGGCCATTTTTACCGTCCTCAATGATGCTGGAATCTTCCAGGCGATGCTGCCCGGAGGTGTGGGTGGGGTTTGACTGAGCAGGGCGTGGGACGGTGAGCGGCTCTCGATGGCGCAGGAGACCTTCAGCCTCGGCGTGTGCCTCCAGCGCGCGGAGGATGAACCACAGGGCCACCTCGCGATCGGGCTGAGTGCCGGTGAGGGTGGCGATGGAGACGTGGTCGCCCTCAGCGGACAATGCGGCGTACTGGGCGGGGGTGGCGGAGAGGTGGAGGTCGAGGCCGATGTCGGCGTGGTCGTCTCGGAGGTTCAGGGCGAGGCCGGAGAGGAACCGGCCGTCGGCGGCCCGGTGGGCACCGTAGCGGTCGTCCCAGCCCTCGGTCATGGCGACCTCCGGCGCGTGCTGGTCCCGCCAGGCGGTGATCGCCTCGGAGATGGCCTCCCGCGCCGGGTCTGCACCGCCCGGGTAGGGGTAGGAGAGGTAGAGGTTGCCCGTCGGAGCAGGCCAGGCGTCCTCCACCGTCGTCGGGTCCACGCTCTGCTCGGTCACCAGGATGATCGTCTTGCGCTGTGCAGCCTCCCGGTCGAGGAAGGTCGAGTCGGTGGAGTCCGTTCGGT
The DNA here is from genome assembly GCA_047621685.1 of Myxococcota bacterium. Lineage (GTDB taxonomy): Bacteria > Myxococcota_A > UBA796 > UBA796 > UBA796 > JAQXDW01. The sequence goes on along the minus strand of JBLHNG010000728.1, from coordinate 1,364 downwards.
AGACCGGCAGGACGCCGCAGTCCCCGATGCGGGTGTAGGTGTGCCCACGCAGAACGAGGGTGTCCGCACCACCGTGCGCCAGCCCCGGACCGCAGTCCGCCGATGCCGCCTGAGCGACCAGCAGTGGTAGAATCAACATGGCTGGCATTGTAGAAGGACCGAGATGGACATCAGCGATTTCCTTAACCGCGGCTGGCGCGAACATGCCGAACAGGCCGAGGGGGTCGCCGCCCGCCTCACCGACGGGATGCCGCTGCTGTCGGGGCCGGGACAGGCCACCCGACTGGCCGGACTCGCGGTGCACGTCCTCGGGGAGCACCTCGGGCGCTGGGACGACGGGCTGCGCTTCTTCGCCACCCTCGCCACCCTTCCGGTCGCGGGAGACATCGCCGATCAGCGGGCGATCCACCGCAGCAGGGCCACCCTCCAGTACTGCGCCGGTCGGCGGGACGCCTTCGAGGACAGCCTGCGCCGTGCCTCCGCCAGTGGGGTCGCTGAGGATGCCGATCGGGTGCGCGTCCTTGCGATCGCTGCCGCCGCGCTGGTGGGTCAGGATCGCCTGGAGGAGGCCCAGGCCGCCTTCGATGCCGCCCTCTCCCACGCCACCGCCCCCACCATCCCAGTCGCCCGTACCCTCGCAATCACCGGCAACAACCTCTCCTGGGACCTCGAAGAGAAGGCCGACCGCACCGAGGCCGAGGCCGCGATGATGATCCGTGCGGCTCGGATCGCGCGGAAGCACTGGCCCATCGCCGGGGGCTGGCTGGAGGAGGGGCGCGCGGAGCATCGGCTGTCCCGCAGCCTCTCCGCCGACGGTCGCGGCGATGCCGCCCTGATCCACGCCAAAGCCTGCCTTCAGATCTGTGTGGAGAACAGCGCCGACATCATGGAGCAGTTCTTCGCCTACGAAGCCATCTCCCGCGCACATGCCGCCGCCGGATATGCCGCCGATGCCGAGAACGCCCGGGACACCGCCGCCGACCTCCTCGACCAGATCGCCCCCGACCTCCGCGATCACTGCATGACCAGCCTCGCCGCCCTCGACGCCACGATCGGCAACTTCAGGACGTGACGGCTCAATTCTGGCAGACGCTGCGGTTGGGCTGGTTGCTCAGGCAGCGGGGCAGGGTGCTCTCCCCGGTGGTCACCGCATAGACCGCCTCCGTCTCTTCGATGGCTCCAGTGTCTCCCTATTCCTTATCCAAGCAGCATTGTCAGGCTCAGCAGACGCATGGCCTTTCCGGGTTGGGAGATATTGGACCGCTGAGGATGTGGAAGGGGCGGGCATCACCGCGAAGAACCAGCCCGACAGTGAGCGGGTTGAAATTCAAGTTGTGATCGAGAACATCGGCGACGCCTGAGCT
>JBLHNG010000727.1:0-4510 GCA_047621685.1 Myxococcota bacterium | reverse complement strand
AGCGCGCTGACTCACACGGCGCTTCAAAAAGCCGCCTGAAGACGGTTGCTATTTTGTTGATTGTATTGTTTGGATCGCCTGCTCTGGAGTCTCAGTTCGCCCGGGCGCGCGCAAGGGGACACCGCAGTGGGCCGTGCTGGAGGGCCGGGGGGCGCTCTCAGCCTCGTGCCTCTCGATTCCGAAGGGTCCTCCCTCACCCATGAGCTGAGGTTCGCCATCCTCCGAGCCCTCCTTTTTCTGGCCACGTCACCCCACGCCCTACGGCAGCACCGACCACCCCGAGCGAATCCGGTCCGGCGCCCAACCCGAGGCTTCCAGCATCGGCTCAATCTCCACCCCATCACCAGTGATCACCCACAGGGCGGACCGTGAGAATTCAGCCGCAGCCTCACCAATTTCTTCAACAGTGAGCGCGTCGTAAGCCTCAAACCGCCAGCGTTCCTGCTGCGGAGAGAGCCCATAGACCTGCCCGGCCCCATAGCCCCCGGCGAGCCCGGCGAGGCTGCCCATCTCCCGGGCGCGCTGGAGCACCATCGCTCGGCGCGCGGCGTCGATCTCCGCGGCACCTGGCGGGGCGGCCTCCATGCTCTCGATCACCTCCCGGATCGCGGTCAGGGCACCGAGCAGATCGGCGTTGTCCACCGAGCAGGTGATCTCGATGCGCCCCATGCCCGGCCACGCGGTCAGGTCGGCGTAGATGTCGTAGACGAAGCCATGCTCCTCTCTCAAGACCGCGCTCAGTCGGCTGGTGAAGTCGCCGCCGAGGATGCGGGCCGCGACCTCAGCGGCGGGCAGCCCAGGCTCACCGAGTCCAGGTGCTGGCAGGGTCAGCGAGATCCAGCTGCGAGACCCACCCGGCGCATCCACCAGGGTCACGTCCCGCTCAGGCCAGTCCGGCGGCGGCAGGTCGAACGACACCCCATGACCGCCCAGCCACAGGAGGTGCGCCTCCAGCAGGGGGAGGATCTCGGCGGCGGAGGTGTCCCCAACCACCAGGATCGTCGGGCTGCCCGCATCGAGCAGCTCGGACCACACCGCCTCGGCCCGCTCCGGAGTGACCCGCCGATAGTCCAGGGCCAGCGGACGCAGCGCGAGCGGGTGGCCATCGGGGAACAGGGCCGCTGACAGCGCGGTGTTGTGGATGCGTCCCGGGATCCCGACCAGTCCAGCACGCTCCCGAGAGAGCTGACGTCGGCGTCGGCGGACCTCGGATCCTCGAATTCGCGGTGCGACCAGAGACTCCCGGAGGGCAGCGAGGGCGTCTCCCTCCTCTCCGCTGAGCACCTCGATGTCCGCCCACACCCGGGCCGCACCGACCCCGATGGACTGCTCCTGACCGCCGACCAGCCCCCCCGCCAGCAGGGCCGCGACCGGATCGGAGACCGACAGGTAGCCCTGGCGCAGGCTCAGCTCGATGCGGACCAGCGGGACGGCATGCTGCTCGATGATCCACACCGGGGTGCCGTCGGAGAGCGCATAAACCTCAGGGACAGGCGGACGCAGCACGATCCCCGCACCGACGGGCGGTGGCTCCTGGGCGAAGGCGGACAGCAAGAGAAGGATCACAATGGGTCGACCTCCACCGCACTCGACAGGGAGCGGCGGTCCTCAGCATGAACCTCCAGGGTGACCTGCGTCTCATCGAGCAGGTAGCGGCGGGCGACGTCGAGGAGCTGCTCCGGGGTCACCGCCTCCCGCGCTGCGATTGATGCCTCCATGCAGTCCGGCGCTTCCCCGCCGCGCACACACCCGGCGGCCATACGGACCCGGGTCTCCAGAGACTGAGCGGAGCGCACGAACCACATCCGCCACCGCTCCTGATGGTGGCGAAGGAGGTCGGGGGAGATGGGGCGGGTGGTGGTGTCGGACAGAGCGCGGTCCAGCTCCCGGTGCAGGGCGCGGCTGGAGCGGCGGAGGTGACTGGCGGAGAGGACCAGCCGCCCACCGAGCCGACCGTTATCCGTCCATGCGCCCACGACATCCAGGCGTCCACTCGTCACCCGATCCCCCAGCCGCTCAGAGAGGATCTCCGCCAGCAGGTCCAGCGCCGCCTCATCGGGATGCCCCATCGGGATGGTCGGCCAGGCCATGGTCACCGTCGGCATGGTGCTCTCGTAGAGGACCCGGCGGGGATGTGTCGGCTGCGCGACCGCTGGTGCGACGGCTCGGTCTGGCTTCTCTCGGGCAGGCAAGCCGCCGAACCAGTGCTCGACCCGAGCGAGGGTGGCTTCGGGATCGATGTCACCGCCGATGACCAGGATCGCACCGTCGGGCTGGTACCAGGCGGACAGGAACCCCGTCACCGACGCGCGATCGATGTCTCCGACCACGTCTGGATCACCAAGGACCGGTGTGTGGAATGGATGCCCCGTCGCATAGATGCTCTCAGTGAGGGCCCGACCACCTCGCCCGCCGTTTCGATCCATGCTGCGCTCCGTGAGCACCACCGCGATCTGGTTCTCCAGGTCGTCGTCGCTCACTCCTGCCAGGGGATCGGCCATCCGACGGCTCTCCAGGTACAGCAGCCGCTCCAGGGCATCGGAGGGCGCCGCGGCGGTGTAGGTCGTCCAGTCGTGGCTGGTCCAGGCGTTGCTCTCTCCGCCTGCCTCCGCGAGCAGGGCGTCGTACTCCCCCTCGAACATCAAGTGCTCGACGAGGTGCGCCATCCCAGAGCCCCCCGAGAAGCCAGGGACCGCGATCCCATCCTCCGCAGCCCCCACTGAGAACGTCAGCTCAGTGGCGATGAGCGGAGCCCGCGCATCGACCAGCAGGATCACCACCATCCCATTGTCCAGGGTGTGGCGTTGCACGGGGAGGTGGAGTGTCGGTGCAAGCAGCAGGGCTGGCCACATGGCCGCAGTCTACGCGGTGAGATAGCCGTGCGGAATCAAACCGGGGAATCTCACATGAAGATGATCGAGCTGCTGGAGCAGGGCAAGGTCGAAGAGTTCAACCAGAAGCGACCGATTCGTGGAAAACTCGATTTGTTCGCCGCTGATCTCCCCAACGCGAAGCTCGCCGGTGCTGACCTCTCCGGTGCCAACCTGGAGAAGGCCGACCTCTCCGGTGCCGATCTCACCGGCGCCAACCTCGCCCGGGCCAACCTTGACGGCGCGGATCTCACCGGCGCGAAGCTGTGTCGGGTCATCGGAATCCGCTCCAAGTGGCGCGAGACGTACCTCGGCGAGGCAGACCTCACCGACATCGATCTCACCCAGGCCGACCTCAACGCCGCCGAGCTCAACGACGCCAACCTCTCCGGCGCCAACCTCACCGGCGCCAAGATGAAGAACGCGGTGCTTGACGGGGTGAACTTCTCTGAGGCTGTGCTCATCGAGGCGCGGCTGTCTGGATCGTCCTTCAAGAAAGCAGTGCTGGCCGGGGTCGATCTGACCGGGGCCAACCTCGCCCGCGCCGATCTCACCGACGCCAACCTCATGGGTGCGAACCTCACCGGTGCGAACATGGAGTCGATCGTCCTCCTGCGTACAGACCTCTCTGCCGCCCGGCTGCGCAACGCAAACCTCACCAACGCGAACTTCGCTGAGACCATCCTGGAGCAGACCGACTTCACCCGGGCCGACCTCTCCGACGCCGACATGGAGGGCGCGGACTTCTCCGAGGCCATCCTCACCGAGGCTCAGCTCGACGGCCCCATCGTCGGGGTCGTACACGCCGAGATCCCACCGGCAAAGCGGCTGATAGTCGAAGATCCGGTGGTCGCGGTGGCCCACAAGCACGTGGCGGTCCTCTGGGAGAACATCGAGCCGGGCGGTGGCCGCCTGCGGGTGCTGGTCAGCTCGATCTCTGGTCGCCCCAAGTCCCCTCCGGCCGCCTTCCGCGCCCCCGCCGACCTCATGCTCTCCCGGCTGCTCGCCCCGGTGGCGGATGGCTTCCTCGCCGCCGCGCTGCTGGAGCGCCCGGCCGGGGTGATGCTGGTCCTCGCCAACGTCGGCCTCGACGGGAAGCTCTCCGAGCAGCGCACCATCAAGCTCGGCTACACCCCGATGGTTCGCCCGATCCTCCGCATGGAAGGAGACGACCTCCTGCTGTACGGGATCTCCCGAGAAGGTCCAGCGGTGATCGTGCAGAAGCTCACCGATGAGGGCCTCGTGCCCCACCGTGGTGAGGCCATGTCCACCGCCCGTGGCTTCGTCGGCAGCCAGGATCCCATCGTGCTCAGCAAGGGCGGCGTGGTCATGCAGGTCCGCGCTGGAGGCATGGGCAAGCCGATGCGCGCCCCCAGCGGCTACCCCGGACGAGTCTCCTCAGCCTGTGCAGCCGGCGATGGCCTGAGTCTGGTCTGGTCGCTGAAGGGCGCACCGGGCCTGCACATCTCGCTGCTCTCCCCCACCGACCCCGCCGAGCAGCGCAAGCTCGTGCCCAAGAAGTTCATCGGAAACGTCTCCACAGGCGTCTCAGGTGCGCAGGCCTGGGCGGCATGGTCAGTCGAGGAGCTGTCTCCACAGATCCCGGCCAGCGCCTGGGCAGTGAGGCTTCCAGACGGCAA
>JBLHNG010000726.1:0-4511 GCA_047621685.1 Myxococcota bacterium | reverse complement strand
GCTGCCTAGCTGTACCCGCCTGAAGTTCGACAAGTGCCGGTCGCAGACGGGCTGATTGTCGATTCGTGGAGAGGCGCGGGGACGGGGTGAGTCCTACGAAGCCGGTCAGGTGGCTGCCTTCCCCCCAATTTTGTTGATTGTATTGTTTGGATCGCCAGTTCAGGAGTCTCAGTCCGCCCGGGCGCGCGCAAGGGGCACCCGTAGTGGGCCGTGTCGGAGGGCCGGGGGACGCCCTCAGTCCACGCCAGATTCTCTGGCGGCCCCGGAGGCAGCAAGCGACCCGAGGCTGGGGACATGGGCAGTCGCACAACAGTGGACGCCGACAGGGAGTGAAGCGCGGACCGCGGAGGGGACCCGTGGGGATCAGCGCCGGGGGCGCCCTCAGCCCAAGGACGGAGACGGGGTTTGCAGTACCGCCGCACTTCAAGGATTCGCCCATCTCTGCTTTTGATAGTGCCGACCTGTCCTGCTCGCCCTTCGGTCTTCTCAGCCAGGGGCGCTCTCAGCCTCGTGGCTCTCGATTCCGAAGGGTGCTCCCTCACCGGATGGTTGAGGTTCGCCATCGTCGACGCCATTCTTTTTCTGGCCACTCCGCACCAACGCAGGCCTGACGGCCCGCTCATGGCGCTGCGCTCAAGGGGGCTGCATTCCCTACGTTCGCCGTTGGCTCTCTTCAGTCACCGCTCCCCTGCAACCCCCAGCATGACACCCGCTTGCGAATCCCCGCCCTGCGGCCACCTACCGCAAGCTCAAAGGACCGTCCTGCACACCTCAGAGCACCGATTGGTTGCTCTCGGTGTGCCTACTCAATGACGTTCGTCTGCCTCAGCACCCACGCTTCGCTCTCACTCGCCGGCTGAAAAATCGCCGCCCCCCACCCATCCGCCAGCCACCAGTCCCCCACAAAATACTCCCCACTCCCGCCAGTCACCTGGATGTGCACACAGGTCCACTTGGCCGACCACGAGTTCGGGCACGGCTCAAAGCCAATAATGGTGCTCTCGAACGTGGAGTTGGGCTGGACGGTGGTGTAGACGTCGTTGATGAACGTCTCCTGGTCCGCGATCTTGATCGGGTTGTTGTAGGGCGTGCCGTCGTAGCTTCGGATCTCGATGCCGATGGATGGACCGGCGGCCCACTCGATGGTGTGCTCGAAGTGGAGCTGCTGCTCATCATCGTCGGCAACGTAGAGGAGGGTGTTGACCAGGACGCCGCCGATGTCCTCGGCGATGGAGTCATCAACGATCAGCTGGGCGCTGTCGACGCGGCTGTAGGTCCAGCTTCGGTTGCCGCTGATCCCAGCGTAGTTCCACGATGCGTTGACGGGTGGGCCGGGGGGAAAGACGCCCCCGCTGGTATCGGAGCCGCCGTCGTCTTCCTCGGCAGGCTCGTCTTTGTCCCCACAGCCGGTCAGCAGGGCGGAAATGGTCAGCAGCATGAGCGGACGAGACATCTCACCTCCAGGCACGTCCGTCGCAGTGTAGCCGAGATGCAGCGCTGGCGCTGGAGGGTGTGATGCTCACCATTTCGACGCTCAGCGCACCATGACGCCGATGGTCAGGGTTGCGAAGTGCAGCCAGTTGCGGCTGTGCCCGGGTGGGATCGATCGCGGTGCCGTCTGAGCCGCCGTCGGCGGAGGTGAATTCAGAGGGGGACGGTGGTGCGCTTTTGTCTGAGACGGGGTTTTCCCCCCCAACCCCCCCGCTACGCGCTGACATCCTCTCACACCGACTGTCCGCCAGAAGGGGGCGACATGACGGGTGCCGGAATCCGATCTCAGCCACTGGCTCGACCTGCGAGGGGCGGTCGGGGGTGTTGAGAAGGCTGTCGGAGGGGGTGGGGGCAGCCAGGGCGAGTGAGGGGAGCAGAAAAAGCGTGAAAGGATCTTCCTGTTTTTCTGAATAGTCAATGGAAACGGTGTATATAGAGCCATTTATGGATGGCTTGTCAGATGAAGGTGGCGTCTTGATACCGGTCAGTTATCTGTCGCCCAGAGTCTGCTGTGCAGGCCAATAGAGAGAACCGTAAAGCGTTTTTTTCAATTTGCCATTGACCTGATGGCAGTTGGGATCCATAGTCTGGTCCCGCGAAAAGACCGGCTCGCACCGGTTACGCCATGAAGTTACGGTTTGACACCGCGAAATCCCGGCATTAGACCGGCCGCTCAGGAGAGAGCATGAGCCAGGAAGACACCGCACTCCCCCCGGATGAGTACCTCTCCAACAAAGAGGTTCAGCAGCTCCGCGCCACCCTTCAAAAGCACGCCAATGCCCTGATATCCAACAGTCAGCTGACCGTCAGCACCCTGACGGATCAGGACAACGATGGCATGGAGCCCGACGCTCTCGACCTCGCTGCGTCCGAGTCAAGCCGGGACTTCTCCCTTCGTCTGGCCGGTCGTGAGCGCCACATGCTCAAGAAGATCCGCCACGCGTTCCAGCGCATGGAAGAGGGCGAGTACGGCGCCTGCGAGTCCTGCGGTGAGCCGATCACCTACCGTCGCCTCCTGGTCCGCCCGGTCGCGACCCAGTGCATCGACTGCAAGACCCAGGCGGAGCAGCTTGAGCGCCGCAGCCGCGCGATCTGAGCGTGGTCAGCGTCCACAACGCCCGAGAGATCAAGCAGATGCGGCGAGCGTGCTCGCTCGCTGCTGAGACCCTCATCATGATCTCGGAGCACATTCGCCCCGGGATCTCGACGGATGATCTCAACACCCTGGTCCACGACTACACGCTGAAGCACAACGCCATCCCCGGGCCGCTGAACTACCGCGGGTTCCCCAAGAGCGTCTGCACCAGCGTCAACGAGGTGGTCTGCCACGGCATTCCCGGAGCGCAGATCCTCAAAGACGGCGACATCATCAACGTCGATGTCACCCCGATCTTCCCCCGTCGGCGCGGCTACCACGGCGACACCTCTGCGACCTTCTACGTCGGCACCCCCTCGCTCAAGGCGCGGCATGTCGTCGAGGTCGCTCGGCAGAGCCTGGAGATCGGCATCGCCGCCGTCCGTCCCGGGGCCACCCTCGGCGACATCGGCCACGCGATCCAGACCTTCGTCGAGGCCAAGGGCTGCTCCGTCGTGAGGGACTACACCGGCCACGGCATCGGCCGCCGCTTCCACACCGAGCCCAGCGTGCCCCACTACGGCATCCCAGGCACCGGCATGCAGCTGCGCCCAGGCATGACCTTCACCATCGAGCCAATGGTCAACCTCGGCAGCTTCGAGATCGACCACCTCGACGACGGCTGGACCGTGCTCACCCGGGACCGCGCTCTCTCCGCGCAGTTTGAGCACACCCTCGTCGTCACCCAGTCCAGCTGCGACGTGCTCACCCGCCGGAACGCTCCGCTGAAGAACTGCGAGGACGTCCCCTGGGCGAAGCTCGGTCCGCTGACCTGCTTCATCCCGGCTTTAAAGTCCGAGCCCCAGGTCGCCTCCGTACCGACCTGAGTGGCCCAGACTGAGAGCGTCTCAGTCTGAAGACGCCACCGACTCCGAGACCGGCTCCTCGACCACCGCCTCGATGCGAATGCTTCCCACTCGGGAGGCCGCGTCGAGGTGAGTGGTGGCGGTCGTGCGGGATGGGATGGTCCGCTTCTGCCGACCGAGTCCGGTGCTGACATCGGTGTCGAGCCAGATGCCATACGGGAAGCGGGTGGTGATCGGGCCGACGGTGGTGTTTGCAGCGACGGTGCCCGAGATCATCTCGGTGTAGGTCAGCGCGATCCGGCCGTACTTGACCGCGATGTCTGCCGGTGCCGTGAGGCCCCACAGATCGACCCGTCCCTGGCGCAGCGAGACCGTGGTGGTGCCGCCGGGTGCACCGCTGACCCAGCCGCGATCCATGTTGACCGACAGCGCCCCGTCCAGGCCCTCGACACTCACCGTGCCGCGATCCAGTGCGATCGCCACATCGGTGTCGCCGACGAGGGTGAGGGTGATCTCCGCGGTGCAGGCCCGACTGGCGGGCTCGCCGTCTTCCAGGATTGAGAGCACCGCCTCGGAGCGACTCCCGGTGAATGACACCTCGCAGCCATCCCACCAGCTCAGCGGGCTCACGATGACCTCGCTGCTGGCTGCACCGGGGGTGTGCTGGATGATGACATCCGCCCGTCCGCCCTGGATGGTGAGCGCCGGCATTGCTGCGGGCAGCGTCCGGGTCGTGATGTCCTGGGCCGAAGCCGCCATGATGAGTGTAAGCCCGATGCTCATTGTCTGTCCCCCCTGCCTTGTTGTCTGTTCCGACACCGACTGACGGGCAGAGCGCTACAGGCCTTTGAGGCCCCTGGCGCTTGTCACCGGTTTGGCACATAGAATGATGGGCGGAGGTGATTTTGAGGCACCAGTCATGTCGTCCCCTTCTGGCGGACAGTCTGTGTGAGAGGATGTCAGCGCGTAGCGGGGGGCTTGGGGGTGAAACCCCCGTCTCAGACAAAGAGCACCCGTTAAGCGGGATAACTGTCCACCGCGATGACTGGTGCCGATTTTGAGTGTCTGGTGGCTGGCTC
>JBLHNG010000725.1:0-4511 GCA_047621685.1 Myxococcota bacterium | reverse complement strand
AGCGATCGTGGTCGCCCCCGGTGGGGTCGGTGTGGGGGATGTCGTTGGTGGCGAAGGCGCCAGCGGTGTCGGGAACGGTGACGCTGTAGCGGGCCGGGTCGGCGAACACCCCGGAGTGGCGGGTCAGCACGAACCGGTGCCAGAACGCCGAGTCCAGCAGCCCCTCCGCGAACAGCTGCCGGACGACCTCCATGGACTCCACCGTCTCTGCGACGGTCTGGGTGGGGAAGCCGTACATGAGGTAGGCGTGGACCATGACCCCGGCGGACCGGAACGATGAGGCGGCCCCGGCGGCCTGGGGCACGGTGATGCCCTTGTCCATCAGCTTGAGCAGCCTCGACTGGGCGACCTCCAGGCCACCAGTCACCGCGATGAGTCCCGAGGCGGCCAGGAGCCGGCAGAGGTCAGGGGTAAACGCAGCCTCAAACCGGATGTTTCCCCACCAGCTCACCGTCATTCCCCGGCGGAGGATCCCCAGGGCCAGCTCCCGCATCTGCCGGGGTGGAGCCGCTTCGTCGACGAAGTGGAAGCCGCTGATGCCGGTCTCCTCGACCAGTTCCTCCATCGCGTCGAGCAGCTTCTCGGTCGGGGCCTTCTCGAACCGGGCGATGTAGTCGAGCTGGATGTCGCAGAACGCGCACTTCTTCCAGTAGCAGCCATGCGCGAGGGTGATCTTGTTCCAGCGGTTGTCCGACCACAGCCGGTGGGCCGGGTTGAGGGTGTCGAGGATGTGGAGGTATTTGGAGAGGTCGAGGTCGCCGTACCAGGCGGCAGGCACGAACGGCTCGGCGGTGACCGGCGCGCTGTGGAGGCCCTCGGCGGTGCGGGTGCGGTGTCGGGTGTCGGGCTCGCCTCGGTGGTGGGCAAGCAGGGCGTGCAGCGGACCCTCGCCGTCGTCGTAGGTCAGGGCGTCCACGCACTGCCAGAGCCGAGGCTCGGACACCTCTCTCAGCTCCGTGTTGACGTAGCCCCCGCCCATCCAGACGGTGACGCCCCGGGCCTTGAGGCGACTGCCGATGCGCAGCGCACCGTAGAGGGTGCCGGGGAAGGGCACGGAGAGGCCGACGATGTCGGCGTCGATGGTGTCGGTCAGCTCATCGAGCCAGGAATCGACCAGGGTGGTCTGCGACAGCTTCTCGGCGATGGGATCGAAGCTGACCGGGCCGACGGCGAGGTGGTGGCCGTAGCGGGCGATGGAGAAGCCCGGGTCGATGGTGGCGGTGATGAGGTCGACGAGATCCTCGATGTAGACCGTCGCGAGGTGTCTCGCAGCATCGAGCACGCCCATGGTGCCGAACGCGGTGAGGTCGACCCGGGAGAGTCGGGGGCCGCGGGGGAGGAGCGGGGTCTCCAGGATGCGGGCGGCGAGGGAGGGATCGGCACCGGAGAGGAGCCGCATCGCCGGATCGATGGCCTGCTCGTGCTGTCGGCGCAGGGCGAGGGCCTGCCATGCCGGCTCGGGCAGGGGCTCTCCGGCGTCGGCCTGCTCAGCGACGGCGTCGAACACTTCGGTCAGGCCCTTCTTGGAGAGCGCCCGGCGCATCAGCTCCAGGCCCAGGTCGCGCTGGCTGCACGGGATGCCCCCGTCTCGCAGGCTCCGGGCGAGGTAGGCGATCGAGGGGTAGGGGGTGTTCAGCTGGGTGAGCGGGGGCAGGACCAGGACGAGCTTCACGAGCCCAGCTCGCGTGTCTGCCGGGTGCCCCGGGGCTGGCGCTCAGACTCGAAGGGGGTCGGCATGACGAGGAGGATGCGCATGGGGGCTCCGTTTCAAGTGTGTGTGCTGCGCTGACGACAGAGAGATCGCTGACGACAGAGAGATGATGTCCCGGGAGAGCGCCACAGTATCCGGCGTGGTCGAAATTAGACGGGCAGGAGGATCACCCTCTGCTCGTCGGGGGGACCGCGATGACCAGCGCGATGCGCAGGGGGCGGGACATGGTATGGGCTTGTATCAGGAGCGCGACCATGATCAGGAGACTCGCCCGCAGGATCGCTCGGAAGATCCGCAAGCCCGAGGCCACATCCACCCCCGCCCCACCCCCGCAGCGCACCGCGCCGCCGGTCGAAGAAGAGGAGGAGCTGCCAGAGCTGGAGGTCGACGGAGAGGGGGTCGCGGCATGGGTCGCGGATGGAAAGGACGTGCTGTTCCTCGACATCCGAGAGCCCCATGAGATCAACTACGGCCACATCCGTGGCGCCACGCTGATCCCGATGAACTCGATACCCCAGCGCATCACGGAGATCCCAGGAGGCCCGACGGTGGTGGTCTACTGCGCGGCGGGTGCCCGCAGCTACGGGGTCGCCCACTACCTGAGAGAGCAGGGCATCCCCGACGCCTGGTCGCTCATCGGCGGCATCGGGGCGTGGCTGGAGCAGGACAAGGAAGCCTGGATGCCCCCACCCCACGGCGCCCCCCTTCGCCTCACCGCAGCAGCCCGGCTCTCCGATGCTGCCGCCGAGCGACATGGTCGGACCGGAGCCGCCGCAGTGCGAAGCGGGACCATCCAGGCCTCTGAGAAGATCGACGGTGTGGTGCACTATGTGCTCGGACTGCCCGACCCCGACGGCGGGCTGACACGCATCGAAGGTCTGGTCGAGTCCGACCTGAAGGGTGTCGCGTAATGCCAGACAATACGGCCACAAACGTCGCCTTTACTCCATACGAGATCTCGCTGTGCCTGCATGATGTCGCCCGGACACGCATGTGGAAAGAGGCGATCGAGGACTCGGTCTCCCCGGGTGATGTGGTGGTTGATGCGGGCAGCGGCACCGGGATCCTCGGGGTGTTCGCCGCGATGGCTGGAGCGCGCAAGGTCTACTGCGTGGAGCTGCATCCCCGGTTCATCCCGCTCATCGAGCACCTCGCCGAGCAGAACGGGGTCTCCGACGTCATCACCGTCATCCATGCCGACGCCACCACCGTCGACATTCCCGAGCCGGTGGATGTGCTCATCTGCGAGCTTCTCTGCACTGGGCAGTTCTTTGAGCCAGAGGTCCAGGTGGTCAACCACCTCCGACAGTTCCTCCGAGACGACGGCACAATCATTCCACGGCGGATCCGGTCGTTTGTGCGGCTGCTGGATGCCCAGGAGATGCTCTACGGGGTCCGCATCGACAGCGACAGCCGCTCGGTGGTCCTCGACTCCGACGAGCCGGTCTCCACCCGGGTTGGCTACGACACCATCGACTTCTCGAAGACCGCCCCGCTGCTGGTGGACACAGTGGCAACGGTCACCGCCCGAAAGAGCCGGGTAGCAGACGCCGTCCTCATCGAGGGCGAGGCAGATCTGACCGATGAGATCACCACAGTGACCACGAAGTTCCTCTACAACCCCGAGGTCATCTTCCTCAAGCAGGATCTCATGATCGAGGCTGGGAAGGACTACACCATCAAGATCCGCTATCCCTACGGCGGAGACTCCCTCAACGCGACCTTTGAGGTCGAGCCGGTCTGATGCCCTGCTTCGCGGATGCACGCCTGTTCGATGAGATCCTCCCTTCGGCGTATGCCCCGATGTTGGCCGACATGACGGCGTTCATGGCTGCGGTAGAGGTCGCGCGGAAGTCGAAGGATGCGCCGGACATCACGGAGGTTCGTCGGCTGCACGACATCCTGATGGCCCAGGCCCGGATCCTCCTGCCCCCCGAGCGCACCCTCTCAATGGACGAGGCCGAGGCGGCGTTCTTCTCCGGCGGGGTCCGGGCAGCGCGGTATCGGGAGACTGTGCTTGGGGAGCCGCCCCTGGTGGACACTGCCGGCAGCAAGACGCTGGGCAGCTTCGAGGTCGATGTGGACCGCGCGGCCCTCGACGCGGTGCATCGGGCGTTCTCCCCGGATGAAGCGGTGCGAGCTGTGATGGCGGATCGGCTGGAGGAGGAGCTGTCGCAGCTGAGGCTTCGTCAGGCGATCATGGCCGGGCTCGATCAGCTGTTTCCGATGCGCCCGGGGGCAGACAACGACGCCGCGATCGACGCCTGTGTCGCCGCGCTCTATCCGGGCCACCCGCTGCATTCTGACGAGGTCGAGGTCATCCGCACCTCCACCGCGCTGTTCGTCTGCATTCCGTTCAGCGACGGCACCCTCACCACCCGGGACGAGCCACGCGTCCGGGCGTTTATTGAGAAACTGACCGACTTCCACCCGAGCTTCTCCGCACACTTCCCGAGCTTCGGCAGCATGACGTCGGGGCGGGTGCCCGCTCCGCTGCTGGAGGCGCTGGCGGGGGCGACGGGTCTGTCGGCGGCGATTCTCGGGGAGACCCTGCCGACGATGGTGGTGGTGCTGCCGTCAGACAAGATCGACCAGTACATCGTGCACGACGCCTGGGGCCACGGCTGGCAGGCGCTGCTGTTCCGGTTCGAGGAGACCTACCAGCGCGTCGCTCGCTACACCTCGCTCCCCCGGCTCGATGATGTGGTCGCACGGGATGGGCGGGCGTGGACCCTGCGCGGAGTGCTCGGCGAGCAGATCGGGCGGCGGGTGAGGGGAGAAGCGGTTGAGACCGCAGACT
>JBLHNG010000724.1:0-4512 GCA_047621685.1 Myxococcota bacterium | reverse complement strand
GAGGATGACATCTCCGCTGGCGATGGAGCCGCAGCCGATGGGGGCGGTGTCTCCGGAGTCCTGGCCGGTGTCGATCGGGCCAGTGTCATCGGTGGGCTGTGCGGTGTCTTTGTCCCCACAGGCAAGCAACAGGGTGATCAGCATCTCTCCTCCCCGCAGCCATTGTACCGGGATAATCACGGCGAAGGAGGCCGCGGTGATCACGCTCCTGCTGTCTTGTGGCCCCCGCGCCACCCCCACACCGGCAACCGAGCCGCTGACGACGGCCTACCATGACGAGGCCACCGCAGCGGCCCGTGCCCGGGTCCCGGATCCGGCTCGGGGCGGACCACCGGTGCATTCCAGGGCATCTCCGCTCCCGCCGTTTCTCGGTGTGGATCGCGCCACTGCCCACTACGTCGGGGCGGGCACCTGTGCCGGCTGCCACCCGGCAGAGGCTGCGATCTGGTCGGACTCCCGTCACGCTCAGAGCATCACCACCCTCGATGAGGCCGGGCGTGGGCACGATCCGCGGTGCCTGCCCTGCCATGTCACCGGGATGGGCCACCCCGGCGGAGACGTCAGCGGGCTGGCGATGGTGGGCTGCGAGTCCTGCCACGGGCCGGGCGGAGATCACACCGCATCCCCTGCCCCCGGCTACGGCGACCTGCCCCCGGACGGCTCGGCCTGTGTGGGGTGTCATACCCACGACAATTCCCCGGACTTCCGATGGCATGCGTACTGGCCAGCCATCTCACACCCCCGCTGACACACGCTATGATGTTGATGTGATCCACCCACTGCTCCTCACCGCCTCTCTCCTCAGCGGCTGTGCCAAACACAGCCACTCCAGCATCAACGGGATCGTCGGTCCGGAGGTCTCGGTCCTGCCGCTGTACCGCTCCTATGAGGACAGCCCGCGGATCTACGTCGAGGCGGATCTCGGAGACGGGGTGCCCCGGTTCTTCCTCGTCGACACTGGCGCCTCGGTCACCACGATCACCGCGGAGATCGCCGAGGAGCTGGACCTGACCGTGCAGGAGAACGGCGGCTGGCTGGTCGGGGTGTCTGGCCAGACCCGCTGGCAGCGTGCCACCCTCGACACCGTCACCCTCGGCAAGTTCACCGTCGAGGACATCTCCGTCGGGGTGGGCGTAGAGGGCGTGCCGACCACTGCTGGCGTCGTTCCCCTCGCTGGGCTGATGGGCAACAACGTCTGGCATCAATTCCAGCTCGACCTCGACTACGTCGGCGGGACGATGACCCTCGCCCGCCCCGGGCAGCTTCCAGTCCCCGAAAACGCCCACCCGATGCACTTCGACAGCCAGCACATCACCACCGACGTGATCCTGCGCTTCTCCACCGGAGATCGCACCGAAGACAAGCCCCTGACCGTCACCGTAGACACCGGGGCTGGCGGGCTGCTGCTGTCGGGGCACACGGTCGCCGGGCTGGAGCCACACACCTCCACCGGGGTCGAGCCGATCTACGGCGTGGGTGCCGGGGACGACCTCCCGGTGAGCAACTTCCTCCGACAGACCCGCCGCCTCCCGGTCACTTCAGTCGACATCGGCGGCACGCTCGTCGAGCGCCCCCTGGAGGCCACCTGGCTGCCCGGTCGTGGTCTCTCCAGCCTGCTGGGCCATGAGATCCTGGAGGGTCACCGGGTCTTCATCGACTACCAGGCCGGCCTCATCTCGCTGACTGAGTCTGACAAAGCTCCCGAGCAGCCCGACATCCACGACCGCTACCTCGCTGTGCTGCGGCGCCAGCGGGGCGGAGACATGGTGCTCAAGCGGGTAGAGGTGTTGGCCTGGAAGCGGGAGCTGGACGAGGCCAGCCGGGTGCTCTCCACCTACGTCCACACCCACCCTGACGACGACCGCGCTGCGATCATGCTCGCCAGCCTCACCCGCCACCGCGGGGATCCCGCTGCTGCGCTCCACCAGCTCTCCGCGCTGCCAGTCAGCGTCCTGGTGACCGAGGGCGCACTGCTGAGCGCAGTCAACGGGCTGTGGCTGGAGGATCGCGCCGAGGAGGCCCGTGCCCTGGCACAGCAGGCGGTCGAGGCCGAGCCGAATCACCCGCTGGCCTGGATCGCCCTGTCAGACATCAGCCGGGCCTCCCGGGACTTCGCCACTGCCCGCAGCGCCATCCGACAGGCAAACCAGCTCGAGCAGAACCCCGACGGCCACCTCCTCCGGCGCGCCTGGATCGCTTCGGAAGAGGGCGACCACTACGCCGCGATCACCCACATCCGCCGCCTCATCGAGCTGCACCCCTCCGGAGCGGTCGCCCCCTGGTTCTACGCACTCCAGGTCGAAGACACCGAGCAGGTCGACCTGTTCCTCGCCGACCTCGACCGGGCACAGCGCCGGCTCCACCCCGGAGATGGTCCCCTCGACTTCCTCGCCGGGGCCTACCAGGTCATCGGCCGTGCCGACCTCGCTGCGTCGATCATGGCGGTTGGCCTGGAGCGGGACTGCCACCGGACCGAGGTCAGAGACGCCGCCGACATCGCCAGCCGTGACAACTGCGAGGCGTGGTATCGGGCGCTGGTCCACCAGGACCTCGACAATGCCCACGCCCTCAGCCAGCAGGCCGTCGCCGACCACCCAAGCCGCTCTGAGTACCTCGACACCCTCGCCGTCGTCTTAGAAGCCCGCGGGGAGCTTGCCGCCGCGCGAGACGCCGCCTGGCAGGCCGCCACCCTCGACCCCGACGACGTCTACCTCCTCTGGCAGGCCGCGCGACTTCAGCGTGCCGTCATGGAATCCGGGAGCTGAAGCCCATGCTCGTACTTCTCGCCAGCACTGCAATCTTCACCAGCCTCGCCCTCGCAGGTGAGCCCACCTCCGCCACCATCGTCTCCGTCTATGACGGCGACACCTTCACCCTCAACACCGGCGACAAGGTTCGGCTGCGGGGAATCAACACCCCCGAGCTTCGTCCCGCCGAGGCATACGGGATCGAAGCGAGGGACGCGGTGCGGGACCTGGTCATGAACCAGAAGGTCACCCTCATCTACGGCGGTCCGCCCGGCAGCAACCGCGACGCCTACGACCGGCTCGTCGCCAGCGTTCGGTTCGGCGACATCGACCTCTCGACCTACCTCCTGGAGCGCGGACTCGGCCACCTGTTCGTCTTCCCCGGTGAGGATATGGACATCGAGGCAATGAAGACCGCCCAGAACGTCGCCAAGGCTACTGGCATCGGAATGTGGAGCATTGAGGCTTACTCCGGCGATCTCCACATCACCAGCTTCCACGCCAACGGCATCTATGGCGACGACCGCACCCACATCAACGGCGAGTACCTCCGGGTCTGCAACGTCTCCGCGCGGCCCATCGAGCTGGAGGGCTTCACCATCCGCAGCAACGCCAACAGTGAGGGCTGGACCTTCCCCTCGCTGATCCTGCCGGTTGGCTACAACGTCAAGATCTACTCCGGCACCGGGCGAGACCAGATCGACCCGGAGTCGCAGCTGGAGATTTACCTCGGCAACTCCAGCCCGATCTGGAACGACTGCAGCGACGTCGCGACCATCCGGGATCGCTACGAGCGGGTCGTGGACATCCGAAAGCACAAGCCGAAGAAGTGTCAGTAGCGGCTCGCGCACCCAGCCATCGGTTATTCAGTCCCCGCACCAACGCTGCGGGTGGCGGCGCCGACACGGAGTCGGTGATCGTCTGAGAGCACACCGCAGAACCTGATCCGGCTGACCCCGGCGGAGGAAAGCGATGGCCATGAACGAAAACGAACCGATCGGCGAGAACGTCCGAATCACCACTGAGCCCCTTCCAGGCTCGAAGAAAGTCTATGTGGAGGGGTCGCTGCACCCCGGAGTCCGGGTGCCCTTCCGGCGCATCCAGCTCTCCGAGGCCGCTCAGACCAGCAAGACCGAGCCCCTCTCCCACCTCACCGTCTACGACCCCTCCGGTCCGTACACCGATCCGGAAGTGACGATCAACGTCCGCGAGGGCCTCGCCGACATCCGCGGCACATGGGTCACCGCTCGGGAAGACACCGAGATCTACGACGGCCGCACCCGTCGTCCCGAGGATGACGGCTACCGCACCGAGGACAAGGCCGAGCAGATCGACCGCTTCCCCGGCCTCCGCCGCCCCGTCCGTCAGGCAAAGGACGGCGCGAACGTCTCGCAGCTGCACTACGCCCGCAAGGGCATCATCACCGCCGAGATGGAGTACGTCGCCATCCGCGAGAACATCTTGCGCGAGGAGCTGCGGGCCAACCTCAACGAGAAGGTCCGCGCCCGACGAATCGCCGGCAACCCGATGGGCGCCTCGCTGCCCGATGTGGTCACCCCGGAGTTCGTGCGCGAGGAGATCGCGAAGGGTCGGGCGATCATCCCGGCCAACATCAATCACCCCGAGCTGGAGCCGATGATCATCGGGCGGAACTTCCTGGTGAAGATCAACGCCAACATCGGCAACTCTGCGGTCACCTCCTCCATCGAGGAAGAGGTCGAGAAGCTGGTCTGGGGCATCCGCTGGGGTGCGGACACCGTGATGG
>JBLHNG010000723.1:0-4539 GCA_047621685.1 Myxococcota bacterium | reverse complement strand
AGGTTCGCCATCCTCCGAGCCATGCTTTTTCTGGCCACTTCGCCCCACTTCGCGCCCTCCGCTTCGCTCTGGGCTGCTCATGGGGCTCGTTCGAGGGGGCTGCACTTCTTGCGTTGAGTGCCCGCTCCGCGGCTTCGCTCACCTCCAGTCGCCGCCCCCTGTCACCCCCAACCGGGCACCCGCACCTCGGCTTCCTCAGAGGATGGCATTATGCTCCCACCATGCTCCCCCTGCTGCTGCTGAGCTGCGACACACCGCCGCCACCGACTGGTCCGCCCAACCTCATCCTCATCTCCATCGATGGCCTCCGAGCAGATCACGTCGGCATCCACGGTCGCTCCCCGAGCCCCACCCCGACCCTCGACGCCCTCGCCGCAGACGGACTCGTCTTCTCCCAGAGCTTCAGCCAGGGCAACGAGTCGCTCTACTCCCACGCCGCGATGTTCACTGGCCGACACGTCTCCGAGGTCGCCGCACCGGACTACCGCACCTACATCATCCCCGACTCCGCGATGCTCATCTCGGAGGTCCTCGCGCTGTACGGCTACCAGACCGCCGGGTTCCTCGCTGGCGGGCATGTCCATGAGTCCTATGGCTTCAACCAGGGCTTTGCTCACTTTGACGACAGCGCGGACTTCGGCTCGTTCTTCAACAAGGTGCCCTACGCGCTCTCCTGGCTCGACACCCAGGAGCCCACCGACCCGTTCTTCCTCATCCTCCACGGCTACGACTGCCACCGCCCCTATGCGCACCCCGGCGCCTTCTTCCACGCCTTCGGGGCGGACTATACCGGCGACATCGACACGGTCCTCACCGACCGCCAGGGCACCGAGCAGATATTCAGCGGGGTGCACTACCCGGACTTTGAGCTCGATCACTTCTCCCATGAAGTCGGCGACCTCATCCTCAACCCGGAGGGCTACCTGCGCATCGGGGAGTGGGCGGAGGGGAGAGAGGGCACAGCACTGTCTGACGAAGACCTCGACCACATCGACGATCACTACGACACTGGAGTGCTGTCCGCGGATCTTCAGGTCGGCCGGTTCCTCGACGGACTCAAGGCGCGGGGACTGTGGGAGAACACCCTGGTCCTCATCACCTCCGATCACGGCGAGGACCTCGGCGATCACGGCATCTACAACCACCGGATCACCCTGACCGACTCCACGACCCGGGTGCCGATGCTGCTGACCGGCGGCGCGCTCCCCGAGGCCCTGCGTGGCACCA
The DNA here is from genome assembly GCA_047621685.1 of Myxococcota bacterium. GTDB lineage: Bacteria > Myxococcota_A > UBA796 > UBA796 > UBA796 > JAQXDW01. The sequence continues at coordinate 3,312 of JBLHNG010000723.1, read as the reverse complement.
CCCAAGACGGCCTCGTCCAGGCCATCGACGTGGTGCCCACCCTGCTCTCCGCCAGCGGCGCCACCCTGCCCGCCAGCCTGCCCGGCCGCGATCTGCTCTCGGAGGCACCGGCACCATCGGTGGTGTTTCAGGAGGGCGTGCTCGACATGGTCTCCGCCCGCACACCGACCCACCGGCTGCTGTTTCGAGGGGTCCCGCTGACGTTTGAGTACTTCGAGATGGCGCTGAGACAGGCCACCACAGACAGCGAGCACTTCATCCTCTACGACCTGCGCAGCGACCCCGGCGAGCAGGTCAACGTCGCCGCCGCCCAGCCCGAGGTCGTCGAGCAGCTCCGGGGCGAGCTGCTGACGTGGTGGAGGGGCATGGACCGCAGCGACTACCGGGGCAGCCAGCCCCAGAGCGCCAGCTTCCGGGAGATCCTCAAGGCGCGGGGGTACTGGTAGGCTGCCCGTTGGGCAGCACGAAGCCCGGCCCGAAGATCTCCAGGGTGCGATCCAGCTGATCCCGCTCCAGGACCTCCCAGGCCGCCAGCGCCATGTTGTGGCTACGCCAGGCATCCCGGAGCGTCACATAGCGGTGGGAGATGCCCAGCAGGAGCACTGCGTTGAGCAGCAGCAGGGCCGCGAGTCGGGTGGTCACTTCTTCCCCAGGTGGCGAAACGGGGTCAGCGGCGGCAGACCGGCAGCCACCCATGCGCCGCGGTACTTCCGCAGCGAGAGGTTGACCAGCGGATCGTCGATGGAGCAGGACCCGCTGAGCATCAGCCCCCGGTCGACCGGAGGGAGCTGACCGCCAGCCTCTCGGATGCCGGAGTCCATGAGGTCGAGGAACCCGGCCAGCGCCGGGCAGGGATCGCCCTGGAAGCCCTCCATGCCCGCGAGAACAATGGACGCGCTTGCATGGGGGCGGACCTGCTGCGGGGGAGGCTGCTGCGGAGGTGGCTGGGGGATCGTCTGTGGTCCCGGCTTCTGAGGAGCATGCTGGGCGGTGAGCTGGGTGCGGTAGAGCCGATCCTGGTTGATCCGCTCCTTGAGGGTGACGAGCGGCTCGGAGGTCTGCGCCGAGAGCCCCCCGCCCGCGCTGAGCACCAGCCCGATCAGCCCGGCGTTGGCGAGCAGAAGCAGCCCGGCGATGGCGTGTGCAGCGGTCATGGTCGTTTTAGTATAGTCCGCGACAGGCGCTGGGCGACCTCGGGGTGGAGGAGGACCGGGTACATCGCCAGGGTCACGAAGCTCAGCGCCCGGACGGTCATCAGCAGCTCAATTCCCAGGTGCATGCAGAGCGCCGCCAGGAGGATCCACGGGTTGCTCCGACGCCACCAGATGAGCAGCGGGAAGCTCGCTTCGATGACGATGGTCCCCCAGGACAGCGCCCGGGTGATGCCCGGCTGCCCCGACAGCCAGACCCCGGCGGGCTTGAGGCCGAAGTGCAGGTCCACGAGGTCATACGACAGCGCCTCTCCGGTCCACCACGCCGGCTCCATCAGCGCCTTGAGCCAGCCCGTGGAGCCATACAGCGCGCAGAACACGATCATCAGGTACCACCGGGCCGCCGGGCTCCGGTGCTTCTCCGTCAGCCTGCGCTCAGAAATCGGCGCCATCAGCAGGCCGACCGCGACCCACAGAAACAGCCGCTCTGGCACCCGGGCGCTGAGGCCGGTGAGGATGATCATCGGGTAGTAGCTGACCAGCCAGACCACCAGCCCCGGCTTCGCCGCCCGTCCGCCCCACAGCAGCGCGGACAGCCCGACGAGGCCAGCGACCCACAGCCCCGTCGCCTGCCCTCCAGTGAGCTGGACCTGCTCGACAAGCCGCATCGGTCCAGAGGTCAGCAGCACGCCCGGGTACTGCACCGCGTCGCGGATCTGGCCGAGCCGGGGGAGGTGCGCGACGAGGGCGGCGAGCACAAACAGCACCCGGGCCGACGCCCAGCCTCCTGCCCAGATTGGTGCGAACAGGCGGTCCATCATCGGATCCGTCCGCAGGGCTGCTCCAGGAGGGTGCGCTCCTCGGGGTTGAGCACCGGCTGCTCGGCGGAGGCCAGGGTCTTGTCCCAGCGATGTGCCCAGAGCCGAACCGATGCCGCCCCGGTCTCCTGGCAGGTGTGTTCCGCAAGGGCCGCGAGCCGGTCGGGGTGACTCCAGAACGTCTTGCGGTGGTATCCCGGCCCCTCCTGCCAGGAATTCGGGAAGACCTCCGCGAGCGCCACTGGCGCCCACACCCCGTCGAGATGCACCGATGCGCGCAGCTCGGCGTGCTGAGGACGAAGGTCGGTGAACATCTTCCACCGCCCCAGCCAGTACGGATCCGACTTTGGATGCCCCGAGCCGGAGAGGATGCCGACCGCAGAGTTCACGCCCAGCAGCAGGTACACCGCCACCGCCGCCAGCCCGATGAGGACTGGCACCCGGGCGACGGGGGGCGTGGTGGTGGCGTCTGTGATCGGGAGCATCCTCAGTGGAGAGTTAGCATAGGCCCCGCCGATGCTGTTCAACACCCTGAAGTTTGCTGCGTTCCTCCTGGTCGTCTTTGCGATCTACCGGCTAATTCAGCGGTGGCGCTGGCCGCGCACCCTGTGGCTGCTGGCCGCGAGCTACCTGTTCTATGCCAGCTGGAACCCCTGGTACCTCATCCTCATCGTCGCCAGCACGGCCCTGGACTACGCCATCGGCCGCACGCTCGCGGTCTCGGAGAACGACACCACCCGTCGGAGACTCCTGGTGCTGTCCATCGTGGGCAACCTCGGCCTGCTCAGCGTGTTCAAGTACGGCAATTTCGTGCTGGAGAACATCGAGCTGGCTGCGGGAATCATCGGGATGGAGCTGCACCTTACTCGGGTGGGCGCTGCGCTTCCGGTGGGCATCAGCTTCTACACCTTCCAGACGCTCTCCTACACCATCGACCTCTACCGGAAGAAGATCGAGCCGGCCCGGAACTTCGCCGAGTTCGCCCTGTTCGTCTCCTTCTTCCCCCAGCTCGTCGCCGGTCCCATCGTGCGGGCCAGCGAGTTCCTCCCCCAGCTCATCCGCCGCCCAAGGCTCGACCCGGCAGCGATCGGAACCGGGCTGTCGATGATCCTCGCGGGGCTGGTCAAGAAGATGGTCATCGCCGACTCCATCCGGCACCGCATCGTCGATCCGTTCTTTGACGCCCCGGAGGTCTACGGGGTGCTGGAGGCCGCCACCGCGCTGTGGTCGTTCTACTTCCAGCTGTACTGCGACTTCTCCGGCTACACCGACGTCGCCATCGGCGCGGCCCTGCTGTTCGGCTTCTCGCTCCCGGTCAACTTCCACCGCCCCGGCCAGTCGTT
>JBLHNG010000722.1:0-4540 GCA_047621685.1 Myxococcota bacterium | reverse complement strand
TATTTTACGGTCTCAACGAATCGGACCAGGGAGTAGATGAACACCGTGCCTCCCCCGATGCCTTCTCCTCTTATCCCGACCTCAAGACACAAGGAGAGGAAGGCAGCCACCTGACCGGCTTCGTAGGACTCACCCCGTCCCCGCACCTCTCCACGAATCGACAATCAGCCCGTCTGCGACCGGCACTTGTCGAACTTCATGATCAGTGAAAGAGAAGATAGCCACCTGACCGGCTTCGTAGGACTCACCCCGTCCCCACACCTCTCCACGAATCGACAATCAGCCCGTCTGCGACCGGCACTTGTCGAACTTCAGGCGGGTACATCAGGCAGCCGTCTCCACACCGTGTCCCCACTCACGCCAAAACAAACAAGACATCCTCACAGACCATCGCGCTCTCCTCGCTCCCGGTAAACGGCAAAACAAGGCTCGTGTTCACGAACCCGTCGCAGTCAACATACGGGTCGCCCTCGAAGTAGAGCTGAGTCGTGAGCCGCTCGCTGCCGGTAGCGTCGAAGACCTTGACGTGGATGTGTCTCGGACGGAGCACCCTCCCGTTGAGGTAGCGGCCCGGCAGCAGGGTGGCGACGCTGTAGCCCCCGTCGCTGTCGGTGCTGACCATCGCCCGATACCGCATCTCATCGGAGTCGTCGTACTTCCCGCCCGGGTCCGCGTGCCACAGCTCTACGATGGCGCCGGCAATCGGCGTCCCGCAGTCGCCGTCGAAGACCCGCCCGCTGAGGGTCACCGGAGTGCCGTCGTCGCCATGCAGGTCGAGGTCGGCGCGCTCAGGGGCGTCGGCGAGGTAGTAGGGGCCCTCGATGTCATCGGCGGTCACCGGGCAGTCGTCGGGGTAGGGAAACGGCCCGTCGTCAGTGACCAGCGGCGCATCGCACCAGTCCACAGGCTTCGCGCAGCCGATCAGCGTGGTCGCGGCGACCCCGGCGAGGATCTCGCGCCGGGTCTTCATGGGGTTCCGCCCACCGCGACCGTCGCCTCGGCCCAGACCGCGCCCCGTAGGTCACCGACCGCATAGCCGGTGGCGGCATCGTCGGGGTAGCGCTCGGTGAGGATCGCGGCGACCTCGGGGGGAATGGTCGCCGCATCGCCGTGGCAGCTGAGGCACAGCGGCTTGACCTCGATGGGGCGGATGATGCGCGCGGTGAGGTGTCCATCGGACTCGGTGAAGGTCGTCTCCGGCTTCGCATCGGCCAGGGCACCGTCGCCGTGAGCCTCAAGCCAGGGCACCACCCAGTCCGGCGCCTTGTTGGCCGGGCTTCGCAGCCTGGTGGACGTCCGACCGGCCCGAGCACGCTTCCCGGCCAGCGCCAGCGCCGCCGTGCCCTGGGCCTGATCCGCACAGGCGCTCACCGCAGTCTCTGGACCGCCCTGGCTCATCGCGTCGGTCAGGGTGCCCTTCAGCGCAGTCGTCAGGGTGCTCGCCGCAGACTCCGCCTTCGCGGCGGCAGCCGTGCGGGCCACTTCCATCGGATCCGCAGCCGGTGCTTTGACGGACGCGACCGGCGCGACCGGCTCTGCAGTGGTCACGGTGGGCTCTGTGGTGCACGCAAACATCAACCAGATCATGGTCTCTCCCGGGGTGGTCGAACCAGCTCGCCTTCATGCTCAGAGACTGGCGGTGGAACATCGCGAACCAGCCGAAAGCCGAGGTCTTCCCCGGGGGCAACCCGGGCGGTCCGACCCGGTCCGCGAGCGGTACGGGGACCGTCGTCTTCCTGCTGGAGCACCACCCCAGCATACGGCACCGCGAAGAGATCCCAGGTCCACTCCCAGGCCTCCTGCGCCCCCACCGACCGGACCCACTCCACCTCCGTCGGCAGCCGCCAGCCGTCTGCAGCGCGCATCCAGTAGACCGGACCGCTCCGGTGGCCGTAGGGGAAGGCGTGGGCCTCGTCGTGGTAGTAGGCCGGGTGGAGGCCCTCGGTGATCGAGAGGCGGTTGGCGAACCGGATCGCATCCAGCCAGGTCACGCAGCCCACCGCAGCCTCTCCGCAGCCCCCCTCCCCGTCCCACAGCGCGGCGGAGATGGGCTCGCCGACGAAGAGGGATCGACGAAGCTGAGCGGTCTCCCCGTCGATGGTGACCGGCCCGGGGTCGATTCGGGTGGTGGGGTAGTCGGCCGTCGGGCAGTCGGAGATCGTCGCGTTCAGGGTGAACTTCCCGCTGTCAAACGCGACGTTGACGGTCTCCCGCAGCGCAAAGCAGCACCGCCCGCAGGGCTCACCGAGCCCGCCGATGACCTGGATCATGCGATCCCCGGTGCGCACCGTGGCCTCATACACCCCCGGCTCCACCTCCGACGCGGTCTGCTGACCGAACCGCACGGTGGCGGTCCCCCAGTCCGGCAGCCCGGTGATGTGCAGCTGGACGGTGCGCGGGGCGGGCAGCAGCGACCAGATGACCGCCCCGACCACCACGACGGCGGCCAGTGCCATGATCACTCGGGTCAGCTCGTTTCTCTTCATCTCGGGACAATCCTACTCCCCCGGTTGGCGGCTGTGGGGCGGTGGTTAGCTACCCCCGTGACCACCTCCCGCCTCCTGATCTTCCTCGCCGTCGTCCTCACCATCACCATCGGCGGGCATGCCCTGATCGCATGGCGGCTGGGCTCGTCGCTGTCGCCCGCCTCACAGCGCCTCCTCCGGATCCTGGTGGCCCTCAACGCCGTCCTGGTGATCGGCGCGGGAATCGGCGGTCGCACCCTGCCCGACGGCGCGCTGTCCACTGCGTTCTCCCTGGTCGGCTTCTCCTGCATGGGCCTGTTCGCCCTGTTCTTCGCCGGCACCCTGGCCGCGGACGGGCTGCGTCTGCTGGGCTGGGCGGGGCTCGGCGCAGCGAAGCTGGCGGGTGGGCCAGAGGTCGATCCGGCCCGGCGCGCGATGCTGTCGGGGGCGCTGAACCTCGGGGTGATCGGGGCAGCGAGCGGACTCGGGGCGGCGTCGATGATCGGCGCGCAGCGGGCAGTGGCGGTGAAATTGGTACCGATCACGGTGACCGGCCGGGCTGCCGGGCTGGCGGGGCTGAAGATCGTGCAGATCACCGACATCCACATCGGCCCGACGATCAAGGGCGACTTCCTCGCTGAGGTGGTCAGAAAGGTCAACGCGCTGAACCCCGACATTGTCGCGATCACCGGTGATCTGGTGGATGGGAGTGTGGCGGAGCTTGGCCGACACACCGCAGTGCTGGCGGAGCTGAAGGCGCGGCACGGGGTGTACTTCGTGACGGGGAACCACGAGTACTACTCAGGCGCAGAGGCATGGCTTGATGAGGTCCGTCGGCTGGGGCTGACGGTGCTGATGAATGAGCATGTGCTGATTGAGCATGACGGGGCGAAGCTGCTGCTGGCCGGGGTGACGGACTACACCGCCGAGCGGATGATTCCCGAGCACGCCTCGAGTCCGCTTGTTGCTGCGGAAGGTGCGCCTGATGCGGACTATCGGTTGCTCCTGGCTCACCAACCGGCTTCTGCCTATGAGGCTTCGGAGGCTGGGTTTGACCTTCAGCTGTCCGGGCATACGCATGGGGGGCAGTTCTTTCCAGGGACGGCGCTGATTCACCTCGCGCATCCGGTGGCGAAGGGGCTGGGGAAGGTTGGGCGGACGCTGGTGTATGTGAGCTGTGGGACCGGGTACTGGGGGCCGCCGTTTCGGCTGGGGGCTCCGGCGGAGATCACGGAAGTGGTGCTGGTGACGTGAGGTGGTTGCTGCGACTACCCGGCGCTCTGAGGTCTGCAGGACGGGTCGCTGAGGGAGCCGACGTGCGGCCGCAAGGCGGGGATTCGCCGCGGGTGTCCGGCTGGGGGGGTCGCAGGGGGAGCGATGACTGGAGAGAGCCGACGTAAGGCGGTGAATGGAGAGAGTGCAGCCCCCCTTGAGCGCAGCGCCACAAGCAGGCCAACGGCCTGTGTTGGTGCGAAGCGGCCAGGAAAAGAAGGGCGCCGACGATGGCGAACCTCAACTCTCCGGTGAGAGAGCACCCTCCAGGGTTGATCGCCACGAAGCTGCGAAGCCAGAGGCAAGCAGAACAGGGCAGGCAACATCAAAGCCCACGATTCTCGCATCGTTGGAGCGAGGCGGCACTTCCAAGGATGGAGACGGCGCTGGACTCCAACGCGACTCCAGTCGCTGTCATTGATGTTGCCTGCCCTGTTCTGCGGCACCTTCGGCTGCGCAGCCTCGGGGCGATCGACCCTGGAGGGTGCCCTCTCCACGGAATAGCTGAGGATGCTCAACGTTGGCGCTGTTCTTTTTCTGGCCACTACGCACATCGCACCCTTCGCTGCGCTTCGGGTACTCATTGTGCTCGCTCAAGGGGGGCTGCACTCTCTCCATTCACCGCCTTACGTCGGCTCTCTCCAATCGTCGCTCCCCCTGCGACCCCCCAACCGGACACCCACAACTCACCGCACGTTGGCTCTCTCAGTGACCCGTCCTGCACCTCAACGAGCGCCACGCAGCCACAACCACCAACGCCGCCTGGATACACCCTCACCATGTCCGGCACCCTCTCCCTCGTC
>JBLHNG010000721.1:0-4559 GCA_047621685.1 Myxococcota bacterium | reverse complement strand
TTGGAGCTTCGGTCGGGGCGGGGGGCGGTGGGGTCTCGGTCTTGTTGTCTTCTGGTTCGCTGTCTTCGGTGGCTTTCTGGGCCATGTCCTTGGCGGTGCTGGAGCGGGCGCGCTTGGGGTCGAAGTTGCGCCTGGCGTTCTTGACGGCCTTCTTGTAGATGTCGCGCATCTCTTCGGAGGAGACCTCGCCACCCCGGTCGAAGAAGGCACGGGCGACTGCACCGATGGCGATGGTGGTGGCGAAGATGATCGGGGCGCCGATGAACCCACCGAGTCCTGGCAGAGCAATCTTGGCCAGGGTGGTGGCCGCGCGACTGGTGATCAGCGAGGCGCCGACCGTTGCACCGATTCTCAGGACGAGGTCCGTGGCTGAGTCCCGGGTGATCTCTGCGTCGTAGATCTGGCTGAGGCCCACGACCATGCCGACATGGATGGGCATCACCGCGATGATCTCGGTGCCCGGGATGGGGAGGAGGGTGGCGGCAGCAGCAGCGTATCCGCAGGTGTCGATGAGGCGGCTGGCGGCGCTCTCGCGCTCAGAGGGCTCGCCATGACGGCCGATGATGTCGTCGATGATTTGCTGAAACATTGGGCACTCCGGGGTGGACTGAGGGGATTGTATCCATGGGCGTGAGGGCTGGGCGTGGGTGCGAGTTGAAATGGAAGTGAATCGGTGGTTATCGAGGAAGAACAGGCATTAATATATTTACGATAATAGTGTTGTCATAATGATGGTTGACGGCGGAAGTTCGAGTGTTGACGGCTGGAAGTTTATAGTGCTTTATTTATCGTAATATAGTTGTGCACGTTCTGGCTGGTGAATCGCTGGTTGTGGAGGGATGAGGGTGGAGCGGAAGTCGGAGGTGGGGAAACCCGCAGAATTCACCCGGTTTTGCAGTTCAGTCTGTGATCGGTGCCCGGTCCTCCCCATGACGTTTGGCCGTTGCCTGGCGGAGGTCATGAGGAGGACTGCCGATTTGGAGAGGTACGGAGGCGGCCGGAAGGTGGGCGAGCGGACGCCTCGGAGAGCGGTACGGAGGCGGCCGGGGGGTGGCTCATTGCCGTGCCGGGACACGGTGTGGAGACGGGCAGAGTTCGACGGAGCCGGTCGGGTGGCTGCCTCACGGACCTGACCCTGAGTTGGGGCAGCAGCCGGCCGAAGGTGGCGAGCTGCCCTGCGGGGAGAGGGACGGAGACGGGCGGAGGCATCCGGAGCCGGTCGGGTGGCTGCCTTCTCTTTCACTGACCATAGAGTTCGACAAGTGCCGGTCGGAGACGGGCTGATTGTCGATTCGTGGAGAGACACGGGGACTGGGTGAGTCCGACGAAGCCGGTCAGGTGGCTGCCTATCTGTACCCGCCTGAAGTTCGACAAGTGCCGGTCGCAGACGGGCTGATTGTCGATTCGTGGAGCGGCGCGGGGACGGGCGGAGTTCATACGGAGCCGGTCAGGTGGCTGCCTTCCCCCCCAATTTTGTTGATTGTATTGTTTTGGATCGCCTGCTCTGGAGTCGAAGTTCGCCCGGGCGCGCGCAAGGGGATCCCGGAGTGGGCCGTGTCGGAGGGGCCGCACGCCAGATTCTCTGGCGGCCCCGGAGGCAGCAAGCGACCCGAGGCTGGGGACATCGGCAGTGGCTTTAGAATAGACGCCGACAGGGAGTGCAGCGCGGACCGCGGAGGGGACCCGTAGCGATCAGCGCCCAAGGACGGAGACGTCGCTGGAATCACCGCCGCCAGTCGAGGATTCGCCCATCTCTGCTTTTGATAGTGCCGACCTGTCCTGCTCGCCCTTCGGTCTTCTCAGCCTCGTGGCTGTCGATTCCGAAGGGTCCTCCCTCACCCATGAGCTGAGAAACGCCATCGTCGGCGCCATGCTTTTTCTGGCCACTCCGCCCCAACGCCGGCCTTCGGCCTGCTCATGGAGCTGCGCTCAAGGGGGGCTGCACTTCCTGCATTCACCGCCTTACGTCGGTTCTCTCCAGTCGTCGCTCCCCCTGCCACCCCCCAGCATGACACCCGCACACTCACCACCACCTGCAGTCTCAAAGGACCGTCCTGTGCATCAATGGGTGTCCAGAGTCCCCACAAGAACGCCTCCTCACATTGGTCTGTCCATGCTCCTGGTCCTCCTCTCCTGCAGCAAGACCCCGCCTGCCATTCCGCAGCAGGCCTACCCCGCCGCCCGACGGGAGCCGCTAGTCGAGGAGCACCACGGCACCCCGGTCGCCGACCCGTACCGCTGGCTGGAGGCTCCTGACAGCGACGAGACCCGTGCCTGGGTGGATGCCCAGAACACCCTGACCGCTGCCACCCTCGACGCCATCCCCGCCCGCGACGCCATCCGGGCGCGTCTGGAGGCGGTCTGGCAGTTCGAGACGTTCGGCCTGCCCCACCGCCACGGCGAGCGCACCTTCTACACCCACAACACCGGGGAGCAGGAGCACAGCGTGCTGTTCGTCGAGGAAGGCGGCGAGGCCCGCGCGCTGCTTGACCCGGCCACCCTCTCCACAGACGGGACCGTCTCCCTGGCGGGCTGGGAGCCCTCACCGGATGGCAACCTGCTGGCCTATGGCCTCTCCGATGGCGGCAGCGACTGGCGGACGTGGCATGTCCTGGACGTCTCCACCGGCGAGGTCCTCTCCGATGCGCTGCCGTTCATCAAGTTCTCCGGCGCCACCTGGACCACCGACGGCACCGGCTTCTACTACGCCCGCTACCCCGAGCCGGACAGCCCGCTGGAGGGCACGCTCACCGACCAGAAGCTCTACCACCACACCATCGGCACAGCGCAGTCCGAGGACACCCTCATCTACGCCCGCCCCGACGAGCCGGAGTGGGGCTTCGGCACGCGCCTCTCCGACGACGGGCAGACCCTGTTCGTCTCCACCTGGCGCTCGACGGAGGACCTCAACCAGCTCCACACCCTCGACCTCACGGATCCAGACGCTGAGCTGACCCCGCTGTTCACCGACTGGTCGGCGGGCTGGGCGATGGTCAGTGCGGAGGGTCGGACCGCGTGGCTGTGGACCAACCTCGATGCCCCCCGGGGTCGCGTCGTCTCGGTCTCCCTTGATGATCCGACGGCGCTCACCGAGGTCATCCCCGAGTCTGAGCAGACCCTCGACCGCACCCGCCGGGTCGGCGACCAGCTCCTCACCGTCACCCTCGCCGACGCCCGCGCGGTGCTCTCTGCCTACAGCCTCACCGGCGAGCCCCTCGGCGAGGTCCCCCTGCCCGGCATCGGCAGCATCCGCGGCCTGAGCAGCCGCCCGGGCCAGACGGACGCCTCGTACATCTTCTCCAGCTTCACCACCCCGCCGACCATCTACCGCTACGACGCGACCACCGGGCTCAGCACCCTCCAGCGTCAGCCCGAGGTCGCCTTCGATCCGGCGGACTACCACATCGAGCAGGTCTTCTACGACTCCGCCGACGGCACCCCAATCCCGATGTTCCTCGTGCGCCGGGCAGACCTCACCCCCAACGGCACCACCCCCACCCTGCTGTATGGCTACGGCGGGTTCAACATCTCAATCACCCCCCGGTTTGGGGCCGACGTGGTGACCTGGCTGGACATGGGCGGGGTCTATGCAGTCGCCAACATCCGGGGCGGCGGGGAGTACGGCGAGGCGTGGCACGAGGCGGGCACGAAGCTGAACAAGCAGAACGTGTTCGACGACTTCATCGCTGCCGCCGAGCACCTCATCGCTTCGGGCATCACCGACTCCGACCACCTCGCGATCAAGGGCCGCAGCAACGGCGGCCTGCTCGTCGGCGCCACCCTGCTCCAGCGTCCCGACCTGTTTGGGGCCGCGCTGCCTGGTGTGGGGGTGCTCGACATGCTGCGCTACCACCGGTTCACCATCGGCCGGGCGTGGGCTGGTGACTACGGCACTGCCGATGACCCGGCTGAGTTCGCCGCGCTCTACGCCTACTCCCCGGTCCACAACGTCGTGCCCGGTACCGCCTACCCCGCGACCCTCATCACCACCGCCGACCACGACGACCGGGTGGTGCCTGCCCACAGCTACAAGTTCGCCGCCGCCCTCCAGCACGGCCAGGGCGGCCCCGAGCCGATCCGCATCCGCATCGACACCCGCGCCGGGCATGGGGCGGGCCGCTCGGTCAGCCAGCAGGTCGCCGAGGTCGCAGACACCTGGGCGTTTCTGGTGGAAGAGCTTGGGGTCGAGATTCCGGCAGGCTTCGGCGGATAGAGTGTCGGCATCTCGCTCTCCGATGCGCAGGCGGAACCTGTTGGCGAGGAGGAGAGAGACACTGCGTTCCAGTCCTGCGGTGCGGGTGATGTCAACGGAGATTTTGAAGTTGGGGTGCTCACCGTACCCCCAATGAGTGTCGGCAAGTGCCGGTCGCAGACGGGCTGATTGCCGAGTCGGGGAGAGGTGTGGGGACGGGGTGAGTCCTACGAAGCCGGTCAGGTGGCTGCCTCAGTGTCCCCGCCGCTGAGTTCAGCAAGTGCCGGTCGTAAGACGGGCTGATTGCTGATTCGGGGTGAGGCACGGGGACGGGGTGAGTCCTACGAAGCCGGTCAGGTGGCTGCCT
>JBLHNG010000720.1:0-4567 GCA_047621685.1 Myxococcota bacterium | reverse complement strand
ACCGGCTTCGTAGGACTCACCCCGTCCCCGTGCCGCTCCACGAATCGACAATCAGCCCGTCTACGACCGGCACTTGTCGAACTTTATGGTCAGTACAGAGAGGAAGGCAGCTACCTGACCGGCTTCGTAGGACTCACCCCGTCCCCGTACCTCTCCCCGAATCAGCAATCAGCCCGTCTACGACCGGCACTTGCTGAACTCAATGGCGGGGACATGAAGGCCGGCTACTGCCCGCCCCCATACCGCTCCCCGACACGGCAGCTCGCTCGCCCCCGGCCTGCATCTGCCGAACGTCACTGTGGAACGGTGAGTACGACAACATCACCTCAGGGCAGTGGGGGAGAGCGGATCCCACAGCAGCACCGCCGGGTGGATGAAAAATCGGGCACCCGTCATGTCGCCCCCTTCTGGCGGACAGTCTGCTTCAGCAGGATGCCTGCGTGAAGCGGGAGGCTCATGGGTGAAACCCCACTTCTCAGACAAAGAGCACCAATCAAGCGGGATAACGGTCCACCGCGATGACGGGTGCCGAAAAATCGTTCCCCGCAGCCTCCGCAACCATCCGACACAACCACATGCTCCACCCAGAGCCCAACCACACCACCCCAGAAGCAACCTCACCCCGACGTTACTCCGGACTCCCGCAAGCCATCCCAACCACCGCACGCTCAAGGGTCTCCAGCTCAACCCGCACCGTCGGAAATGCGCCCACCACGCCCAGGCCGCTGACCTCCGCGTAGCGCGCATCCGTGCAGGCGAGCGTGCTCAGGGCGCTCGCATCAGTGCCGGTGGTAAACGCCCCGGGTCGAGTCGAAGCCGCCAGCCCAGCCTTCGCCGCGGCCAGGCAGCCTGATCGCCACGACGCCTCGTTGCCGTTCGGTCCCGTGGTGCAGGTACCGGCCATCAAGTTCTGAACTGTGAACGCGCCATCGTCAAACGAGCCCACCGGCTCCTGGCCCAGCACATCACCTTCCAGAACAACCGCGCCAGTCCTCGCGCTGACCACCAGGGCAGCGTGGTGGTAGTCGGTCTTTCGAAACATCGCGATGTGTTCACCCGCAGCCCCCATCACCTGGATCTCAAAGCCACCATCCAGCGGCGTATCAGGAACGGCGCCTGCATCACAGGCGGTCCCCTCTGGCAGCACTGCGCAGCGAACGTCGGGCATGTCGTTGACGAGCCTCTCCCGGCAGTGGACGGTGGCACTGGGCAAGGCGTAACAGGAGACGGTCTCGGTCCTCAGGTCTGGCTTCAGCGGTGCGCTGGCGACGAACGAAGCCGGTGCGGGAGCCAACACTTCGGGTGGTGAGACCAGAGCCTCTGGAGCGTCCTCGGAGCCACCACAGGCCATCGCGAGAACGGCTGGGATCAGCACGGTGAGAAGTGAGCGCATCGGGCAGACCTCCAGAGACAGTGAGGAGCCCAGGAGTAAGCGACTGGCGCATGCGAGTCATAATCCAACAACAACTCGCACTGCGCAGCCACAACTCGCACTGCGCTACCATCAACTCGCAAAGCCAACCTTCTCACACCACAAGCCCACATCAACTCGCACCAATAGTAACCGACAAACGTTTACTATCACACTGCGAATCATCCAAAACGACACCAACCTGCGAGTCACGGCCAGATGGTGCGCTCATCCCACTGCACCCGGCCCTGCCGCAGCACTGAGAGGTCCAGTCCGCTGAGATCGGTGCCCCGCACATCGAGCCGATCCAGCGCATCCAGGTGCACCCCAGACAGCTGGCAGCCCCGCAGATCGAGCCACGTCCAGCGCGCCTGCCGCAGGTCCGCCTCGGTCAGGTTCACGCCTTGGAGCATGGCGTCGGACAGGTCCGAAGCGCACAGATTCGCGCGGCTGAGATCCGCTCCCGAGAGGTTCGCACCGGAGAGGTCTGCGCGTGACAGATCCGCCTCATGAAACGACGAGCGGTGGGCCTGCACCCCAGGGAGCCGTGCCCCGGAGAGCTGCGCACCGGAGAAGTCAGCCCCCCGCAGGTTGGCCTCGGACAGGTCCGCTCCAGACAGGTCAGCGTCTTGAAAGATCGCCCCCCGCAGGTCTGTGCCCGACAGCCGCGCACCGGACAAAACGCAGCGCCGTAACACCGCGCCCTTCATCCTCGAGCCCGACAGCTCCACCCCGGAGAGGTCCTGTCCTGCCAGCAGGACCCCCTCCAGATCGATCCCGGCGAACAGGCCCCGCCACGGAATCGGATCCAGCAGCTTGAGCAGCTCCACGCCCTGCTGCTGGACTGCGGGGTTGGGGTGGATCAGCAATTCTGCCAGCGCCGCGGCGCGCTCGGGAGAGGCGCTCATAGCTTCGAGAGGCTCTCTTCGGCGCCGTCGGGCAGGGAGAGGATGCGCAGGGTGCTCCAGAAGCCGCCCTCCTCAGACACCTCCGAGGCCACGCAGTAGAGGTCCTCCACCGCGCCCCCCGGGGTGGCCAGGGCGATGCGGTACTGGTCCCCGCGCTTGATCGACCAGGTCGTCAGCAGCATCAGCGCCCGGCGCCCCACTCCCTGCACCCGGGCCTGTCGGGACTCGCTGTCGATCTCCTTGTCCTGGATCTTCCAGCAGCGGGCCTGAAGATCCGCCGGTCGCCAGGCGAAGATGATGGTCTGCTCAGGCATGTCGAGGTCGCCCGCAGCCTGGACCGGGTAGCAGGTGATCGGCTCCGGCCAGCCCTTTGGTCGCTGGATGAGCACCTCTCCAAGCTGGATCTCCTCTCCAACAAGTCCCTTTGTAACCTCATCAATCATGATCTGACTGCCGACGGTGAACGACTCCAGGCGGCCGGCGAGGTTGATCGGGGTGCCGACGACCCCGTACTTCATGCGCTTGTTGCTGCCGATGTTGCCGGCGATGACATCTCCGGTGCCGATGCCGATGCCCATCTCCAGCGACAGCCCCTCCTCGGCGTTGAACGAGGCGAGGGACTGCTGCATCTCTACCGCGCAGCGCACCGCACGGAGGGCGTCGTCGTGGCGGCTGTTGGGAGCGCCGAACAGCACGACCAGACCATCGCCGAGCATCTCCGAGAGGTTGCCCTGGTGGTCGAGGATGACGTCGGTCATGCTGGAGAGGTAGCGGTTGAGCAGGGCGACCATCTGCTCGGGGCCGAGTCGGCGGGAGAGCGCGGAGTAACCTCGAAGATCGCTGAACAGGATGGTCACCTGACGGACCTCACCGCCCAGCTGCGCCCCCTCGCCGGTCAGCGCACGGGCAGCGACCTCCTTGGAGACGAACCGGCCGAAGGTCTCCCGGATGAACTCCCGCTCCCGAAGCCCATCGACCATCGCGGCAAACACCCCCGCCAGGGCGCCCAGCTCGTCGCGTGAGTCTACGGTTACGGTGCGGTTGAGGTCGCCCTCTGCCACCGCCTGGGCGGCCTCGGTGAGCCGCTTGAGCGGGCCGCCGAGGTGACGGGCAAACATCGCAGCGAGGCCAGCGGACAGGGCGGCGGCCAGCAGGATCAGCAGGACGGCGCGGGTGGCCTTGCGGCGGGCGCTCAGCTCCTTCCAGGCGGCGTCGTCCATCACCTCCACCATGCCGACCACGGTGCCGTCTTCGCGGGTGATCGGGGCCATCGCCACCGTCCAGCGGCCCCACTCGTCCTCCATCGCCGGGTCGAAGACCACCTCCCCCGCCGCGACCCGACGGCGCAGCTCGACCCCATCAAAGATCGGGTAGCCCACGGGCAGCGGGGGCGGACGACCGCCATCGATGACGAAGTAATAACGACCACGATCGTCCATCGCGGAGGCACCGATCCAGCGGATCTCGTGGGCCTCTCGGGTGATGCGAAAGGTCTCGGTGATGTCGGTGTGCTCTGGGCGCTCCATGTCGCCGGTGGTCTGGAAGGTGGCGAATTCAGCCCCGTCGATGGTCCCCGCCAGCGCGCGTGCGACGCCCTCCAGACGAGACTGGTGCTGCAGCGCCTGCTCAGCGACCCCCACCCGGTAGTCCCACAGCCCTGGTCCGAGGATCAGCCCGCTGCTCAGCCCGCCAAACACCAGGGCCATCTTGGCCCACAGCGGGAAGGTGACGCGGCGCTGAGGAGTGGCGGGCATGGGAGGCAGAGTCTACCCCCAATCTCTCCTCGCAGCAGATAGACTCCGCGCAGGAGAGCGCGCCATGGGTCGAGTATTTCGCAGTCACGAAGAGCTGGTCGCGGCAGAGGGGGTCGCGCTGGGGCACTCCGACTGGCTGAAGATGACCCAGGAGCGCATCAACCGCTTCGCCGACGCCACCGACGATCACCAGTGGATCCACACCGATCCAGAGCGCGCTGCTTCTGGTCCCTACGGCACCACCATCGCCCACGGCTACCTCACCCTCTCTCTGGTCAACCGCTTCCTCCCCGAGCTGCTGCGGGTGGAGGGCGCGCAGATGGGCGTGAACTACGGCTGCGACCGGGTGCGCTTCCCCGCCCCGGTGAAGTGCGGGGCGCGGATTCGGGCAGTCGGTGAGCTGTACTCGGTCGTCGAGCGCAAGGGATCGAGTCAGATCGTGGTTCGTGTAACCATTGATATCGACGGCGAAGAGCGCCCCGGCGCCATCGTCG
>JBLHNG010000719.1:0-4588 GCA_047621685.1 Myxococcota bacterium | reverse complement strand
GCGGACTGCTCCGTCGCAGGAGCAACAACCAGCAGGGTATCGAGCGGAGAGAGCGCCTCAGCGAGGGCAGAGAGCCCCTCGGCACGGACACCGTCGTCATTGGAGAGCAGCAGCATCCGACCCTCCTATCTCGTTTGACACGATTGATGGGCGGTCTGATCTGGAGTGTTACACTCGGGCCGGGAGTGTCACACCTCACCTATGCGTCCCCGGTATTCCGATCTCTTTGAAGCCCTCTGCGACCCAGACCCCGAGCGGGCTGATCGTGCCTTTGACGCCATCTTGTTTGATCGCGCTGAGGCCCTGCCCGAGCTTGCTGAGGTCTACCGCACCTCAAAACGCAATGCCCGGCTGCGCTACCTCGCCATTCAGCTGATGGGCTTCACCGAAGATCCCCGCGCAGTCGCGATGGTGCTTCCCGCTCTCGAAGATCCCCACCCGCTGGTCCGCGCAGAAGCGTGTCGATCGCTGGAGGATCTCAACGCAACCGAGCACCGCGAAGCACTGAAGGCCCGGGTGGATGACATGGACTCCCTCGTGCGAAAGGCCGCCAGGGAAGCCCTTGAGAACATCTCGAAGTAGCCACAGCATCCCGCAGTAGTCTCAGGCCGTAGACACAGACCGGCTGAAGACTTCTCCAGCAGATTCAGCTCGATGCGACTGTACAGCCTTTCCAAAAGTGGCTCGATGAAGTAATGAGGCGCCATGTCCCAGCGCCTCCTTCAGATCCTGGTCTTTTCGAGTGGTCTCAGTGTCATGGCGGTCGAGATGACCGGCCTGAGACTGCTTGCTCCATTCTTCGGCACCTCCCTCATCGTCACCACAGTCCTCATTGGATCGATGATGGGCTTCCTCTCGCTGGGCTACTGGCTGGGCGGGCGGTGGGGAGACAAACACCCCCAGTTCTCCTCGCTGTGCAAGGTGACCACCGCGGCGTCCGGATTCATCCTGCTGATTCCGTTCATCGGCCAGCCGATCCTCCAGGCCGCCGCCGCCACCCTCAGGCCCCTGCTCCAGGGCGAGGCCCTCTCTGAGCCGACCACCGCGTTCGCGGTCCTCATCGGCGGCGTGCTGGGCACCATCGGTCTGTTCGCCATCCCGGTCACCCTGATGGGCACGGTCAGCCCCTGGGCGATCCGCCTGGCGGTGGACGATGTGGAGTCTTCGGGAAAGGCCGCCGGTCAGCTGTTTGCGCTGTCTACTTTCGGTAGCATCATCGGCAGCTTTGCTCCGGCGATTGTGCTCATCCCGCTGCTCGGCACCCGAAACACCTTCATCGCGGTCGGCGCCCTGCTGCTGACGGCGAGCATGACAGGGCTCCTGACTGGCGCGAAGGCCGCCATCCCCCCGGTCGGCATGGCGATGCTGATGCTTATGCCAGCCTCCACCATCCGCCCGATGGATGGCCTCGTCTGGGAGGGAGAGAGCCTCTACCACTTCATCCAGGTCGTCGAGGAGCCCTACGGCAAGTGCCCCGACGCCCTGCACCTCTACCTCAACGAGGGCGTGGGTGTTCACTCGGTGAAGTGCCCCAGCGACACCATCGAGACCCGCGGTGTGTGGACCTACATGGCCGCGATGCCGTTCTTCTTTGAGAAGCGGGATGACTTCCGAGACGTCCTCATCATCGGACTCGCTGGCGGCACCATCGGCCGGCAGATGCTGGAGGCCTTCCCAGAGGTCAACATCGACGGCGTGGAGATCGACGGCAAGGTGGTCGAGATCGGCGAGAAGTACTTCGACAACGCCGACGAGCGCATCCACCCAATCGTGATGGATGGCCGCATCTACCTGCAGGCTTCCGACAAGAAGTATGACCTCATCATGATGGACGCCTACCGGCAGCCCTACATCCCCTTCCATCTCGTCACCACTGAGTTCTTCGAGCTGGTGGATGCCCACCTCACCGAGGACGGCCTGGTGGCGATCAACGTCGCCAGCGTGCGCGGGGTCAGCCGCTCCCTCGCGGCGATGATCTACCGGACGCTCAAGGAGACCTTCCCCACCGTCATCCTCATCGACGCCACCCAGTCCAACGACATCATCCTCGCCGCCCGCCAGGAGAAGACCCTGTACGAGGCCGCGGACCGACTCGAAGCCGTCAAGGGCGCCACGGCGCTTGGCATGGTCAAGACCCGGCTGCGCAAGAAGATGATCGGAGAGGTCGAGGGCTGGGAAGATGCGGCGGTGCTCACCGATGACCGCGCCCCCGTCGAGATGGCCTGGGACCTGATGGCGCTGGAGTATGCCCGATAGCGGGATAGAGTCCTCCCCTCCGTACCGCAAAACCGTTCGCGCCGTGGCGCACCTGGAGTCAGCATGAAGAAGTTCGACGGACTCGACTTCTACAACATCGACAGCCACCTCTCCGATGAGGAGAAGGCCGTCCGCGACCTCGTCCGCCAGTGGGTCGACGATCAGATCCTCCCGATCATCGAGGACCACTGCCGGGAGGGAACCTTCCCGATGCAGCTCATTCCTCAAATCGGTGAGCTGGGCCTGCTGGGCATGAACCTCCACGGCTACGGCTGCGCAGGCATGTCCAACATCGCCTATGGAATCGCCTGCCAGGAGCTGGAGCGCGGCGACTCCGCCATCCGCAGCTTCGTCTCGGTCCAGGGCTCGCTGTGCATGTTCCCGATCTGGAAGCACGGCACCGAAGAGCAGAAGCAGAAGTACCTGCCCGGCATGGCCTCCGGCGAGCTGATCGGCTGCTTCGGCCTCACCGAGCCCGACCACGGCTCCGACCCCGGCGGGATGCTCACCAAGGCCATTGATGATGGCGACAGCTACATCCTCAACGGCGCGAAGATGTGGATCACCAACGCACCGGTGTGCCACCTCGCGATCGTCTGGGCCAAGCTCGACGGCAAGATCCGCGGCTTCATCGTCGAGCGAGACGATGCCGGGTTCACCACCCCCGAGATGCACGGCAAGCACAGCCTAAAGGCGTCCGCCACCGGTGAGATCGTGCTGTCGGACTGCCGGATCCCCAAGGATCGCATCCTCCCCCACGTCTCTGGGCTGCGGGGACCGTTCTCCTGCCTCAACAACGCCCGGTTCGGCATCTCCTGGGGTGCGCTGGGCGCGGCGATGGCCTGCTTCCACTCCTCCCGGGAGTACGCGCTGTCCCGGATCCAGTTCGGTCAGCCCATCGCCGCCTACCAGCTCGTCCAGAACAAGCTGGCCTGGATGCTGCGAGAGATCACCAAGGGACAGCTCCTCGCGCTGCACCTCGGCCAGATGAAGGACAACGGCACCATCATCCCCGAGCAGATCTCACTGGCGAAGATGAACAACGTCGACATCGCCATGCAGATCGCCCGGATGGCCCGCGACATCCATGGCGCAAACGGCATCCTCGACGAGTACCCGGTGATGCGTCACCAGGCGAACCTCGAGAGCGTCTACACCTACGAGGGCACCCACGACATCCACAACCTCATCCTGGGGCGATGGATCACGGGCATTCAGGCCTTCACCCGCGGGTGAAATTGTTGGTGATGCCGATATTTCCGGGATAACTTTAGTTCCTAATTGGTGGGCCGAGCCGTAGTAAGGGCGGACCACCATCCACAAAACAGCCTTCCAATTTTGACGATGCCTTCGTTAATATTCAATCGGAACATGAGATCTGGATCTGCAGCAGTTGAATTTGCGCTGCTGATGCCGGTTTTTGTTCTGCTGCTCGGTGGACTGCTGGAGTTCAGCTGGCTGTTCTTCACGCGCTCCGGTCTCAACGCTGCCGCGCGTGAAGGCTGCCGAGCCGGTGTCCTGGTCGATCCCGAAGAGATCCCGGACCCCGAGCAGGTCGCCACCGAGGCCACCGACGAGTGGCTGGCCCGCTACCACATTCGCTGTGCGAGCGAGGGTGCGCGCTGCATCGTCTCGACGGAGTACATCGACAAGTCCCCCATTGAGAGCCTGCGCTGCACCGTCACCCTGGACTACCGCACCCTCACCGGCCTGGTTCCCGCTCCCGAGACGCTCAAGGCTGTCTCTGAGATGCGCCTGGAGCGTCAGCGATGACGAGACGCCAGCGAAGGGGCTCCACAGCCATCGAGTTCGCTCTCACCCTTCCCATCCCCATACTCCTGCTGGGTGCGGTGCTGGAGTATGGCTCGTTTATCTCGCAGCGAGAGGCGGTCGCCGGGGTCGTTCGAGATGCCTCCCGGCTTGCGGCGGCAGTGCCACAGGACGACGAGAGCAATGTGCCGACCTCAGACATCCAGACCACGGCCATCAAGAAGGCCACAGCGCTGCTGACCACCTACGGAGTCCGCTGCGAGAGCCTGTGTCGCTTTGAGACCCTCATCGACACCAGCGGCACACTCACCACGCTGACTCTGAGCGCAAACATTGACTATCAACCACTGTTCCCGCTCATCCCCTCCCCGGATGTTGTTGTGATCAGTCACACCGTTGCCCTCGAGGATCAGTGACTATAATTTCGCTCCGCCCGCGCAGCCGTCGCGGCAACTACTCTGTGCTGCTCGCGGTCTCAATGACAGTCCTCCTCGGCTTCTCCGCCCTGGCGATCGACCTGTCCTACGGAAGGCTCGTCCACACCGAGCTTCAGAGCGCTGCA
>JBLHNG010000718.1:0-4613 GCA_047621685.1 Myxococcota bacterium | reverse complement strand
CATTCTCTGACGCGATCATCTCTGAGAAGCTCACCACGGTTGTGTTGCCATAAGAAGCCACACCATCCAGGGAGACCTGTCCGTCAGAGGTCTTCGTGCTCAACATCATCGTGAGCGAGCCGCTGAAGCCGGCGTCCAGGAACGGTGGACCACCATCCTGGTGCCAGGAGCCGCTGATGGTGGAGCCGATGAACGAACCATAGCCTTTCATGTCATATATCGCGCCCACCGAGCCACCTGCGCCGAACACCTGCCCCTTGTCGTCGATGATCTCAAACTCACCGGAGAAATTCCAGCCGGTGAGAGTGCCATCAAACTCCGGGATGTCCTGGATGTTCACCAGCCCCGAGAACCAGTAGTCCTCCTCGGAGGTGCAGCCCTGGGGCGGGGTGAGTACCTGATCTGAGCCACCCGGGCAGACCTCATCGCCATGCTCAATTGCTGTGTAGTAGGCCGCTCGGATGGCTGCCGGGCTGGGGAGCCCCACCTCAAAGAAGGCATCAAGCTCCGCGCAGGCTTCATCCGGCGTCAGCAGATCCGGCCCGGAGTCTGAGGTTGTCCCGGTATCAGAGCCCGACTCCGTAGAGTCTGTACCGCCAGGGAGCGGCTCGGTCTGTGGTGTCGTGCACCCAAGCAGCATCGCAGCAAGCATGCAGACACCCTACCCCACAGACCGGGCCATACGCTACGATCCCGGGCACAACCGGAGGACAGACATGGCAGAGGTCAAGATCAGCGCCCAGCTCCCCGCAAGCGCCGAGGCAGTCTGGGCGATCATTGGAGACTTTGCCGCGCTGGCGGACTGGCACCCGCTGGTCCCCAATTGCCGACTCGGCGAGGACGGGGTCAGCCGAATCATCTCGCTGCGCGGGGTGGAGGTTGTCGAAGTGCTTCGCCCAGAGGAATCCCCGCCGATGGGACACACCTACACCATTCTCTCCTCGCCCATGCCGATCACCGACTACCTCGCCACACTCCAGGTGGTCAGCGAAGGCGACGGCGCACGGATCAGCTACCACGGTCGGTTTGAGCCGGTCGGGGTCAGCGAGGAGCAAGCAGGGGGGATCCTGCGCGGCTTCTTTGAGACCGGCTTCTCCGCCCTGCAGTCGCGCCTGGATAGAGGCGAGGCATGACACAGTACGCATCCCTCACCGTCCACACCGCCGATCAAATCGCCACCGTCACCCTCACCGGGCCAGGCCGTGGAAACGCCATGGGGCCAGAGTTCTGGACCGAGATGGCGCCCGCCTTTGCCGCCCTGAATGCAGACGACAGCGTGCGCGCCGTGATCCTGCGCGGCTCGGGCAGTCACTTCAGCTACGGCCTCAACCTCATGGCCATGATGGGCGAGCTTGGGCCGCACATCATGGGACCAAAGATGGCCGATGACCGTGCAAAGCTGCTGGATCTGATCCACCGGATGCAGCAGGCGGTCACCGCAGTGGCGGACTGCCGAAAGCCGGTCATCGCCGCCATCGATGGCTGGTGCATCGGCGGCGGACTCGACCTCGCCGCGGCCTGTGATGTCCGCATCTGCTCGGCCCAGGCGAAGTTCTCGCTGCGGGAGATCCGCCTCGCCATCGTCGCGGACATCGGCAGCCTCCAGCGCCTCCCCCCGATCATCGGCCAGGGACACACCCGGCAGCTCGCTTTTACCGGCGAGGACATCGACGCCCAGCGTGCGCTCTCCATTGGGCTGGTCAACGACGTCTACCCCGACGCCGATGCCCTTCACGCCGCCGCCGCCGCCATGGCCGCCCGGATCGCAGCCAGCTCACCGGTCACCGTTCGCGGCATCAAGCAGGTCCTCGACTACTGCGCAGACAAGTCGGTCAAGGACGGCCTGCAGTACGTCGCACTCTGGAACACCGCGTTCCTACAGTCCGCCGATCTCGCAGAGGCCATCTCGGCGTTCATGGAGCGCCGCGAGCCGAAGTTCTAAGTTTTGCCTCTACAGCACACCCTGCGGACGGGTGGCGTACATCACATCGAGCAGGGCAGCGTACAGCTCGTCCTCATCGGTGATCTCGTCTTTGCCTTCGATGAGATCGTAGATCTGCTGAAGGGTGTACTGGTTCTTGAGGGTCTGGAGACTCAGATCATCATCGAGCCACTCTTTGATTGCTTCGAGGGTGACGGTGTACTTCTGGCCCATGTGGTGCTCTCCGGTGTTCAGGCCGGAGTGTAGCGCACCAGGACCGGGAGGTGATCGGAGGGCTCGGTGAGGGTGGGCAGCGGGGTGTCCCCGGTGAGGGTGGGCAGGGTGCCCGGCTCAGGACGGAGCTGCTCGGAGCGGTAGAGCAGATAGTCGAGCTTCCGACGACGGCCGTTGATGTGGGAGGAGTCCCAGGGTCGCTGGGTCCGGCAGCTCAGCTTCCAGCCCCGCTCGGCGGCGGCCTGAATGACCATTCCCTCCGAGATGTCGTTGAGATCGCCGGTCAGCAGCCAGGTGTCGGGGCGTGCGTCAACGTAGGCGAGCAGCTCGATGAGCTGGAGCCGGCCGATGTGCTGGTCGCGAGCGGTGCGAGGCGGCGCCCACTGGAGGTGGGTCGAGGCGACGGAGAGGCCGTCAGAGAGGTGGACAATGAAGGCGAGCGCACACTTGTCTCCGTGGGTGTAGCGGAGGGTGTGGGTCGACTCAATGCTCAGCGCGTCACGGCGAACGAAGATGGCGCTGCCTTCAGGGCGGCCGAGCTTCTTGGCGAAGCGACCATCGTGGCTGGTCAGTCGGGTGGTCAGGGCCTCAAAGACATCTGGCTCGACCTCCTGGAGGCAGAGGACATCCGCGTCCAGACCGGCGATGCGATCCAGGACACGCTGCCGCCGAGCGGTGGGCTCCAGGGCGACCGGGTCGACCCCACGGTAGCGACCCGGACGGACGTAGGACTCGGCGAGCACGTTGTAGGTGACGACGGAAAGTGGTGTAGTCAGCATGGTTTCTCCAATGGTTGCTGGTCTGCACCCATCAAAACCGGCTGGGCTGGAATCAAACAGGACGCGATTCCGGACATTTGAGAAAGGTGATTTGAGAAAGGTGATTTGAGAAAGGTGATACCCAGGCCCATGTCCGCCCCACTCCACCCTCCCCTCTCCTTCACCTGGGGTCAGTACGTCGCCGGGCTGGTCGCGGAGCGCGGGGGGCTCGCAGAGCTGGCACGGAGCCTCGTGGAGGTCGCGCCGGCGGGGGTGAAGCTCTCCGATGATCCCCTCACCGTCGAGCGCGGCTTGCGGCGACTTCGGGACCTGGGATCGGCACCGGGGGGCCGGTATGGTCGGCTGCTCATCCGCTGCTTTGGGATCCCCGGGACGATCTCGGACTGGGCACGGCGCATGGGGCAGTACCACAGCCGGCTGGCCGATCTGCCGGTCGCCGTCCGCCATGAGCAGCTCCGGCTCTGGGACCGCCCGCCGATCAGCGAGTCCTCCGTGGCTGCCTGGGTCCACCTCGGGCTGGCCTCCCTCGCCCACCGACAGCGAGACGCCGAGCAGCTCGACACCCGGATGTCGCTGGCGAAGCTGGTGGCACGGAGCGCGGGACCGGATGCACTCATGGAGCTGGCGCTGCTCCAGGCACGGCTGGCAGCGGATCGGGGAGAGGCCGATGCAGCGCAGGGCTTCCTCGATGCGGCCGGGTCAGCCCTGTCGGAGCTGGAGGCGGGCGAGGCGGCCTGCTACCTCGCCCGCCTCCAGGACCAGCGGGCCTACCTGACGGTGCGAGGCTGGCGAAAAGCACCGGAGCACCTCGACGCCGCGCTCGCACTCTACGCCGTCATTCCCATCGACGGCCCTCCGTTCGCGCGGTTTCGCCGGGCACATGGCGAGGCGTGGTGCCTGTGGAAGCAGGGCCGGAAGGACGAAGCACTCAGCGCCAGCCGCCTCGCAGTGCAGCACGCTGGAGACGGTGGCTTTGTGCGGATGCGCATCCTGGCCCTCACCCTCCAGGGACACATCCTCGGCCGCGCTGAGGGCGGGGCAGTCTGGATGCGCGCCCGGGAGATGGCGGAGGCGCTCGGCGACGATCTGCTCACCGCAAAGATCCCCCGCCGATGACCGGAAGCTCGTCCCACCGGGTCGTGTAGCACTGAGAGCGCATTGAGCTGCGCCCGGACCATCCCCGAGCGCTCCCCTCCGCAGCCAGCCGGACGGTGCCCCGGCCCAGCTTGCCGTTGACCGCATCCAGCACCGCCATCACGGCTGGGTCAGGCGGCTTGGAGAGCAGGCTCTGCTGCGCGCGCTTCTGGGGAGACAGCTCCAGCGCCATCACGCCAGCCTTGCCGCATGGAAACCCCGGCTCCCAGATGCGATCCAGCAGCCGATGGGTCAGCGTGATCAGCGCCCGGGTGTCTGCGGTGGGCCACGGCAGGGAGCCGCTGATGCCTCGACCAGACTGCTCGCTGCGACGGGGCGGCACCAGAAACACCCGCAGCCAGGTGGTGCTCAGCCCATGGCGGCGGAGCTTCGCGCCGAGGCTGGCCGCGAAGCTCGCGGTGGACTCCTGGAGGGGCTCGAGGGTGGTGACGGTGCCGGGGAAGCTGCGGCTGTGGACCATCGTCTGGCGGGGTGGCGGGGTGTGCTCCAGGGCGAGGCAGGGGATCCCACGAAGCTCCCGGTGG
>JBLHNG010000717.1:0-4614 GCA_047621685.1 Myxococcota bacterium | reverse complement strand
ATCATCGACTGGCTCTGGGAGATCGACTCCAACTATGGCCACGTTGAATTGCTCACGGTCCCCAACCGCTCCACAGAGCTGGTTGTCGCGGAGATGCCGTTCGACACCAGCCAGCGAAAGGCAGTGGAGATCGCAGTGGCTGCCGCCAGCGATGACGGAACTTTTTCTGGGCTTATTCCCAAAGGAAGCTACACTTTCTCCGGACAGTCCTTCATGATTGAGCCTGGTGTGAGTGTTCGCATTGAAGTTTCGCCCCGGGTCAGACGTCAGGGCATAATCGAGCCGGTGATCATCTATCGTGACACCCCTGGTTCGATGACTGCCGACCCCTGAGCAGCACCCCCCTGCTGTGACGACTTGACAGTCCATCCTCTCAGGATGACCTTGAGCACAGACCACTCACACCCCGGAGCAACCTGATGTTGCCTGCACTGCTTCTCCTCTCCGGAACGGACGCCCTGGCGGGGTCCGGCCCACACATGTGGGGCGCTGGCCCGACTCTCTCTACGATTGCCTGGCCAGGCGCCTACCCAAACAGCTTTCCCAAGTCCACCCAGGACGGCGATCCCAACCCCCGCGATCACCTGGAGGGAGTCAAGGGTGATGCCGGGCTCGCTGCCCGCGGTCTGATCTACCTCAACAACCAGAACCGCATCGGTGCGCGACTCAACCTTGGCTTCGGTGGCGGCTATCGGGCGACCACGTTCACGATCGAGTACGAAAAGAGCATCCTGCGGGAGGACAACATCAACGTGTTCGTCGGCGGTGGCATTGGTGTGGGCCGGCTGAAGTTCTCTCAGGGAACAGAGGGCGGCGTTTTGTCCACCAACACCTACAACACCCGTCTCCAGATCTCGGCCATCTACCGCGACAAGCAGGGCAAGAAGAACGCACCGGATGATCGTGCCTACGAGGTCGCCATCTTCGCCTCCCCGATCGGCTTCAACGGGCCGGAGACCTACGAGTATGGCAATGTCACCGTCCAGGATCCCGACAACGCCAGCGCCTTCGCGTTCCTCTCCTCAGACGAGGGCGACAACCAGAAGCTGAACGGAAGCCTCTACAACCCGACCCTCGGCATCGAGGTCTCGGTCCTCTTCGGCGACTTCACCTCGCCCAAGAAGAAAAAGAACAACCGCTAGGCTTCCGGGCTGCCTCCCGACGACTACTTTCGAACAGTCGTTGAGGTGAGCAGCTCACCCAGCGTTGTGCTTCTCAGGTCGTAGAGGTCCCGCAGCGCGACAGCGAGGGCGAGCCACTGGGTGGTGCCCTCGGAGTTATGCTCCAGCTCCCCCAGCGCGCCCTCCAGCACCGGCAGCCAGCGGCCCAGGGCCCGTGGCCGCCACTTCGCGTTGTAGGCCTGCATCGTCAGCAGGACCGCGACGAGGTCACCGACCGCTGGATCCTTGAGCAGCGGACGGCTGGCACGGACGGCATCGGTGACGCCGTAGACGCAGTCGAAGATGGTGTCGAGCACTGCCGCATCCAGCCAGGGGAGGCCAGCGTCTGTGAACCGGATGCGGTGCCCCATCAGTACGCCCGGGCGAAGATTGCCATGTGGGTGGCATCCCGACCGCTGTAGAAGCACTTCTTGCCCTCAGCCTCCTCCTGCCCCTCCATCGGGTAGCAGCGCACGGTGGCCTTGCAGTCGGTCTTGATGGCAGCCTCGTTCTCGGAGTCTTCGCACCAGGGAACCAGCGCGAAGCCGCCGGTCTTCACCAGCTCTTTGAGCTCCTCGTAGGTGGTCAGGCGGTGGGTGTTGCTGTCGCGGCGCTCGATGGCCGCGGCGAGCAGGTCTGCCTGGATGCCATCGAGGTGCTCGGTGAGGACTGCCTCGATGGCGTCATCGACCGGGATGCCGAACTTCTTGCCGCCGGTCCGCTTCGCGCAGAAGACGCTGTCGTTCTTGACATCGCGGGGGCCGATCTCGAGCCGGAGCGGCACACCGCGGCGCTCCCACTCGAAGTACTTCGCGCCGGGCTTCATCTTCTCGCGGTCGTCGAGCTTGATGCGGAACTTCCCCTTGAGACGGGCGAAGACGGCATTGGCGAAGGCCATGACCACTTCCTTCTCCTTGTCCTTGCGCCAGATCGGCACGATGACGATCTGAACCGGAGCGACCTTCGGGGGAAGGATGAGCCCGGTGTCGTCGGAGTGGGTCATGATCGCGCCGCCGATGAGCCGGGTGGAGACCCCCCATGAGGTCGCCCAGACGTACTCCGTCTCGCCGTCGGCGTTCTGGAAGGTGACGTCGAAGGCCTTGGCAAAGTTCTGACCAAGGAAGTGGCTGGTGCCCGCCTGGAGCGCCCAGCCGTTCTGCATCATGCCCTCGATGGTGTAGGTCTCAACGGCGCCTGCGAACCGCTCGCTGGCGGTCTTGACCCCGGTGAGGACCGGCATGGCGAGGTGCTCGTAGCAGAAGTCCCGGTAGACGTTCAGCATGCGCAGCGCCTCTTCCTGGGCCTCCTCGGTGGTGGCGTGGGCGGTGTGGCCCTCCTGCCAGAGGAACTCCGCGGTGCGCAGGAACGGACGGGTCCGCATCTCCCAGCGCACGACGTTTGCCCACTGGTTGATGAGCAGCGGAAGATCCCGGTAGGACTCAATCCAGCGGCCATACATGTGCCAGATGATCGTCTCTGAGGTCGGACGGACGATCAGGGGCTCCTCAAGCTTCGCGGCAGGATCCGGCTCGACGCCGCCACCTTCGGCAGACCGCAGACGGTGGTGGGTGACCACCGCGCACTCCTTGGCGAAGCCCTCCACGTGGTCGGCTTCCTTGGAGAGGAACGACTGCGGGATGAACAGCGGGAAGTAGGCGTTGACGTGCCCGGTTTCCTTAAAGCGGCGATCAAGATCGGCCTTGATGGATTCCCAGATGGCGTATCCGTTGGGCTTGATGACCATGCAGCCTCGGACCGGGCTGGAGTCGATCAGATCGGCCTCCGCGATGACGTCCAGGTACCAGCGAGAGTAGTCCTCTCCCCGCGATGTGATGTTCTTAGGCACATTGGCCTCCGTGTTCAGTGTCAGACGGCGCAGATAACAGATGCGCCAGACTGCATCAGCTTGTATATGGCGCTCCTCGTGTACCGCCGACATCACACCGCACACTTTGCGGAGAGGTTCTCCATGAGCATCGAGCAGCAGGTCGCCAACACCATCAAGGGTCTGGCCATGGACGCTGTCCAGGCCGCCAACTCCGGTCACCCCGGAGCCCCCATGGGCATGGCGGACATCGCCACGGTCCTGTGGGGACGATTCCTCAAGTACGACCCGGCGGATCCCGCCTGGCCGGACCGGGACCGGGTGGTCCTCTCCAACGGTCACGCCAGCATGCTGCTCTACAGCATGCTCCATCTCACCGGTGTGCAAGACGCTCACCGGGGCGGGGACTCCATCACCCTGGACGACATCAAGAACTTCCGTCAGTGGGGCTACCCCACCGCCGGCCATCCCGAGTTCGGCCACGCCGCCGGCATCGAGACCACCACCGGTCCGCTGGGGCAGGGGTTCGCCAACGGTGTGGGCATGGCGCTGGCAGAGCGCTGGCTGCGTGCCCGGTTTGGCGCGGAGCTGGTCGACCACCACACCTACGTCCTCACCGGTGATGGCTGCTTGATGGAGGGCGTCTGCGCGGAGGCGGCTTCCCTGGCCGGGCACCTCAAGCTCGACCGGGTGATCGTCCTGTACGACGACAACGAGATCACCATCGACGGCGGCACCGAGGTCTCCTTCACCGAGGATGTCGGCGGTCGGTTCACCTGCTACGGCTGGCAGGTCATCAAGGTCAACGGCCACGACCGCGATGCGATTGCCGATGCGATCACCGCCGCAAAGGCCAACACCGAGCAGCCCACTCTCATCTGCTGCCGCACCATCATCGCTCAGGGCTCGCCCCACAAGGCTGGCACCAGTGCGGCCCACGGCGCGCCGCTGGGTGTGGATGAGATCCGGCTGACCAAGGCCGGTCTCGGCATGGACCCCGACGCAACATTCGCGATCCCCGATGAGGTCGTTGCCCACTTCCGCGACGGCGATGCCGCTCGTGGAGAGGCACACGCAGCCTGGTCCGCCCGGCTCGCAGCCAGCGACCTCGGCGACAAGCTCACCGCTTTCCTTGGCGAGCCGGACCTCTCCGGCGTGGTCTGGCCCGAGTTTGGCACCGACGGCAAGCTCGCCACCCGCAAGGCCTCCGCAGCCGCCGTCCAGGCCATCGCCGCCTCTGTGGAGAACTTCCTCGGCGGCAGCGCCGATCTCGCGGGCAGCAACGGAAGCTACATCAAGGGCGGGGGAGACATCACCGGCTCCGACTTCGCCCAGCGCAACCTGCACTTCGGCGTCCGCGAGCACGGCATGGCCGCCATCTGCAACGGCATGAGCCTGCATGGCGGCGTCTACCCCTACTGCGCGACCTTCCTGGTCTTCCACGACTACATGCGCCCCAGCGTTCGGCTCGCCGGGCTCATGGGCCAGCCGGTCACCTACGTCTACACCCACGACAGCATCTTCCTCGGCGAAGACGGTCCGACCCACCAGCCCGTCGAGCACCTCATGGCGATGCGCGGCATCCCCAACCTCTACGTGGTGCGCCCGGGCGACGCCGCGGAGACGGTC
>JBLHNG010000716.1:0-4644 GCA_047621685.1 Myxococcota bacterium | reverse complement strand
AGGCTTGACCAAACAGTCGTGGAGACCGCTCCGCGAGTGCCGGCTCTAGCCGTCTCCATGAGTGCCCAACTCCACTTCGTTCCGTCTCCGTTTCACTCCGCCTCCCAGCGGTTTCGCCTCTCACTCCCTGTCGGCGGACCAACTCAGAGTCTCTCCCTCCCTCACCAGCCTCGGGTCGCTTGCTGCCTCCGGGGCCGCCAGAGAATCTGGCGTGCGGCCCCTGCAGCACGGCCCACTACGGTGTCCCCTTGCGCGCCCGGGCGAACTGAGACTCCAGGCAAGGCGATCCAAAACAATACAATCAACAAAATTAGGGGGAAGGCAGCCACCTGACCGGCTTCGTCGGACTCACCCCGTCCCCGTGCCGGGTCACGAATCGGCAGTTTACCCCGCCTAAAGGCCGGCTACTGCCGTCACTCAGCGGGAAGAATATTAGCCAGACAGCCACCCGACCGGCTTCGTAGGACGAAGCCCGTCTACGACCGGCACTTTCCGCAACTCAATGGCGAGCACGGCAGCTTCAAAATCAGGGTGGGCATCGCCCATAAGCACGCCGACATCCAGCGCTCCCCCCTGCCGCTACCCCCAACTACAAAGCAGAGATCCCGAAGACGAACCCAAAAACACAATCCACCGGCAGCTGTGAAAAGCCCTAAGAATGCATCCGAACCGCACCCTCAGACTCCATCACAACCTCCGCCTCAATCACCGAAAGCTCCGCGAGCCGGGCGGCGGCGACCTCCCGACCAAACAGTGCGGCGGCCATGTCGACATACGTCCGGTGGTGACGGGCTTCGCAGGCCAGGAGCCCGCCGTACAGCCGGGCCAGCTCTGCATCCGGGGCGGGGCCGTCGGGAGAGAACGCCACGTGCAGCAGCTTCATGCGCTCACACGAGCGGGCCTCGATGAGCGAGGCGCAGAGCATGAGGTCCAGGCAGCGCTCCGGCTCGTTTTTTCGCGCCGCCTTGACCAGCCGACCCGCGTAGGCTGATGGGGTCAGTCGACGCATCGAAATGCCCCGTCGCTCCAAGATCGCCAGGACCTGCTCGAAGTGTCGAAGCTCCTCACGCGCCAGGGTGGAGAGCGGGACGAGCAGCTCGAGGCGGTCGGGGTAGCGGAACAGGAAATTAATCGCCATCGACGCTGCCTTCTTCTCACAGTTGGCATGGTCGATGAGGACCTCATCGATGTGGGCCAGCGCAGCGGGCAACCAGCCGTCTTCAGTCTCAGCGGAGAGGTTCAGCACACTTCGTCTCTATCATGTCACCTGTAGATGGGTTGACGAGACCCACACTGACGGGTCAGATTGGGGTGGGGTTGATTGAATCATTCAAGGTGCTCTTCGCAGCACCGATGAGTGAAATCATAAGGGGGAATAAGACAATGAAGAAGCTTCCAGAGCTAATCGCTTTGAGCATCGGCATGGGTGTGCTGAGTCTGGTCGGTGCCATTGCATGGCAGTCCGTCGAACCAGAGGTCAGCCCGCTCGCAGAGACTGCACCGGCCAAGGCCGAGCCACTCCAGGCCGGGGTGATCGCTACCGGGCGCTGATCTGGTCCGCAGTAGTTTCCCGACCGCTGTATCCAAACAGCCGCAGCCGTTAGAATCCGGCACGCGTGGACTGGCCTGCTCTTGCCTGCCGCGAGCGGGAGAGTCTGTGGCCGCGGTTTCTTTTCAGTCCGTCGCGGAGATGTTCCTCCATCGGGTGGCCTCCACACCCGACGCTGACGCCTTCTACTCCCCAGACGGTGAGAAGTGGAGCACCAGCACCTGGAGCGACGTCGGCGACAGGGCTCGGAACATTGCTGGCGGCTTGATGGCGATGGAGCTGACGCTGGAGAACCGCTGCGCCATCCTCAGCGGCACCCGGGTGGAGTGGATCTTCGCTGACCTCGGCATCCTCTGCGCGGGCGGGGCGACCACCACCATCTATCCCTCCTCTACCCCCGAGGAATGCGCTTTCATCCTCGCGGACTCCGGAACCGTCTTCGCCTTTGCAGAGGACGACGCACAGGTCGACAAGCTGCTCTCGGTCCGGGAGAAGGTCCCTCAGCTGCGCGGGATCATCACCATCGATGGCCGAGCCCGGGGCGATGACTTCGTGCTCACCCTCGCTCAGCTGGAGGAACGCGGTCGGCAGTGGCACCGGGACAACCCCGGCGCCTACGAGACCCGGACCCGGGCGATCCGATCGGACCACCTCGCCACCCTCATCTACACATCAGGCACCACCGGCCAGCCCAAGGGGGTCGAGCTGACCCACGACTGCTGGGTGTTCGAGGCCGAGGCAATGGATGCCCTCGGCTTCCTCTCCCCTGCCGACAAGCAGTACCTCTGGCTGCCGCTGTCCCACAGCTTCGGCAAGGTCCTCCAGGTCGCGATCATCCGAATCGGCATTCCCACCGCCGTCGATGGCCGGATCGATCGGCTGTTTGAGAACCTCAAGGTCGTCCAGCCCACCTTCATCGCCGCCGTCCCCCGAGTCTTCGAGAAGGTCTACAACCAGATCGTGAGCGGGGCGAAGGAGAAGGGCGGGGTCGGCTATCGGGCCTTCCGCTGGGCGATGGATGTGGGGGCGGAGGTCTCCGCGCTCCGGCAGCTCGGCAGCAACCCGACCGGCACACTGGCGGTCAAGCATGCCCTCGCCGACCGGCTGGTGTTCGCAAAGTTCAAGGATCACTTCGGTGGAAAGGTCCGGTTCTTCCTCTCCGGATCTGCACCGCTGTCCTACGACATCGCAGTGTTCTTCCACGCCGCGGACATCCTCATCCTGGAGGGCTACGGGCTGACCGAGAGCAGCGCGGCGAGCTTTGTCAACCGCCCGGATCGCTACCGGTTCGGCACCGTCGGCACCCCGCTGCCCGGGGTCGAGGTGAAGCTGTCGCAAGACGACGATGAGATCCTCCTCCGCGGTCGGGGCATCATGCGCGGCTACACCAACCTCCCTCAAGTCACCGCGGAGACGCTGAGCGAAGACGGCTGGCTGTCCACTGGCGACATCGGCACCATCGACGCCGACGGGTTCCTCAAGATCGTCGATCGCAAGAAGGACCTCATCAAGACCTCTGGTGGCAAGTACGTCGCACCGCAGAAGCTGGAGGGCCGGCTCAAGGCGCTGTGCCCCTACATCAGCCAGATCCTGGTCCATGGTGACAAGCGCAACTTCTGCACCGCGCTGATCTCCCTGGCAGAAGAGGACATCCGCAAGTGGGCGGAGTCCGTCGGCCTCGCGCACCTCAGCTACAGCGAGCTGGCCGGACACGCTCACATCCGCGCCCTCATCAAGCCTTACATCGAGCAACTCAACGGCGAGCTGGCCCGGCACGAGTCCATCAAGGACTTCGCCCTGCTGCCGGCAGACCTCACTGTGGAGACCGGCGAGCTGACCCCGAGCCTCAAGGTCAAGCGCAAGGTGGTCGAGGCGAAGTACCAGGACACCCTGGACAGCTTCTACAACGACGAGATTGAAGCTCTGTAGCCATTCCCACTCGGACAGCTCCCGACATGCTCTCGCTCCTGCTTGCCTGCAGCACCTCTCCGCCCCCCACTTGCCAATCCCAATGTGGTGCTGATTGTCATCGACACTCTCCGGGCGGATCGGCTGGGGGTGTACGGGGCGGACCGCGAGACCTCGCCGGGGATCGACGCGCTGGCCGCGAGCGGGGTCCGGTTTGATGACGCCTACAGCACAGCCCCCTGGACCATCCCCTCGATCACCTCCATCCTGACCGGGCTCTACCCCAGTCAGCACGGCGTCCTGACCGCCAAGCTGAAGCTCACGCCGACGCTGACCACCCTGCCCGAGGTATTCTCAGCCCAGGGATACCAGACTGCGGCGGTCTTCAGTCACTCCCTCATCGACGAAAACCGGGTCTTTGCTCAGGGCTACAGCGATTTCCAGAAGGAGCTGGGGGTCGGCAAGACGATCAACGACCGCATCTCCTCCAGGGCCGTCACGGATGCCGCCGTGGCACAGTTGCGTTCTTTCTCTCCCGATCGACCGTTCTTCCTGTTCGTTCACTACTTCGATCCCCACTACGACTACCAGAACCATGACGAGTGGGACTTTGCTGCGGACCGAGCCGGGCGCCTCGATGGTGACGAAGGGATCTGGAAGATTCGGGCAGCAGTCATGTCGCCCCCTTCTAACGGACAGTCTGTGTGAGAGGATGTCAGCGCGTAGCGGGGGGTTTGGGGGTGAAACCCCCGTCTCAGACAAAAGCGCACCAGTCGGGCCGGATACGGTCCGGCCCGGTGACTGGTGCCAAGATTCGCAACATGAAGCCCCCGCTGACCGATGAGGAGCTGACCAACCTGCGAGACCGCTACGACGAGGAGATCCGATTCACCGACGCCAACATCTCCACACTGCTGGATGCGTTGACACCGGAGCAGACGGTCATCGCCCTGACTGCAGACCACGGCGAGGAATTCCTGGAGCGCGGCTGGCTCGGTCACACCCGCACCCTCTATGACGAGCTGGTGTCGGTGCCGCTGATCTTCCGAGCGCCGGGGGGCATCGCTGGACGGGTGGTCGAGGGGCCGGTCTCGCTGACCGCGCTTGGTCCCACGCTGCTGGAGCTGGCGGGTCTGCCTGTCACGCTCCTCGACGCCACATCCGCCCCCCTGACCCCATCCATTCTC
>JBLHNG010000715.1:0-4645 GCA_047621685.1 Myxococcota bacterium | reverse complement strand
ACGCCCGGGCCGCCGGGGGCGTTCGTCCGCTCATCGAGATCAAGGACGGCGCGCAGCAGGATCGGCTGGTCGGCGGGGCACAGCAGCTGTGCCAGCGACTCGCGGAGGGCCTCGACGTGCGGCTGTCCGAGCCGGTCCGGCACATCGATCAGTCCGCCAACAAGGTGGTCGTGAGCACCGACGCCGGCGAGCACATCGCCGACCGGGTCATCGTGGCGATCCCCCCTGCCCTCGCCGGGCGCATCCGCTACACCCCTGACCTCCCCCCCGGGCGCGATCAGCTCTGCCAGCGCATGCCGATGGGCGCGACCACCAAGTTCATCGCCATCTACGACCGTCCGTTCTGGCGAGAGGCCGGGCTGTCGGGAGAGGTCGTGGCCGACGGCAAGCCGTTCACGGTGGTCTTCGACAACACCACCCCCGAGGGCACCGCAGCCCTTCTCGGCTTCATCGTCGGTGCCCCGGCCCGGCGGTTCACCACCCTGCCCCCCCACCAGCAACGAGCAGAGGCCCTCGGTGCCTTCGCGCGGTGGTTCGGTCCGCATGCCAGCACCCCCCAGGAGATCGCGGTGAAGGACTGGTCGGAGGATCCCTGGACCCGCGGCTGTCCCATCGGGGTGTGCGGGCCGCTGACCCTGTCCATCCACGGCGACGCCCTCACCCGCCCCATCGACCGGATCTACTGGGCAGGCACCGAGACCGCCGAGGTCTGGACCGGCTTCATGGAGGGCGCAGTGCGCTCTGGTGAGAGAGCAGCCAGCGAGGTCCTGCGAAGCGATCCGTCGTAGCTGGCGGACAGCAGCGCGCCACCGGTCAAGGCCAGGGCAGTGACAAAGTCAGCGTGCTCCACCACCGTCTGCCCCCAGAGCCGCACCGTGCTGTCCTCGCCACCGGAGAGCAGCCGACCATCGGCCAGCGCAAGCAGCGCCCGGACCCCGCCGGTGTGAGCGGGCAGGACCACGCCACGGTGGTGGATGCGGCCAGCGGCGTCCCCAGCGACCACCGCACCGTCCGGCATCACCGCGACCGACCAGACCGGAGCATCGCTGTGCAGGATCGTCTCGCCGTCGTGACAGACCCGGCCATCCTCACCGGCAGTCAGCAGCCCGCCGTCCGCCGCCCAGGCCAGATCCCACACCCAGCCCTGACCGGTCTGCCAGGTCTTCGTGCCACAGCGAACAGTTCCATCCGCCCCGGAGCTGACCATCCCGTCTGGTCCAGCCAGCAGCCGCAGCACCGCCCCGTCGTGGGCCGCCTGAGTCTCGCTGAGGCGCCACTCTCCATGGTGCTTCGTCCAGATCCGCACCGTGCCGTCCCGGCTGCCGCTCCACAGCCGCCCCCGGGCATCCTCAGCCAGGGCGGTCACGGAGAGGTCGTGGCCGGGCAGGGTCGCCACACAGCGGGATCCCCGCCAGATGCGGATGGTGGTGTCCCGTCCACCGGTGGCCACCGTGCCATCAGCCAGCGGCTGGATCGCCCAGATGTAGCCCCGATGTCCCACCGTGGGCTGGGTGGGAAATTCGTAGAGCAGGTCGCTGCGGAGGATGAACTTCACCCCCGAGGTGACCTCAGCGCCGTCGTGCCAGAGGTCGTGGTCGAAGATCACCAGCGTGCCGGGGGCCGGGGTGATCCGGTGGGTGACCACCTGCGAGGTCCGGCTGGCGAAGAACCGGGTGTCGCCGCCGGAGAACTCCGAGGCGTCGTTGAGGTAGATCATGAACGTCAGCGCCGAGCGCACGGTGTCGGAGCGGTGGTGGATGCCGTCGAGGTGTCGGGAGAACCGCTGACCGGGCTGATAGCGACACCCCCGCAGGCGGCTGTTGATGCCGACCAGTCGGCCACCCCGATGCCGAGCTGGGAGGTGGTTGGTGAGCCGCGCCTGGAGGGTGGCAGCGAGTGTGGGATCGTCGATGACCTGCCGATCGTTGGTGCGGTACGAGGGAGGATAGGCGCTGCCGCATCCCTGAAAGCCCGCGGACATCCGGGTGATGAGCGCCTCGCACTCCGATGTCGTCAGTGCATTCTCGATCAGGGTGATCATGTCGGCCCCTTTATTGGTTGGTCAACCAAACTATAAGAACGACCCGATCGAGCGACAACCGAATTCGCCGACTGATCCTACTGGAGCAGCGGCGCGAACGGATCGTCGCCGGGGATCAGCTCACTGAGCGTGGCGGCTCCAGCGACATCGGCCATCACCAGATCCACCGGCCCCATCTTGTGGCTGGTGGCGACCACCGCACCGGTCGACAGCGTCTGCCAATCCTCCCAGGTGGTGGTCACGCCGCCGATGGGGATGATCGAGACCCACATGCGCCAGGCATCTGGTCGCCCGTCCTCACCGGGAATCCAGAGGTAGGCGTCTCCCGGGGTGACCCCGCCGCTGCTGTAGCTGATGAGGAGCGCGTCGCCTTCGGGGAGGCTCACCAGGCTGCGGGTGGTGCCCTCGTCGCGCAGCTTGCCGATCGGGTTGAACCAGAAGGCATCGTTGCACCAGTGAGCCCACGCCTTGCCGACCAGCCGATCCGCCTTGCTTCCGGTGACCTCCTCGTCATCCACCCAGGCCCGACCCTGCTGAGTGGACAGGTCAATGAGCACCGTCTTGTTGCCCCACTCCACCCGGTCGAGGTGACGAACCCGATCCCAGAGGTGGGTGTTTCGCCCGCCGAAGGTCCACTGCACCGCGCCGGTCTGCGCCCAGGCATCCACCCTCACGCTCGCCTGGATGGTGTCGGTCAGCGCCTCAGCGGCTGCTCCTGGCTCCCCCTCCGGTCGCGGATCGCTGGCCACGACCCCGCCGATCACGCCAACGGCCACTACAGCACCCAGCGCGATGAGTCCGCCGATCATGAGCCGCCTCACCCGTAGTTGCTCGTCAGCCAGTCGCCGATTTCTGCCGACTCAAACATCGCCACACCGTCGATGAACAGGCAGGGCACCTGAGTTCGACCAGTCCGCTCGATCAGATTGCTGCGCCACTTCTGGTCGGTGCGGGTGTCGCGGTACTCGATGGTTCCTTGCAGTCCGAGCTTGTCCACGATCCGCATCACCCTTCGGCAATAGGGACAGGAGTCGTACTTGTAGAGCACCAGCTCATGCTCGGGTCGGGCCACGGGCTGCGCCGGCTGCACAGGCTCTGGGCGGGAGGTTGGCGCTGTAGTGGGAGTGGAGACAGAGGGGCTACTGGACTTTGCGGGGCTGAACAGCCGGCGGAGTCGATCTCGGAAGGGCACGGTGGGCCTCCTGTTGTGGTGTACTTCCTATCTGGAGCAGGCCCGCTGACCAACGCAACCCACAATCGCCAGAGCACCGATCAGGCGGCAGTCGCTGCTGGTCACATCCGTGTGCGGCTGGAGGGCGATCCCTTTGCCAGCCGGATCCTCCCGGCTCCTTCGCTGATCGAGCGCCTCCTGGGACGCCCCAGGGGAGTGAGCCCGGCGGAGGCGAAGTCGGTGGTCCGCCGGGCGCACTACTTCGATCATGCCCTCACCCGCTTCCTCAGCTCTCCCGATCCTGGTCAGGTCGTCCTCCTGGTGGGGCGCTACGACACCCGACCCTGGCGGTTCGCCGCTGCGCTGGGTGATCGCCCGATCTTTGCGGTCGCAGCCAACGAGGCAGCAGGACGGATCCGAGTGGACCCGGAAGGACCGCTCTCCAGCGCGCTGCGAAGTGCAGGCTTCAAGCCCAGGGCACGGTCGCTGTTCCTGTGGGAAGGCGGTGCAATGTTCTCGAGTCGGGCAGAGGTCAAGGCAACCCTGAGCGCGATCCACGCCCTGAGCGGCCCCGGCTCGCTGCTGGTGATGGATGGTTGGTCGCTGCCTCCCCTCCCGGACTCCCTGAGTCACCTCGGCCAGTCGATCCGCTTCGCGATCCACCCCGAGGATCTCTCCGGCTTGCTGGCTCGGCTGGGGTTCGAGGTCACCGACGTGGCCGATGCCGACGAGCTGCAGCGCCGGTTTCCCCCCGAGGGCAGCCGGGAGGTCGTCGCAGGCTTTGTCATGACCGCGCGACTCACCAGCCTTTAGGCTCAGTCCACAAGGACCAGTTGCCCACCCAGCACATTGGCTGTGCCGGTGTGGCTCCAGTCACCGCTGTAGTCAAACGCTGCACCGATGCTCAGGCGCGCCTGCCAGCGACGCTGTCCGCTGTGGTCGTACTGAAGAACCAGATCGGCCATCCCGTCGCCGTCGAAGTCCATGTCCGCTGCAGCACAGCTCTCGCCCTCGACCTTCTCCAGGTAGCCAGGCACATCTGCTCACATTCATCGATGGTGACGCCCCGAAAGATGCCAAGCTCGTTGTGGCCTGAGATGCCGACGCCGGGCCCCTCCCGGGTCATCACAGACTCGCAGGAAGTGGTGTCAGCGGCCGCCGGGAGAGCGGTGAAGAGAGACGCGAGAGAGGATGACAGCCCGCTTCATCGTGGGCTCCGGTTGTGCTTAAGCCGCATCAGCGCGGCCATACCGAACCCTACGTTTGGAACCTTCAAAAAGGCATCTCACTTGATCTCGCGCTTCCATTCAGACGGGATTCTGGGGCACCCGTCATGTCGCCCCCTTCTGGCGGACAGCCTGTGTGAGAGGATGTCAGCGCGTAGCGGGGGGTTTGGGGGTGAAACCCCCGTCTCAGACAAAAACGCACCAGTC
>JBLHNG010000714.1:0-4648 GCA_047621685.1 Myxococcota bacterium | reverse complement strand
GCAGAGCTGATGCCGGCAGTGCTGCGGTGGAACCGCGAGCTGACCGGACGCGCTGCCCGATACCCGCTGCGTGACCCGCGCGCGGCGGTGTACCTCGGGGATGTCGGCGATCTCGTCGAGGTTGCGCCCAGGCCGTGGAGCGCCATCCTGCTGGATGTCGACAACGGCCCCCGTGCCCTGACCCGTCCCAACAATGGCTGGCTGTACACCCGACAGGGCCTCAAGGCCGCGCGTGCTGCGCTGATCCCGGGTGGCATTCTCGGCGTCTGGTCTTCCAGCCCCGACCCGGCCTTTACACGTCGACTGCGCAAGGCGGGCTTCATCGTCGAGGTGCTGCTCTACAACGAGGTCAATCGTCCCACCAACGACGAGAGCGGCACCCACACGCTGTGGATGGCCCGTCAGCCCTGATGACCGTTGAGTTTGCCCCCACGCTGATGCCAGCGCAGGGCATGTCGTCCTCGACTCCCGCAGACCGGCGGCAGGGGAATTCGCCCCCGTGGGTCTGGACTCTGCTGTCGGCTTCGTCATACAACCGAGAGCATGTCCCAATGCTACACATTTGAAGTCTCCCTCCTCCACATCCATCCTCCGATCTGGCGCACCTTCCTGCTCCATGAGTCCGCGACCTTTGAGGATCTCCACCGTGCGATCCAGGACGCCTTTGGCTGGATGGCGAGCCACCTCTGGTCGTTCCGAACCGAAGGCCGTGGCCCCAGCTCAGAGATCGCTGGACTTGTGATGGAAGGCGGCTGGGGGCCTCCGACGCCCGATGCCAGCACGGTGCCGCTCTCGGCACACTTCACACGCAGCCAGAGCTGTCTGTATACCTACGACTTCGGTGACGACTGGCAGCACCACGTCCGCCTCATGGAGATGACCGACGCGCCGGTCTGGCGGCAGCTGCTGGGAGGCGCACGTGCCTGCCCACCCGAAGACTGCGGCGGACCGCCTGGCTACAGCCAGTGCGTGGCTGTGGTTGCCGGTCAAGAGAAGGATCCTGATCTCAAGGAGTGGCTGGGCGACTGGAAGCCAGAGGACTGGGCGCTGTCCAACGAGCAGCGGGTGTTTGACTGGGCCAGTCCACCGCGGCAACAGCGAGCGGTGAGTTCACCTCAGAAGCCGGCGAAGAAGGCCGATGCCAAGACCCAGATCCGAGCCCTGCTCACCGATCCACCGGGGGACACCGACGAGCTGGAGGCGCGGCTGTCGGCCCTGCACCGTGCCAGCGCGCGGAAGGCGCTGGCAGAGGCGCTGGAGAGCCCCGGCATCACGCAGGACCAGTGCGCCCTGCTGACAACGGGGCTGGAGCTTGTCGGACTCGGGAGGCAGCAGGGCCGCCTGGAGCGGGTGGTGAAGGACGCTGCCCACCCGATGTGGCTGCGTGCCCAGGTGTTCTGGACCCTCGTCCAGGTGGATCCGGAGGCCGCCCACAAGGTTCAGGTGGGGCTCTCTTCCGACGACCAGCACGCCCTGGCACTCCAAGGACTCGTCCAGCTCGCAGAGACGATCTACACTGGTGAGGGCACCGGTGCGCTGGTCGAGATGCTCCTCAATGCACCGGGTCAGGATGCCCGGGAGGGGCTCATCGGGCAGCTGGGTTTCGCCCGCCGTCACCTCGGGCTCCCAGCCAGCGGGCTGTACCTGGGCGTCTGGCGGTCCCCGGAGCTGGCTGCACTCCGACCGCTGATCCGCCCGGCCTTGATCGGAGAAGGAACCGCCACGGCCTGTGTGCTCCTGGCCGATGATGCCCCCGCGCTCAAGGAGATCCGGTCCGGCCTCCGGGTGGTCGCATCTGATGCGGACGACGCACCGGCCCTGCCGTCTCGGGCCTGGCTGAGCACCTGCGACGGACAGGGGGCGTTCAATGTCTTCGTCATGGTGGGAGCAGAGCTGAAGCTGATGGGCGGGGTGTGCATCCAAGCCACTGCGGAGATCCGCGACTCCTGGGTGCTCTCCGGGCAGAGCGATGACGACGGCGAGAGGATCATGGCGGAGTTCGAGGCACACGCCAGCGCCCGGTTCATCCCGGTGCCGGTTCCGGTCGTCGCCGCGCTGGTTGTGGCCGCCATGGAGCGGGGACAGCGCATGGGGATCAAGCTGGACGAGGTGGAATTCCGTGCTGCGGCGCTCATCCTCTACCAGGCCGCCGCCTCGGGCTCCCTCGCATCACCGAAGCCTCAGAAGCGGACCATCGCAGCCTATCGGAAGCTGCTGGAGCGCGGGGAGTATGGGTCTTGGTTCTTCGACGAGGATGACCTCCACACCGCGGGCCTCAAGCCGCCCCCGAAGCGAAAGGACGCCCTGAAGAAGTGGAAGAAGAAGGCCGAGGGCGCGCTGAACACCCCCGCGATCCGCGCTCGCCTGGAGGGCATGACCGAGCACATGGCCCGGTGGCACCACGCTGCGGGGGAGTCCGAGTCCGCCGGGCTGTGTCAGGCGGCGCTGGAGTGGGCTCAGGGGGGCTCCGGCAGCAGCGCGCTGTTTAAGGTCATGCTGGAGCGGACCGTGGTGGTCTTCCACACCCCTGAGCCATCGGACCTCTTCGCGAAGGTCCTCCAGATGATGGGAGACCTGGAGGGCTGAGTCAGCACGCCGTTGGGCAGGCAGCGTCTGATCGGACCCGAGCTTCGTGCTGAAGCCAGTCCTACAGGTCTTCGACGATCTCAACCAGAACATCAAGCGGCTCGTAGTAGTCGCTGCCGTTGGGGTTGCCGGGGCGGGCGTTGATCGTCATGTCTTCGTTGAGCAGGTACATGCTCGGCCATGCCACGATGTAGTCGTCAGACAGCTCGTGGGTCTCGTCGGCCAGGACCGGGATGTTGTCGTCGGGGTAGTAGCTGTACCAGTCCTCGCTGGTCTCGCCGGTGGCGTTTCCGCTGTTGTCCTCACCCATGACGGTGACCCAGTAGATGTCGCCGTTGTGTACGGCCTCGGAGATGCCGGGGTAGGCGCTGTCGTAGTAGGTCGCTGCACCCTCGGAGTCGTCACCGGAGAGCCACTGAGCGTAGTAGTGGCACGGTCCGCACCACATCGCGGAGATGTCGACCATGACCGGCTTGCCCTGGTTGGCGAAGTCGTAGAGGTCGACGATGTCGCCGAACTGATCGACCATCTTGATGCGGGGGAAGAGGTCTCCCTCCTGGTCGCCTGCGTCGCCAAGCTCGGGGCCGTCGAGGCTGTCCTTGTCGGCGTTGTATGGCCAGCCGCCAGTGTAGATGAGGCTGGAGGAGTCGGTGGGGTCGCTGCCCTCGGCGACCTCGTCGCCGTCGCGGTAGCCGTCGGCGTCGCTGTCGATCTCCAGCGGATCGGTGCCAGCGTCCATCTCATCGCCGTCGGAGAGCCCGTCGCCGTCGGTGTCGGCGTTGTCGGGGTCGGTGCCCTCGTCGACCTCGTCTCCGTCATCGAGGCCGTCACCGTCGGAGTCGGCCTTGTCTGGGTTGGTGCCCAGCTCCTTCTCTTCGGCGTTGGTCAGTCCATCATCGTCGGAGTCAAAGCAGCCGATGAGGAACAGGGGGGCGAGGAGAAGAATGCGAGAGAATTTCATGGTAGGGCCTCCTGAAGAGCAGTCAGTGAGAGTTACCACAGGATCATCGGATCATCTGCCAAGATAATGTGCTGGTCGCATCCATCAGACGCCCGGGTGTGACGGAGCACGAACCAGGCCGAGGCGGTCTCCTGCGGGGGAGCGGTGGAGGACCACGAGAGCTGTGTCAGGGGGTGTCATCCACCACAATTCTGGAGACCCGGTCATCGCGGACCGTCAGCCGAAGCTGCCCAGCGGAATTGCTCCACCGGTAGATGAGGGTGCCGCCCTCGAGCTCGGGTGGTCCGAGCCAGTCGGCGATCTCTGCAGCGGTCTGTCCCAGCGAGTCCCAGCCGGACCCCAATGGCGAATCCCCGCCCGGCGGCCACCGTCCGCAACCTCAAAGGACCGTCCTGAACCACCCCACGCCTCACAATGTCCTAAAAACCCACCAGCCAGCTTGCAACATGAGCCAGCATGCCCACCGGAACCAGCGGGTTGTCGTTGACCGCCAGGAGGATGCAGGGCTCGCCCGGGTCGATGTTCAGCTCGTGGGTGACGTCCGCATTGCGATCGGAGATGTCACCGGGGCCGAAGCCCTCACCGCGGTCGTGGAAGCCGCCGGCCAGCACGAGGTTCAGCTCGCGGCCCTCGTGGGTGTGCCGGGGGACCTTGAAGCCGCCGCGCATTCGGGTGAGCCGGACCGGGGTGCCCTTGATGGTGACTGGCAGGGTGATCTGATGGAGCACTCCGGGGATCAACATCTCCCACTCCGTCAGCCCGGAGGTGGCCACGTAGTCCCGCAGCGGACCTGGAAGGGAGAGGTCGGCGAAGGCGGCGGGCAGGGTCGGGCGCGGAGACGGAGGTGGC
This sequence comes from Myxococcota bacterium, assembly GCA_047621685.1. Taxonomy (GTDB): domain Bacteria; phylum Myxococcota_A; class UBA796; order UBA796; family UBA796; genus JAQXDW01. The sequence continues at coordinate 252 of JBLHNG010000714.1, read as the reverse complement.
TCGGGGAGATCGAGCATGGAGAGCATCGCGCTGAGCACATCGGGGGAGATCGTGGCTGGAGCAACCGTTTCGAGCATTGCCCCGCCGATGGCCTCGAGCCCTTCATGGCGGCTGCGGCACTCCGGGCACAGGGCGAGGTGAGTGGCGAGCAGGAGAGACTCAGCCTCACCGAGGCTTCCGGCGGCGTAGCCGAGCAGCAGGTCGTCGGGTGCATGGTGACGTGGGGTCATTGGTTGGACTCCTCAAGCGCGG
>JBLHNG010000713.1:0-4652 GCA_047621685.1 Myxococcota bacterium | reverse complement strand
AACACCACCCAGGCCAGCGCCGGGAAGTTCTGCGTGAGCTGCGGGGAGAGCATGACAAAGGACTGCGGGAAGTGCGGGGAGCCGGTTCCTCTTGGTGCGAAGTTCTGCGCTGGGTGCGGCGAGGCGACTGGGGGAACCCAGAAGCCCCCCGCCAGTGAGGAAGAGGCCCGGAGCCGCGCCCTTGCTGAGCGGATGTCGGGCAAGGCGACGCCGTCGAGCAAGGCGACGTCGACCGAGGGGGAGGCTAAAAGTCGCGCCCTCGCTGAGCGGATGAAGAAGTAGCCGCACTGGTCAGGCTGCCTCACTGAAAGCGTGCCCAGCTAGGTCGGCGGGGGCGACATCGAGCGCCTTGCCCAGTTCGCGTAGTGCCTGGAGGTCTGGCTCCACCTTGTCGAGTTCAACCCGACTCACGCGAGCCTGCGACCAGCCCAGCAGGGCAGCCAGATCAATCTGGGTCAGGTTGCGCTCTTCTCGCCGGCTTCGGATGGCTGTACCCAGACTCATTACATGGCTCCTACTCAGGGTGTGAGTATACGCCACGTGAGTATAGCCGGCAACAATCACTACTCAAGGGGTGCTCTGGTGTCGTTCAAACCACGCCTATACGCTCAGTACATGTCATCTGATGTCGGCTCAATCATGGGGGCGCGGTTCCGCGCGCTAAGGGAACGCCTCGGCGGCACCCAGGAGGCGTTCTCCGAACGGAGCGGCCTCACACAGGTCCGGATCTCCCGACTGGAGCGTGGCCTCGGCTACAAGCAGCTCCAAGAGATTGTGAACGGCATCGAGCGGGCCGGCGGGGATCCGCTCGACCTCCTCTCAGGAACTCCCCCGGCAGACCCCGTCGTGGCGGAGATTCGGCGCCTCGTTGACGAGCTGGGCAGCGATGACGCCCGGGAGCACATCCTCAGCTCACTCCGCCGAGAGGTCCAGCACCAACGGCAGCAGGGCCAAGCCGTCGTCAAGGTGTCTTGATACCGAGAATGCTCAGCACCTGAAGGAAGGCGCTGTCACTCGCTCGCCTCAACTCAAAGCACGCATCACCGTGTAGTTCGAGCCTGTCCTCGCGGGAAACCTCCTGCTGAGCAGATGGCTCGGCTTTTTTCTTGTCGGCTCTACTCACACAGCGTATAGTCTCTGTGTGAGTAACAACACCGCTACTACCACCCCTCAGCACCCCACGCCGCCAGCGCCTCTCCGCCTCGTTGCGCTTGAATCTCGGGACGCGCTCCACACTGCCAGCCTGCCCGCCCTTGAGCAGCAGGAGCAGGAGCGCATCGTCGAGGCTGGGGTCCTCGGTCTTGAGCATCTGGAAGCCGAGCACAACCACCTCCCAGGTCAGCCGGCCCTCATCGAGGGCAGCCATGACCAGGTAGGCTCCGTCGCCCCTTGCCATGCCCTTGATCGCCGTGCTCATGCCGTCCTCGACTTCTGTTCAGGCGTTCAGTATTACGCCTCAGACCTCCAGGGCGCAAGATCCAGTATTGGCGCTGATACGGTCGTTCTCCCCGTCTCATCGCCGCCCTCACAGCGTTCCACAACGCTTTTCGCTGGCCCTGAGTTTTCTCAGCGACCTGCCAACAACAACCGGCACTGGTTTCCAGTCGTGCCGGTAACCCTCGCACTCTCTGCATGAGGTCCGCCATGCTTGACGTCGTCTCCACACATCGCCGCATCCTCGCCGCCGCCCTGTTCACCTCTTCATCGTGGCAGCGTGAGATCTCCCACCTCTTCACCGGCGACTACGGTGCCGCAGTGGATGTGGTGCTCGAAGCCCTGGAGGCCGACGACGCACGCACCCTGACGCTGCTGCGACGGGTGACCAATGAGGCCCACCTCGGCACCGCAGCGGGCGGGAACCTAGCCGTCTACCGCGACCCCTGGAGTCACTGGATCCTCGTCCTCGATGTCACCACCGGGATGGTCCTCCAGAGCCGCCACAAGATGGCCCGGTTCTGGATCGATGAGGACGTCGGCCTCCTGCATGACCTCGACGGCGGCTTCCACACCATCGCATTCGACCGCGAACTCGCTGAGGTGGCCTGAGATGACCCTCTTCCTCTCCCCCAACGCCGACCGCCTCATCGCCGACCTCGACGAGGCCATCAACACCGGCACCCCGTTCCGCATCTCCCTCGTCAGTGGCAAGGCCCACAACACCGGCGGATCCTGTGAGCGATGCAGCAGCCGCGCCCGCTACGCCGGCCTCGGTGGCTCCTACTGCCCCGGCTGCTGGTCGATGCGCAGGAAGGTCTACCGGCCCATCATCGAGGGCACCGCCGGCCTGCTCGCCCGTCGCTACGGCCTGGACTCTGAGGAGCAGCTCGTCGACTGCCTCTCCGGGCCTGGTGGAACCGTCCGCGTCCGGGCATCCTCCGCACCGGCCTGCCGCCTCCGCTACCACGCCGACCCCGCAGTCCTCCTCCACTGCCTGCTCGCCAGCAACACGCCTGCTCAGCGGCTCGGCCTCCAGCTCGGCGCACTCGCCCGGGTGTGGTTCGGCTTGGCGCTGCGGTGGGGGGTCGACCTCCACGGCTACCCCCGCGATGGCTACCCCGCCCCCGACGAGATCCCGTGGGGGATGGTGACCTGGGTGGAGGGTGATCTCCGCGCCTACCAGTGGCTGGTGAAGACCTCGCTGATGTGTCGAGCCGCCTACGCCCAGCGCTACAACCGCGACCACGGGGCATCCGAGCAGCTCACCTGGACGCTGCCCCTCCTGCTCGACCTGGGGCGCTTCCTTCGCACGCAGCGAGGCGCACTGCCCGCCCCGATGAACGTCCACCTGGAGCGGCGAGCCCTCGACCGCTCCGCAGCTTGAGGTTTGCCATGCCCTACCGCAACCACCTCACCGCCCTCGCGCACACCGTCGCCGCCCTCTACCAGGTGCCCGCCGGCAAGCGCGCCCGCCTCTCGCAGGAGCTGGGGCTCTCCTCGGTCATCGTCGAGCGCGCCCTTGAAGGTGCCCGCAACCTCCCCGGCCTGGTGATGCAGTACCGCGACGAGCGAGACGCCACCCTCGCCGAGCGAGACGCCACCCTCGCCGAGCTGCGGGCCTCTCAGGGGGTGGTGATCGACCTGATGCAGGACAACGCTCGCCTGCGTCGAGTGGTCCGCGCCCAGTCACTCCGACACAGCCTGCTCACTGGCTCCTTCCTCTTTGGGTGGCACTGATGCTCCTCTGGCTCGCCATCCAATCCGGCGGGGTCTGCGTGATCCTCGCCCTCCTCATCCTCTCAATCGGCTGGGAGTCGATGTGAACCACCGCCCAACAGTCCCCTCATACGACCGCTGCAAGGCCGCAGGCTGCCCCCGTCGCCGCGGACTGAACCAGACGACCTGCGGACAGTGCCGGCGCCGTGCTGCCGCTGCTGTGACCCGGATCACACCCCTCGACCGCTCCGAGCCGGCCCGCTTCATCCCCGGCGATCACCTCCGGAGTCGGAACCAGCGCCCGACGCCGACTGCGACGACACCGGCACCCACCCCACCACCTGTTGAGGTTCCCGTGAACGCACCCATCAAGGCTGCCCCCACGACCGCCCGCGAAGACATCCTTGCCGCCATCAAAGCGACCCCGGGGATTTCCCCGGCGGACATCGCTGCCCAGCTCGGCCTCGGTGGCAAGAATGCCAAGACCGTCGTCTGTGCCCTCCGCAAAGATGGGCTCGTCGAGCCGCACGACAACCGAAAGCTCGGTCAGTGCTTCCCTGTCGCGAATCCGGTGCCCCCGAAGACCTGCCCCCTTCACTCGGGCGCCCACATCACCTACAGCGGGGTCTGCAAGGCATGCATGACCACCATGCGGCTGTCCACGGCTGTCTACCTCGACACTGGCCACATCCCGAAGCTGAGCACCTTGATCGCCAAGGCCTTCCTGGCTGCGGACCTCACCGATGCCCGAGGGAAGACGGTGAAGGCCCAGAAGAAGCTCCAGCGCCTGCTGCTGGACGCCTCCATTGAACAGGCCGCGGACAACGACTGTGACGACAAGCCCTCCGCTGCGACGACGGACACCGACGGTGATGGCTACACCGATGTCGATGCCGCCACCATCGCAGAGGCCACCCACGTCGACGACGACTGCGACGACGACACCACCGGCCAGGACTGCGACGGCATCGACAACGACTGCGACGACGACATCTTCGGCACCCTCCCCGAGGACTGCGACGACACGGACCCCACCGACAACGACTGCGACGACGACATCTTCGGCACCGTCAGCGACGAGGACCACGACGGCTACGAAGATGACGACAGCGGCGAGGATGGCGACGACTTCACCGCATCCAGCCTTCAGGCGACCGCGGATCGGCTGACGGGTGTGTTCGAGGGGGCAGCACCCGCCGTGCTCGCCCAGTTCGCCAAGGACGCCATCGATGAGGAGATCGCACACCGGCTCCTGCTGGAAGAGGAGCGCCGTGCAGCCTCCCGGCTGCGGACCTCCATCCTGAGACTCCGCCAGGGAGCCGGCGTGCTGGCTCGCCGGTTCTCGGAACGGAAAGCGCCGTTGGTGAAGGCGATGCTCGATGTCCTTGACGCTGGGCTGAGGAACCCCGACCCGGAGCTGCTCCGCTGGATGGTGGGGCACCTGGCCAACGCGCTCGATGCCGGCGAGGCCGAGCTGTGGACGCTCCATCGCACTGGCT